>JAMNXS010000124.1 GCA_023653025.1 Burkholderiaceae bacterium
CCGCGCTATGATCGCCTCGCCGTGCTGCTGCACTGGCTGGTGGCCGCGCTGATCGTCGCCGCCTTTGCACTCGGGGTCGTGATGGTCGACATCCCCGGCATCACGCCGACCAAGCTCAAGTACTTTTCGTGGCACAAGTGGCTGGGCGTTACGGTGCTCGCGCTGGCCGCCGTGCGGCTGCTCTGGCGTCTCTGGCGCGGCGCGCCGCCGGCCATCGACATGCCGCCGTGGCAGCGGCGTGCGGCGAGCCTCACGCATGCGCTGCTCTACCTGCTGATGTTTGCCGTACCGCTGTCGGGCTACTTCTACAGCCTCGCGGCCGGCGTGCCGGTCGTCTACCTCGGCCTGCTGCCGCTGCCGGAGCCGATCGGTGCCGATCCGGTCCTCAAGCCCGTGCTCAAGCAACTGCATCTGACACTCGTGTATACAATGCTGGCTTTCGTCAGCATCCATGTGCTGGCCGCGCTCAAGCACCAGCTGGTCGATCGCGACGGCCTGTTGCGGCGCATGCTGCCCTGAACCCGGCCATTCGAAGGAAGACCATGACCCGACCGACCCGACACCTGCTTGCCCTGCTGGCGCTGTGCGCGTCCGCCGCGCTGGCTGCGCCGCTGAAGATCGATTCCGCCAAAAGTACCGTCAGCGCGACCTTCCGCCAGATGGGCGTGCCGGTCGATGCGAAGTTCAACCGCTTTGCCGCCCAGGTCGACTACGATGCCGCCAAGCCCGAAAACGCCCGGGCCAGCGTCGACATCGAGGTCGCCAGCTTCGATCTCGGCGACCCCGACTACAACAGCGAAGTGCGCAAGAAGGAATGGTTCAACGCAGCGCAGTTTCCGAAGGCGGGTTTCACGTCGACGAAAATCCGCGCCACCGGCCCCGGCAAGCTCGAGGTCAGCGGCAAGCTGACCCTGAAGGGCAAGAGCGCCGACGTCAGCTTCCCGATGACGGTGAAGAAGGACGGCAATGCCCAGTGGTTCGAGGGCAGCCTGCCGATCCGCCGCCTCGCCTTTGGTATCGGCGAGGGCGAGTGGAAGGACACCAGCATCGTCGCCGATGAGGTTGTCATCAAGTTCCGCGTTCTGGCACAGTGAGTCTCACCAACCCCCACCCGAGGAAATCTTCATGAGCATCAAGCAATGGTTTGCTGGCGCGCTGCTGGCGCTGGCTTCCGCCGGAGTATCGGCGCAGGTCTACAACATCGACCCCGGCCATACCTATCCGAGCTTCGAGGCCGACCACATGGGCCTGTCGTTCTGGCGCGGCAAGTTCACGAAAAGCAGCGGCAAGGTCGTGCTCGACCGCGGCTCGAAGACCGGCGGCAGCATCGAGATCGAGATCGACGCCGGCACCGTCGATTTCGGTCATGCGAAGATGAATGACAAGGCGCGCGGCGACGAGATGTTCAACGTCGCCAAATTCCCGACCATCATCTATCGTAGCACCGCACTGAAATTCGATGGCGACCGACTGGTCGGCGTCGATGGCGAGATGACGATGCTCGGCATCACCAAGCCGCTGTCGCTGAATGTCACCCACTTCAAATGCATCATTCATCCGATGCTCAAGCGCGAGGTCTGTGGCGCCGACGCGCATGGCCGTTTCGACCGCAGCGATTTCGGCATGAACATCGGCCTGCCGCGCTTCTCGCCCGAGATCAAGCTCGCCATTCAGGTGGAGGCGGTCAAGGCGGACTGAACTCCGATTCGTCCCGTACATCAAGCGGCGCCCGGTGCGCCGCTTTTTTCATGCCTGCCTGAAGCCTCGATAGGCTGGCATATCGCTTGCCTCCGCACCGGTCTTTGCGCCAACCGACGGAGGACACCGCAATGGCTTTCGATTTGTTCAGTGCCCGGGGCACGCCGCTCGACCAGCAGAAATTTACGTGGCGGGAAATGGTCGGCAAGCCGATCAGCAAGCTCGACGACGACGCCTTCACGCGCGTGCGCGTGATCCTGATGAACGGGGTCGAGCAGGAGTCGCAGCGCTTCCAGCACTTCGCCGCGCGCCGCAACCGCGAGCTGCGCGTGCCGCTGGCGGAGATACGCCGTATCGAACAGCACCAGGCCACGATGGTTAACTGGCTGCTCGGGCCCGATCATTCGCCGCTTGAAATCACGCTGGGCTACGAGCAGGCGGCCATCGAGATCACCGCGGCCGTCGCGCAGCAGGAGCCAAACGCCTATCTGGCGCAAGCCTACCGCTTCGGGATGCTCGAGGACTTCGATCACCTGTACCGCTTCTCCGCGCTGCTCGATCGGCTCGAGGGCAAGGACCCGAACAACATCCTGCAGAGCTATACCGACATCCTGACCGGCCGCCCGACCATCGACGAGCACCGCGCGCCGGAAGACGATGTCTGCAACCCGTATGACCGCAGCACGGCGGCCCCGGTCACGCGCATCAATGCGCTGACCATCGTCTCGGCTGAGTTCCAGGTGAACCAGTACTACCTGAATGCGGGCCCGCTGTTCGCCGACCCGGTTGCCCGCCAGCTGTATGCCGAGATCGCGTCGATCGAGGAGCAGCACGTCACCCAGTATGAATCGCTGATCGATCCCGACGAGACCCTGCTCGAGCAGTGGCTGCTGCACGAGGCCAGCGAGGTCTACAACTACTACAGCTGCGTGCAGCAGGAGACCAATACGCGCCTCAAAGGCATCTGGGAGCGTTTTCTGGATTATGAACTCGGGCACTTCCAGCGCGTCTGTGAACTGATCAAGCAGCACGAGCGGCGCGATCCGGCCGAACTCCTTGCCGGGCCGTTCCCCGAGCCGCTGCCCTATGCAAGCCAGCGCGATTTTGTGCGGCGCACTCTGCAGAGCGAGGCCGACCTGCGGCGCGCCGGCACGCAATTCGTCGACAAGGCAGGCGAGAGCGCGGCCTCGCAGGCGGCCCGCAGCCAGTTGCACAAGGACGGCTCGCCCAGCGAAGCCGTGGCGGCCGGCTATGTCTGGGCGCCTGGCACCGAGCTCGCCCGCCGCTCCGGCATCAGCGCCGGTACCTTGCACTGAGCCATGCACTGACCGAATCACCGACCGAATCACAGGCCCATCACCACCGAGGAGCGATGATGAAGGAACAAGTCTCTACCGGCATGAACCGCACCGGCGTCCAGATGTCGCCGTTCGACACCGCCGCGCTCGAGCGC
>JAMNXS010000004.1 GCA_023653025.1 Burkholderiaceae bacterium
GAGGGGGCGGTGATGTCGATCTGCGGCAGGCCGTTGGCGGTCGAGTGGATGACGGGCCGCTGATGCGGAGCGGCCGCAGGGTCGGCAATCACTTGCGCACGCGCCGGCAGCGGGTACAGCATCGGCAGCGGCAGGAACAGCGCGGCGATTAGCAGGGACAGGCGCGTGAACGAATGCGTGGGCAGGAATGGCGTCGGCACTGCCCGAAGAGACACGTGGTGCATGCTGCGATTCGATGTATTCGATGCTGGCGATGTCTTCGATGCACTCGATGCACTCGATGCGCTCGATGCATTCGATAACTTCGGTGCGCGGCGTTGCAGTGAACGATACGAACTGGCCATCAGGATGCTCCTTAATAGCTTGCGCTCAGGTAGAAACCGGTGGTGACGTCCGCCGTGCGAAAACCTTCGGGACGGGAAACGGGCTGGCCGATGAACACGTCCCATGCGAAGCCACGGGCCGTGCCGCGCACGCCCATGGCCACGCCCGACAGCTCGCGGCCGGCCAGCCGCGCCGTGGATTGCCCGCTGACGCGTGCCGTGTCGATGCCGACATACAGTTCGCTGCGCAATGCAGCGAGCGACCAGCCGATTTCCTGCCTCAGCAGCCAGCCACGGTCGCCGCTGAGTACCGACTCGCCATCGAAGCCGCGCACGGTGTAGCGGTTGCCGATGACGAAGCGATCCTGAGGCGTGAGCGGCGTGAAGTTCCATTGGCGGCGCACGGCGGCGCTGTAGCGAAAGGACTGCGAAGCCAGCATGAATGGCCACGACAGCGAGGCATCGCCGCGCAGCAGCTGCATGCGCGAGCTGCCCTCGCCATGGGCCTCCTCCGGCGCGGCCGTTGCGCCGAATGCGGCGGTACCGCGCCGCCAGACAAGGTTCGCGTCGAGCAGCGCCGTGCCGAGCCGTTCGCGATGCGACAGCCCCAGCTCCCAGCCGCCGGTGCTGCGGCGCTGCTGCAGCAGTTCGGCATCGTCGATGTGATTGCTGGACGATCGGTGCCACAGGCGCAGGCTGCCGCTGGTCTTGCGCTGCGCGTCCCGATGCAGGAGGCGGCCGAGCGTGATGTCATTCGACTGGCTGCTGCCGCTGTAGATGATGGTGTCGTTGCGGCCGGCGACCGACTGGAAGTAATTCCAGCTGCCATGGGTAGCCGACAGCAGCCACTCGCGCAACGGCAGCGAGTAGTGTACGGTGCGCGAGCGAGCATCGCGCGGGCCCGGAAGGCGGTCACCGATGGCGTCGCTCACTGTCAGATAGAACAGGTCGTTGACCGCAAGGCCGTGGTCGATGGCAAAGGTCAGCGCCGACTGCAGCCGGCCAGTCATCGGGCTTCCGGCATCGTCGACCGACAGGTTGAGCCGCCATGGCCGCTGCTGTGACCAGCGCACGACGACATCGGTGTCACCGGGCCGCGCGGCGGGATCGACGGACGGCACGATCTGCAAGTCTGCTTCGACGCTCGGCGCGCGCCGGAAGTTTTCCAGGCCATGCTCGAGTACCTCGACGTCCACCACGTCGCCCGGTTGCGCGGGCATGGCATTGCCCATTGTTGCGCGCGGCGACGTGCCGTCGGCAAAGCGCAGCGCGCGTATCCGCCCTGGGATTACGGTGAGCGTCAGCACGCCGCGCGAGAGGTCCTGCGGTGCGGCGAGCACGCGGGTCGTGGCCAAGCCGCGGTGGTTCAGCGCGTCCTGCACACGCTTCTGCACAGCCTGCACGCCGATCCTGCCGAGACAGCTGCCCTTTACCGGATCAGGCTGACCGTCGGCATCGGCATCGATGACTTGTGCCAACCAGCCGAAGAGCTCTGCGGCCCCCGTGTCGAAGCGAATGGCATCGACGATGAAGCAGGGTTGCTCGTTGGAGGGCAGCCTCAGCGCAGGAGCGGATCGTCGAACATTCAGCCGGATATCGGGTTCCGGTGTCTGCAAACGACGCAATTGCTCGTCACGCTCGCGTTGTCGCTGCCAGATGGTGTCGGTGTCCGTGACGGTCGCGCGTGCCTTTACCGGCAACACAGGCAGGCCGAACAGGAAAAAGATAAAGATGACAAACTGCTTCACGCGCATCGAACAGATCACCGCAAGCCAGGACAGAGAGATCTGCGACGGCGTGCCATCGGCACCACCATCGCAGGCGAGGCGCGATTGTTGATCGAATCAGTTCAATGTGAATAAATCTGGATGCGGCCAGACACGCGCATGAGAAAGAAGCCTGTCCGGCGAGTCAAAGTGTTGCGACCATGTCTAGGGGTAAAACACCTCGTGCTTGTTTAGCGCGGTCATCGAGCGTGCCGCGTGCCAAGCGAACAAGCTGGGTTTCAGGCGAGACTTTATCGATCTACAGGGATGACGAGGAGCGGGTCAGACCGTTGCAAAGCCGGCCTCAAGCGTACGAAACGGCGTACCGATCAGGAAGACTGCGCCTGCGGATCGGCCGGCGGCGACAGCGCCTCGATCAGCGTGGCCGAAAGAATCATCGCGCCGCCGACATATTCACCGACAGACAGCGACTCGCCGCCGATCAGCACGGCCGACACGACTGCGATCAGCAACTCCGCCACCTGCAGCACGGCGGCGCGGCTGGCCTGTACGTGCGTCACGCCGTAGGTCGTCAGCAGCGTGCCGCCCAGCAGCCAGACGAAAGCGAACAGGCACAGCAGGCCCCAGCCGCTCGCGGACAAGCTGGGTATTTCGGGCGTGTGGACGGCCAGTCCCGCCAGCGCGACGACCGTGCAGCCGACAAAGGACATCAGCGTTCGGCTAGCCATCGGTATCGCGCGCGCCGCGCGGTTGGTGATGCCGGCGGCGGTGTAGGCGATGCCGGCGATGAAGGCCGTGATGTCGGCGAACGTGATCGGTTCATTGAACACCTCGACTCCGCCGACGATCGTGAAAACGCCGCCGAGGCACAGCGCCACGGCCAGCAGCCGGCGCGGGCCCAGTTTCTCTTTCAGGAACAGGCGGCCGCCGATCACGCCCCAGGCCGGCAGCAAAAAAAACAGCAGCATCGAGCGCACGACCGAGCCGACCATCAGCGCCCAGGTGAACAGGAAATTGGCGAGACCGAAGAACAGACCGATCAGCAGCAGCAGATGAAATTCTGTTCGCCATGCGCGGCGTTCGCGCAGGATGAAGGGGAGCGAAACTACGCCGACCAATGCGTAAGCAGTCAGCGCGATCGCATGGCCGTCGAGCCCCTGCGACGCGAAAATCTTCAGCGGCCACCAGGCGAAACCCCAGATGATGCCGCTGCAGACCAGCGACACGACGGCCAGCGGCGATTCCTCGGCGTGGTTGCGGACAGGATCCGTGGTCATGGTATCGGATGTCCGAGCGGCATCGAAGGTAGCGGAGATCGGGGCCGGATCATGGCCGCGGACGGCGGCCGTGCGTGACGGTCACACGCCGGCCCACTCATGCTCGAGCTGGGTCGAAAAGGCGGCGGGGGCGGCCGAGCGGGACGGGAAGGTCACTAGTTCATAGGACGACGGATCGGCGAACAGCGCGCGCAGCAGCTTGTTGTTGAGCCCGTGGCCGGACTTGTGCGCGGTATAACTGGCCAGCAGCGGATGGCCGGCGAGGTAGAGGTCGCCCATCGCGTCGAGGATCTTGTGGCGCACGAACTCGTTCTGGTAGCGCAGGCCGCCAGTGTTCAGGATGCGGAACTCGTCCATCACGATCGCGTTCTCGAGCGAGCCGCCGCGCGCGAGCCCCATGCCGCGCAGGGTCTCGACATCCTGCATGAAACCGAAGGTGCGCGCGCGCGCGATCTCTTCGATGTAGGACTCGGCGCCGAGGTCGACCTCGGCGATCTGGCCGCTGCCGTCAACGGCCGGATGGTTGAACTCGATGAAGAACTTCAGCCGGTAGCCGTGGCAGGGCTCGAGCCGCGCCCATTTCAGGCTCGCGCCCTCGCCCTCGCGCACCTCGACCGCCTGCGTGACGCGGATGAACTGCTTGGCCGCGCTCTGCTCGACGCAGCCGGCCTGCTGCAGCAGGAACACGAACGAGGCGGCCGAGCCGTCCATGATCGGTATCTCTTCTGCCGTCAGGTCGACGACGAGGTTGTCGATGCCGAGGCCGGCGCAGGCCGACATCAGGTGCTCGACCGTGGAAACCCGCACGCCATCCTTTTCCAGCACCGAGGCCATCCGCGTATCGCCGACGCCCGTCGCGGAGGCCGGCAACTCGACCGGCGGCTCGACGTCGACGCGGCGGAACACGATGCCGTGATCGACCGGTGCCGGGCGCAGCGTAAGCACGACGCGCGTGCCGCAGTGCAGGCCGACGCCGGTCGTGGTGACGGTGTCGCGGATGGTGCGTTGCTTGATCATAACTGCCCGAGCATCGTCTCCGCGTTCGACACCTCGAACTTGCCCGGCGCCTCGATGTTGAGTTGTGTGACTACGCCGTCCTTGACCAGCATCGAGTAGCGCTGCGAGCGCGTGCCCATGCCGAACTGGCTGAAGTCTGCAGACAGGCCGAGCGCCTTGCTGAAATCGGCATTGCCGTCGGCCATCATGCGCACGATGCCGGTGGCTTTCTGGTCGCGGCCCCAGGCGCCCATGACGAACGCATCATTGACGGAAATGCACCAGATCTCGTCGACGCCCTTGGCCTTCAGCGCATCCGCATGCGCGACATAGCCGGGCACGTGCTTGGCCGAGCAGGTCGGCGTGTAGGCGCCGGGCAGGCCGAAGATGGCGATGGTTTTACCCTTGACGAGATCGGATACGTTGAAGGTATTCGGGCCGAGCGAGCAGCCGGCGGTTTCGACTTCGATATATTCGGCCAGTTTGCCTTCGGGGAGGCGGTCGCCGGTTTTTATGGTCATGGTGGTCCTTGCAGGAGTACTCGGGTTGGCAGGTGTTTTCAGGGCCATGGGTCCCAGCTTTCGCTGGGACGACGGAAGCGGACAGGCCAAAGTATGCCCCGCCCGCCGGTTTCCTGCAGGATCAGTCGGCCTGGCGGCGCAGGAAGGCCGGGATGTCATAGGTTTCGGTGCCGTTGCGCTCCATCGCGCGCACCGTCTCCGACGCATGTTCGCGGCGCCAGACGGCCGGCGTGCGGATCGGCTCGAAGGTGTGGTTCGCGCCCGGCACCGCCTCGGCCGCCGCCGGCGCAGCGGCTACCGCGTCGTAAGTGCCGGTACGCGCCACCGGCGCCTGCGTGGTCACCAGCTGCGGCGCGCGGCGCGCGCGGCCGAGGCCAGTCGCCACCACGGTCACGCGCACTTCGTCGCCCATGGCGTCGTCATACGCGATGCCCTGTGCAATCGATGCGTCCTCGGCCGCGAAGGCGCGGACCGTCTCCATCACCTGCTTGATTTCCTTGCCCTTGAGCGAGCGGCTGGCCGTCACGTTTACCAGCACGCCGCGCGCGCCAGACAAATCGATGCCATCGAGCAGCGGCGACGCCACGGCCTGCTCGGCCGCGATACGCGCGCGATCGACGCCGGAAGCCACGGCCGTGCCCATCATCGCCTTGCCCTGCTCGGCCATGATGGTCTTGACGTCGTTGAAGTCGACGTTGATATGGCCCGGCACGTTGATGATCTCGGCAATGCCGGCTACCGCGTTGTTCAGAACGTCGTCGGCATGGCCGAGCCACTCGAGCATGCTGTCGTCTTCGTAGATCTCTTCCAGCTTCTCGTTCAGGATCACGATCAGCGAATCGACATGCTTGGTCAGTTCGTCGAGGCCCTCGTTGGCGATGTCCATGCACTTCTGGCCTTCGTGCGTGAACGGTTTGGAGACCACGGCCACGGTCAGCGCGCCGAGCTCTTTCGCCACTTGGGCAACGACCGGCGCGGCGCCGGTGCCGGTGCCGCCGCCCATGCCGGCGGCGATGAAGACCATGTGCGCGCCGCGCAGCGCGTCTTCGATGCGGTCGCGGGTTTCTTCCGCAAGCTGGCGGCCGACCGAGGGCTTCATGCCCGCGCCGAGGCCCGACTCGCCGATCTGGATCACGTTATGCGCCTTCGACTGCGTGAGCGCCTGGGCATCGGTGTTGGCGACGATGAACTCGACGCCCGATACGCCCTTGCCGATCATATGCTGGACGGCATTGCCGCCCGCACCGCCAACGCCGACCACCTTGATGATCGTTCCCTTCGTGTTTTCCAGCATATCGATTTCCATCTTTGACTCCCTTGGGTGATGCAGTTTTCAGTCGATAGCCATCGCGCGATGCGACAGCTAGCCACTGACAACTGCGGTTTATTCAAAAAATTGTTTTTCAAATGTGCCGCGGTGATGCCGGGTGCTGCTTTTTTTCACTGCTTTCTGGCGGATTTCGCTACGCTCTATCCGCCCTACGGTCTTGCGTTTTTTCACTGCTTTGCGGCGGATTTCGCTGCGCTCTATCCGCCCTACGGTATGTCGATGGACGACACCGGCATCGTAGGGCGGATAGAGCGCAGCGAAAACGAAGTTTCGCTAAATCCGCCATTTGACTGCGCCACTTGCCTCCGTCAAAAATTCCCGAGGAACCACTCCTTCATCCGCTGCCATACCGCCTTCGCGGAGCCGCCCTGCCGCACCACGACCTGCCCGCGCAAATACTGGCGCTTGGCCTCTTCCAGAAGGCCGAGCACGGTCGAATAGCGCGGGCTCTTGACCACATCGGCCAGCTGGCCGTTGTAGCCGGGCACACCGACGCGGGCCGGCTTGAGGAAGACGTCCTCGGCCAGCTCGCACATGCCCGGCATCAGCGCGCTGCCGCCGGTCAGCACCACGCCTGAGGACAGCACTTCCTCGAAGCCCGATTCGCGTACGACCTGATGCACCAGCCCGAACAATTCGTCGACGCGCGGCTCGATCACGGCCGACAGCGCTGCCTTAGACATCGTGCGCGCGCTGCGATCGCCAAGGCCCGGCACGTCGAAGACGTCGGTCGGGTCGGCCAACACCTGCTTGGCGATGCCGTAGCGCACCTTGATCTCTTCGGCCTCCGCCGTCGGCGTGCGCAGCGCCATCGCGATGTCGTTGGTCACTTGGTCGCCGGCAATCGGAATCACGGCGGTGTGGCGAATCGCGCCTTCGGTGAAGATGGCGATGTCGGTGGTGCCGCCGCCGATGTCGACCAGCACCACGCCGAGTTCTTTCTCGTCGGCGGTCAGCACCGCGTCGGCCGAGGCCATCGGTTGCAGTATCAGGTCGGTCACTTCGAGTCCGCAGCGCCGCACGCACTTGACGATGTTCTGCACCGCCGACACCGCGCCGGTCACGATATGCACCTTGACCTCGAGTCGGATGCCGCTCATGCCGATAGGCTCGCGCACGTCTTCCTGGTTGTCGACGATGAATTCCTGCGGCACCGTGTGCAGCAATTGCTGGTCGGTCGGGATGTTGACTGCCTTGGCCGTCTCGATCACGCGCGCGACATCGGTGGAGGTGACTTCCTTGTCCTTGATCGCGACCATGCCGCTGGAGTTGAAGCTACGGATATGGCTGCCGGCGATGCCGGTCCAGACATTGCGGATCTGGCAGTCAGCCATCAGCTCCGCTTCCTCCAGCGCCCGCTGTATCGATTCGACAGTCGCCTCGATATTGACGACCACGCCCTTCTTCAGGCCCTTCGATTCGCTCTGGCCGAGGCCGATGATCTCGTGACGGCCGTTGGGCATCACCTCGGCCACCACGGCGACCACCTTCGACGTGCCGATGTCGAGGCCGACGATCAGGTTTTTCGCGTCTTTTGTCATGGGTTTTACAGGGCTTTTAATGTCTTGTTCATTTCGGATTACAGGGGGGTATGGGACCACCCATCGTCGTTCGTTCTTCCGGCGGATTTCGCCTTCGGCTCTATCCGCCCTACGGTTGCCAGGTCGTTCTTGCGTTCATCATGTCTCGCCCTCTGCGGTCGCGGCCTGCGCGCGCCGCTTCAGCGCCAGCCCGTTCGGATACCGCATGTCGATCATCTCCATCTTCCCCGGCAGCGCCGCCGCCAGCTGCGGATAGACGCTGACCAGCCGGTCGATGCGTGCCTTCATCTCGCCGCGGTCGTGCGCGCGGCCGAGGTTCAGCAGGATCCCGTTGTCGAGCCGCGCAGTCCACGCGTAGCGCTTCGACAGCGTCAGCGTGCGCGGCGCTAGCTTTAGCGGCGCCAGCCATTCGCGCAGGTCGCTCAGGCGCTGCGCCACTTCGCGCGCGCTGCCGTCGGGGCCGTCGAGCGCGGGCAGCTTGCCCTCCTCCTCGGCCTCGTCGAGGTTGGCGGTGAAGACGATGCCATCCACCGATACCAGCCGCCCCTCCTGCTCGCCCCAGGTGCCGAGCGCCACGTATTCCTCGACCGACACCACCAGCCGGTTCGGCCACTCGCGGCGCACCGACGCATGCTGTACCCACGGCACGGTCTCGAAGGCCGCGCGCGCGGCATTGAGGTCGATGCTGAAGAAATTGCCGCGTATCCGCGGCAACGCCGCGCTGCGCACGGTAGCCGCATTCACGTAGCGCAGCGGCTCGCCTGCCGGTCCCTGCACCCGTACCACGGTCAGGTCGAACATGGGCTGACGCGCAATCCAGCGGTAGCCGGCGTGCAGCAACGCGAGCACGACCACGCCGAGCAAAACCCGGGTGACCCTGTTCATTGTCCTGACGTCGTTCCACATCGCGGATTCGTCCTGTTCAGTCCGGTTTCCAGTCGGCAGACGGCCGCAGATCGAGCGCGGCCAACCGCAGGATCTCGACGCATAGCTGCTCGTACGTCAGGCCGGCCACGGCCGCCGACATCGGTACCAGCGAGTGCCCGGTCATGCCCGGCGAGGTATTGATCTCGAGCAGGAAGGGCCGGTTGTCGCTGGCGCGCACCATCACGTCAGCACGCGACCAGCCACGGCAGCCGAGGCTGCGGTAGCTCGCCAGCACCAGTTGCTGGATCTGCTTTTCCTGTTCGGGCGGGAGGCCGCTCGGGCACAGGTACTGCGTCTGGTCGGAAAAATACTTGTTCTGATAGTCGTAATTCGCATCCGGCGCGACGATGCGCACCACCGGCAGCGCACGCGCGTCGTCGCCCTGGCCCAGCACCGGGCAGGTCAGCTCCATGCCGCTGATGAATTCCTCGGCCATGACGGCCTTGTCGAATTTCGCCGCCTGCGCATACGCGGCCGGCAATTGGGCGACGTCGATGACCTTGGTCAGGCCCAGCGTCGAGCCCTCGTGCGCGGGCTTGACAATCAGGGGCAGTCCCAGCCTGGCTGCCACCGCGGTCCAGTCGCTGTCGGCGCCGAGCATCACGAAATCCGGCGTGGAGAGTCCTTCGTGCAGCCAGACGCGCTTGGTCATCGCCTTGTCCATCGCAATGGCGGAGGCCAGCACGCCCGGGCCGGTGTACGGTATCCGGAGCTGCTCGAGCGCGCCTTGCAGCGTGCCATCTTCGCCATAGCGGCCGTGCAGCGCGATGAAGACGCGGTCGAATTGTTCTGCTGCCAGCTCGCCCAAGGAGCGCTGCGCCGGGTCGAACGGATGCGCATCGATGCCCAGCGACTGCAATGCCTTGAGCACGCCGCCGCCCGACATCAGCGAGATCTCGCGCTCGGCCGAGCGCCCGCCGAACAGCACGCCGACCTTGCCGAATTCTTCTGTCAGTTCCTTGCTCATGCCTGCTCCCGTGCCGACAGTTCCTGCGTCAGCGACTGCAACTGCGCTGGCACATTCGAAATCGATCCTGCGCCCATCGTCATCACCACGTCGCCGGCCTGCGCCATTTTCAGCAGGGTGGCCGGCATGTCGGCAATATCCTCGACGAACACCAGCTCTGCCTTGCCGACCACGCGCAGCGCGTGCGCGAGCGAGCGGCCGTCGGCGGCCGGTATCGGTTGCTCGCCGGCCGGGTAGACGTCGGCCAGTACCAGCACGTCGACGGTCGACAGAACCTTGACGAAATCCTCGAACAAATCGCGCGTGCGCGTGTAGCGATGCGGCTGGAAGGCCAGCACCAGCCGCTGGCCGGGGAAAGCGCCGCGGGCGGCGGCAATGGTGGCGGCGGTCTCGACCGGATGGTGGCCGTAGTCGTCGACCAGCGTGAAGTTGCCGCCGCCGGCATCGGGCAGCGGCAAGAGCCCGTAGCGGGTAAAGCGCCGGCCGACACCATTAAACTCGCGCAGCGCCTTGCGGATGTGCTCGTCGGGGATATCGAGCTCGCGGGCGATGGCAATCGCCGCGCAAGCGTTCTGCACGTTGTGCATGCCCGGCTGGTTCAGGCGGATGGTCAGCGGCGCATAGTCTTTTTGCTCGACCGTGAACTCCATGTGGCCGCCGTCGGCACGCGCGTCGATCGCGCGCACGTCGGCGTCTTCATGGAAGCCGTAGGTGACCACCATCTTCGAGATCGAAGGCATGATCTCGCGTACATTCGCATCGTCGATGCACAGGACTGCCACGCCATAAAACGGCAGCCGCTGCGTGAACTCGATGAAAGCCTGCTTGAGCTTGGCAAAGCTGTACTCGTAGGTCTCCATGTGATCGGCATCGATGTTGGTGATGACTTCGATCACTGGCGACAGGTTCAGGAAAGACGCGTCGGATTCGTCGGCTTCGGCGACGATGAATTCGCCGCTGCCGAGCTTGGCATTCGCGCCGGCGCTGTTGAGGCGGCCGCCGATGACGAAGGTCGGGTCCAGCCCGCCCTCGGCCAGAATGCTGGCGACCAGGCTGGTGGTCGTGGTCTTGCCATGCGTGCCGGCGATCGCGATGCCGCGCTTCAGGCGCATCAGTTCGGCCAGCATGACGGCGCGCGGCACGATGGGTATGTGGCTCTCGCGTGCGGCCACCACCTCGGGGTTGTCGGCCTTGACGGCCGTGGAGGTGACGATGGCATCCGCGCCGGCGATGTTCCGTGCGTCGTGGCCGATGTGTATCGTCGCGCCGAGCTCGGCCAGCCGGCGGCTGGCCGCATTGCTGGCGAGATCGGAGCCGGACACCGTATAGCCGAGGTTGACCAGCACCTCGGCGATGCCGCTCATGCCGGAGCCACCGATGCCCACGAAATGGATATGTTTGACCTTGTGTTTCATCTGTTTACCAATGCTTCCAGCACGCCGGCGATCGCGTCGTTCGCGTCGCGCCGACCCTGCCGGTACGCGGCTTCTGCCGTCTGCAGGCAGCGCTCGCGTGTCATCTCCGTCAACAGCGCAGCGACGGACGACGGATTCATGTCCTGCTGCGGCAGGTGGACTGCCGCGCCCGTCTTCGCCATCCACTGCGCGTTGTTCCTCTGGTGCGAAGTGGTCGAGACCACCAGCGGCACCAGCACAGAGGCAACGCCGGCCGCGCAAAGTTCCGCGACGGTAATGGCGCCGGCACGGCAGATGACGAGGTCGGCAGCGGCATAGCGGCTGGCCATGTCATCGATGAAATCGACCACTTCGGCCTGCACGCTGGCGTCGGCGTAATGCTTGTTCAATGCGTCGAGATGCTGCCGGCCGGACTGGTGCACGACGCGCGGTCGGGCGCCGGCCGGCAGCTTGGCCAGCGCCGCAGGCAGGGTCTCGTTGAGCACCTTCGCGCCGAGGCTGCCGCCGATGACGAGCACGTTCAGCGGACCGGTACGCGCGGCGTAGCGTTCGGCCGGCGGCGGCAATTCGCGGATGTCTGCGCGTACCGGATTGCCGGTCACCTGCGCCTTCGGTCCCTGCGCCTCGTCGGCGGGGAAGCCGAACAGCACCCGGGCGGCGAACGGCAGCAGCGCCTTGTTCGACATCAGCAGCGCGGCGTCGGCATTCATCAGCGCCAGCGGCTTGCCGCCCAGTGCGGCCATGATCCCGCCGGGCACGGTCACGTAACCGCCCATGCCGAGCACGACGTCCGGCCGGCGGGCGCGGATGATCGACCGGCAGCGCAGGAAGCCGGCCAGCATTTTCAGGGCGCCGGTCAGCGTGTGTTTCAGGCCCTTGCCGCGCAGGCCGGCGAAGTCGATGGCGTCGAACGGTATGCCGCGCCGGGGCACGATGTCGGCTTCCATCCCGCGCTGCGTGCCGAGCCACGACACCTGCCAGCCGCGCGCGCGCATCGTGTCGGCGATCGCGAGGCCGGGGAAGATATGCCCGCCAGTTCCGGCAGCCATGATCAGCAGGTGTTTCATGCGTTACCCCCGAGGCGGTGGCCAGTGGGGCGGCGCCGGCGGGTTTCGCTCTGCTCTACCCGCCCTATGGCTGTTCGGGTGCATTGAATGCGGCGGGTTTCGCCTGCGGCTCTACCCGCCCTACGGTGTGTACCAGAACCGTAGGGCGGGTAGAGCGAAGCGAAACCCGCCATGCGAATGATGCTGGTCGGCAGACTCATACACGACCTCCGCGCATCATCACGCGATTCTCATAATCAATTCGGAGGAGGATCGCCAATCCGATGCAGTTGATCGCAATGCCCGATCCGCCATACGACATCAGCGGCAGGGTGAGACCCTTGGTGGGCAGCAGGCCGAGGTTGACGCCCATGTTGATGAAGACCTGGATGCCGATCCAGATGCCGATGCCTTTCGCGACGAGGCCGGCGAAGAATTTTTCGGCGGCGATGGCCTGGCGGCCGATGTCGAAGGCGCGCCGGACGATCCAGTAGAACAGCGCAATGACGACCAGCACGCCGATGAGCCCGAGTTCTTCGCCAATGACGGCGAGCAGGAAGTCGGTGTGCGCCTCGGGCAGGTAGTGCAGCTTCTCGACGCTGCCGCCAAGGCCGACGCCGAACAGTTCGCCGCGCCCGAAGGCGATCAGCGAGTGCGTGAGCTGGAAGGCCTTGCCGAGTGCGTTGGTCTGGTCCCAGGGGTTCAGATACGCGACCATGCGCTCGTAGCGCCACGGCGAGATCAGGATGATGGCAAAGAACACGCTGGCCAGCACGCCGAGCATGCCGCCGAACCAGATGATGTTGAAGCCGCCGAGGAACAGGATGCCCATCGCGATGCAGACGATCACGCCGAAAGCGCCGAGGTCGGGCTGCAGCATCAGCAAGCCGCCGCAGGCGGCGGCGGCAATCGCCATCGGCAGGAAGCCCTTGGTCAGGCTGTGCATGTACTGCTGCTTGCGCACGGTGAAGTCGGCGGCATAGAACACCATCATCAGCTTCATCACCTCGGACGGTTGCAGGCTGAAGCCGCCGAAGCCGATCCAGCGCCGGGCGCCGTTGACGCCCTTGCCGATGCCCGGAACGAGGACGAACATCATCAGCAGCAGCGCGGCGAGGAACAGCAGCGGCGTCCAGCGCTCCCATTGCTCGACGCGCACGCGGAAGGCGAGCAGGCCGAAGAACAGGCCGACGGTGACGAACATGGCCTGCCGCAGCACGAAATGATGGTTCTTGTAATTCGCGTATTTCGGCGAGTCGGGCAGGCCGATGGACGCCGAGTACACCATCACGATTCCGGTCAGCAGCAGCAGAAGGGTGACCCAGACCAGCGCCTGATCGTACTCGAGCATGCGTGAGCGCTGGCCGACCTGGCTCTCGGCGGCGGCATCGGCCGCGCGCGACAGGAAGGCGGGCAGGGCGAGTTTCATGCGGCCTCCGTCATGCGATGACCTCGCCGCGGTCGAGCCCAAGTTCGCGCACCGCGTCGACGAATACCTGCGCGCGCTGCGCATAGCCGGTGAACATGTCGAAGCTGGCGCAGGCTGGCGAGAGCAGCACCTTGTCGCCGTCGGCGGCCAGGCTCGCCGCCTCGCGCACGGCCTGCGGCAGCGTCGCGCAGTCGACCAGCGGTACCTCGGTCGCCTCGAGCGCGGCACGCAGTGCCGGCGCGTCGCAGCCGATCAGCACGACTGCCTTGACGTGCCGCCTGACCGCCGGTGCCAGCGGCGCGAAATCCTGGCCCTTGCCGTCGCCGCCGGCGATCAGCACGAGATGGGCGCCGCGGCCGGCGCCGAGGCCCTCGAGCGCCGCGACGGTGGCGCCGACGTTCGTGCCCTTGCTGTCGTCGACATACTCGACGCCGCCGATGGTGGCCACCGGCTCCACGCGGTGCGGTTCGCCGGCGTACTGGCGCGCCGCGTGCAGCAGCGGTGCCAGCGGCAAATCGATTGCACGGCACAGCGCGAGCGACGCCAGCACGTTGGTCGCGTTGTGCCGGCCGCGAATCTTCAGGGCGTCGGCCGGCATCAGGCGGTTGATGAAAAGTTCGACATCGGGCGCGGGCTTGCCGCGCTTTTTCTTTTCGCCGTCGTCGTGCGCGACGGCCAGCATCAGCCACTGCATGCCGCCGTCATTCGACAGGCCGAGGCAGTCGGGTGCAGACGGCAGGTCGGTGCCGAAGCTCACCACCTGGGCCAGCGGACTGGCCATCTGCATCACGCGCGCATCGTCGCGGTTGAGCACGCGGATGGTGGCGGAGCCGAAGATGCGCGCCTTCGCTGCGGCATAGGCATCCATGTCGCCGTGCCAGTCGAGATGATCCTGCGACAGGTTGAGCACGGTGGCGGCATCGGCGTCGAGCGTGTGGGTGCTGAACAGCTGGAAGCTGGAGAGCTCGAGTACCCAGCATTGCGGCAGGCTGTCGGACTCGATGGCGGTGCGCAGCACGTCGAGCGCGGCCGGGCTGATATTGCCGGCCACGCCGACCGACAGGCCGGCCGCACGGCACAGGTGGCCGGTCAGGCTGGTGACGGTGGTCTTGCCGTTGGTGCCGGTGATGGCCAGCACTTTCGGCGCATAGCCGCGTTCATCCTTCAGCGCGGCGAGCGCCTGGGCAAACAGCTCGATCTCGCCCCAGACGGGGAGGTTGCGCTCGCGCGCGGCGGGCAGGATGGCCGCCAGTTCGCGGCCGGGCGCGAGGCCGGGACTGACGGCGACGAAATCGATGCCGTCGAGCAGCGCAGCGCCAAACTCGCCGGCGACAAAGTCGGCCTGCGGGCAGGCGGCCTGCAGGGCGGGCAGGCGCTCGGGCGACGGACGGGTGTCGGCCACGCGCACGTGCGCGCCGCCGCGCGCGAGCCAGAGCGCGATCGCGAGGCCAGACTCGCCGAGCCCCAGCACCAGTGCCTGTTTGCCTTCGTATTGCATGTCGCCGTTTCCTGCCTTGGTTCCGCTTGTTGTTGCCGTTTATCTCAGTTTCAGGGTCGACAATCCGACCAGCACCAGCATCATCGTGATGATCCAGAAGCGCACGACGACCTGGGTTTCCTTCCAGCCCTTCTGCTCGTAGTGATGGTGTAGCGGCGCCATCAGCAGCACGCGCTTGCCGACGCCGGTGCGCATCTTGGTGTACTTGAAGTACGCGACCTGCAGCATCACCGACAGCGTCTCGACGACGAATACGCCGCCCATGATGAAGAGCACGACCTCCTGCCGCACGATGACGGCAATGGTGCCGAGCGCGCCGCCCAGCGCCAGCGCGCCGACATCGCCCATGAAGACCTGTGCCGGATAGGCGTTGAACCAGAGGAAGGCCAGCCCCGCGCCGGCCATCGCGCCGCAGAAGATCAGCAGCTCGCCGGCGCCCGGTATGTGCGGAATCAGCAGGTATTTGGCGTAGGTCGCACTGCCGGTCAGGTAGGCGAAGATGCCCAGCGCCGAGCCGACCATCACGGTCGGCATGATGGCCAGACCGTCGAGGCCGTCGGTCAGGTTGACTGCGTTGCTGGTGCCGACGATCACGAAATAGGTGAGCGCGATGAAGCCCCAGACGCCGAGCGGGTAGCTGATGGTCTTGAAGAACGGAACAATCAGGTCGGCCTTCGGCGGCAGGTCCATGGCGAAGCCCGACTGCACCCAGGCGACGAACAGTTCCCACACCTTGGCATTGGTCGGCCCCGAGACCGAGAAAGCCAGATAAAACGCGGCGGCCAGCCCGATCAGCGATTGCCAAAAATACTTTTCGCGCGAACGCATGCCGTTCGGGTCTTTGTAGACAACCTTGCGGTAGTCGTCGACCCAGCCGATGACGCCGAAGCCGAGCGTGACGATCAGTACCGGCCACAGGAAACGGTTGCTCCAGTCGCCCCACAGCAGCACGGCGATGCCGATGCCGATCAGGATCAGCGCACCGCCCATGGTCGGCGTGCCCGACTTGACGAGGTGGGTCTGCGGACCGTCGGTGCGCACGGCCTGCCCGACCTTCAGCTGGGTGAGCATGCGGATGACCGCCGGGCCGGCGATGAGGCCGATCAGCAGCGCGGTGAGGGTCGCGAACACGGCGCGGAACGTGATGAAGTTGAAGACGCGCAGGGCGCCGACCTGATCCTGGAAAAGCTGGGCCAGCCAGAGCAGCATGTCAGTGCCCCTCCGCCTGTGCGCCGGTCAGGCGCTGCACGACGCGTTCCATTTTCATGAAACGCGATCCCTTGACGAGCACGCTCGCGCCGGCAGGCACGGCGGCCACTTCATCGTTCAATGTGTCCATGTCGTCGAAATGCCGGGCGGCGCTGCCGAACGCGAGGCTCGCGTGGCGGGCCAGCGTGCCCAGGGTGAAAAGCTGGTCGATCTGGCGCGCACGTGCATAGGCGCCGATCTCCTCATGAAAGGCGACGCCGTCGGCGCCGACTTCGCCCATGTCGCCCAGCACCAGCGTGCGCGGGCCGGGCGAGCCGGCCAGCACGTCGATCGCGGCGCGTACCGAGTCGGGATTGGCGTTGTAGGTGTCGTCGATGACGATGGCGCCGCTGCTGGCCTGTTTGCGCTGCAGGCGGCCCGCCACCGGCGCGAAGGCCTCGAGCCCGCGCACGATGCTGGCCGCCGGGATGCCGACGGCCAGCGCTGCCGCACAGGCGGCGAGCGCGTTACGCACATTGTGCATGCCGGCCGCCGCCAGCGTCAGTTCGAAGGTCGAGTCGCCGGCCTTCACGGTCAGGCGGCTGCCGAAGTCCAGCGGCGCTGCGCTGCAGATCACCGACGGGCTGCCGGCGAGGCCGAAACTGACGACGTGGCGCGCACCGGCATGGGCTTGCCACAGGGTCGTGTAGGCGTCGTCGGCCGGGAACACGGCGCAGCCATCGGCAGCGAGCCCCTTGATGACGGCGCCGTTCTCTTCGGCGACGGCGGCGACGCTGGCCATGAACTCCTGATGCTCGCGCTGGGCATTGTTGACGAGCCCGACCGTCGGTAGCGCGATCTCCGCCAGCCGCGCGATCTCGCCCGGATGGTTCATCCCCATCTCGACCACGGCGGCGCGATGGCCGGCCTGCAGCCGGAACAGGGTGAGCGGCACGCCGATCTCGTTGTTCAGGTTGCCGCGAGTGGAAAGCACGTGCTCCGCGCCATGCTCGGCGACGAGGATGGACGCGATCATTTCCTTGACCGTGGTCTTGCCGTTGCTGCCGGTGACGCCGATGACGGGAATGGCAAAGCGGCGGCGCCAGACCTGCGCGATCTGGCCGAGCGCATGGCGGGTGTCGGCCACCACGAGCGCGGGTAGCGTCAGGCCGGCCGGAATGCGCTCGACCACGACGGCGGCCGCGCCGCGCGCGGCCACGTCGGGCAGGAAATCGTGCGCGTCGAAGCGCTCGCCACGCAGCGCGACGAAAAGGTTGCCAGGCTCGACGGTCTGGCTGCTGGTCGACACGCCGTTGAAGCCGGCATCGGCAGTCAGCGTCGCGCCGGGGATCGCGTTCAGCAGTTCATTGAGGGCGGCCTGCATCAGTGGCCTCCGAAACGGGTGGCGCGCGTGGCCAGCGCCAGCGCGGCATGGTCGGCATCGCGGAACGCGAGTCGCCGCCCCTTGATTTCCTGCGTGTCCTCGTGCCCCTTGCCGGCCACGAGCACCACGTCGTTCTTGCCTGCATGGCGAATCGCGGACAGGATCGCGGTCGCACGGTCCTCGATCACCTGCAGCCGGTCATGCCCGGACGCCGGCAGGCCGGCGACGATCTGGGCAATGATGTCGGCCGGCTCTTCGCTGCGCGGATTGTCGCTGGTGACGACGATGCGGCCGGCGCGGCTGGCGGCCGCCGCCATCTGCGGACGCTTGCCGGGGTCGCGGTCGCCGCCGCAGCCGAACACGCACCACAGCTCGCCATGCCGGGCGTCGGCAACCGCTTGCAGCGTGCTGATCGCCTTCTCGAGCGCATCGGGCGTGTGCGCGTAGTCGATCACGGCCAGCGGGCCGTCGGGGCCGCCGAGCTGCTGCATGCGGCCCGGCACGGCGACCAGCGATTCGAGCAGACCGATGACGGTGGCCGCGCCCAGCCCGCGCGCGAACAGCACGCCGGCGATCGCCAGCACATTGCTGACGTTGAAGCGGCCGATCAGCTGCGTGCGCACCAGCCCGCCGCCGAACGGCGAAGCCAGCTGGAATGACGTGCCTTGCGTGCCGATCCGGATGTCGGTGGCCGCCAGCACCCGCACGCCGGGCAGCGAGCGTCCGTCGAGGGTGTAGCCGATCAGCTGCGTGTTCGGGTTCGTGCCGCGCATGCGCGTGACCACCCGCAGCCCCATCGGATCATCGAGGTTGATGACCGCATGCTGCAGCCCGCGCCAGTCGAACAGGCTGGCCTTGGCGGCCTCATAGGCTTGCATGGTCTGGTGGAAGTCGAGATGGTCGCGCGTGAAATTGGTCAGCACCGCGCAATCGATGTGCAATTCGTCAAGCCTGCCCTGCACGAGGCCGATCGACGAGGCCTCGATGGCCAGCGCCGCCGCACCGAGCGCCTTGTGCTCGGCGAGGTGACGATGCAACTGCACGGCATCGGGCGTGGTGAAGCCGGTGGCGGCAAATGGGCCGCTGCCGCCGGCACGGAACAGCCCGACGCCGAGCGTGCCGACGACGACCGTCGGCATCCGCTCGCGCGACAGCGCCTGGCCCAGCCACTGCGTGCACGAGGTCTTGCCGTTGGTGCCGGTGACGGCGACGCTGAACAGGCCGCGGTCCGGCTGGCCGTAGTAGTCATGGGCGATGCGGCCCGCGTGGCGCGCGAGCGCCGGCACCGCGCGATGGGCCGTCGCGTGGGACGCATCCCAGGCAAAACCGTCGGCGTCGTCGTACAGCACGGCGCGTGCGCCGGCCTCGATGGCCTGACCGATGTAGCGGCGGCCGTCGCCGCTTTCGCCCGGACAGGCGAGAAACACATCGCCGCGCTGCAGGCGGCGCGAGTCGAGCGTGAGCTGCGCGGACGGCGCCTGCCGGCGCAGCCACTGGTCCAGTTCGTGCAGGTCGGGGGCGGCCGCCATCACATGCTCTCCAGGACGGGCTCGGCCGGCATGATCACGTTCGCGACGCTGGCGTCGGGCGGCACGTTCATCGCGCGCAGCGCATTGGCCGCGACTGCGGAAAAGACCGGCGCGGCGACTTGGCCGCCATAGTGCTTGCCTGCCGAGGGCTCATCCACCATGACCGCGATGATGATGCGCGGGTCCGACACCGGCGCGAAGCCGACGAAGGAGGCGACATACTTGTTCACGTAGCGGCCGTTTTCCAGCTTGTGCGCGGTGCCGGTCTTGCCGGCCACCCGGTAGCCACGCACCTGCGCCAGCGGCGCGGTGCCGCCAGGGCCTACGACTTTTTCCATCATCTCGCGCATCTGTTGCGCGGTCTTGTCTGAGATGACGCGCTGCGGCGGCGGCGGATGGTCGAGTTTCTGCAGCGACAGCGGGATCATCTCGCCGTTGCGCGCGAAGATCATGTACGAGCGCGCGACCTGGATCAGCGACACCGAGATACCATGGCCGTAGCTCATCGTCGCCTGCTCGATCGGCCGCCAGGTCTTGTACGGACGCATGCGGCCGGCCACCGCGCCCGGGAAGCCGAAGCGCGGCGCCTGCCCGAAGCCGACCGAGGTGTAGATGTCCCAGACCTCGCGCGGCTCGAATTTCAGAGCCATGCGCACGGTGCCGACGTTGGACGACTGCTGGATGATCTGCGTCACCGACATCGACGACGGATGGGGGTGGGAATCGCCGATGGTGGCCGGGCCGATGGAGATCTTGTTCGGAGTGTCGAGCACGGTGCCCGGCGTAACCAGTCCTTTTTCAAGGGCCAATGCCGCGATGAAGGGCTTGAGGGTCGAGCCCGGTTCGTAGGTATCCGTCATCACCCGGTTGCGCAGTTGCGCGCCGGTCAGGCCCTGGCGGCTGTTCGGGTTGTAGGTCGGCATGTTAGCCAGCGCCAGCACCTCGCCGGTCTTGACGTCGAGGACGACGATGGCGCCGGCCTTGGCGCGATGCTCGTCGACCGCCTGCTGCAGTTGCGTGAAGGCGATGTACTGGATCTTGCCGTCGATCGACAGGGTGAGGTCGCGGCCGTCCCGCGGCTCGCGGATGTAGCCGATATCCTCGACCACGCGCCCGAGTCCTTCCTTGATGACGCGCCGGCTGCCGGTGATGCCGCCAAGCGATGACTGCTGCGCCAGTTCCATGCCTTCCTGCCCGACGTCTTCGACATTGGTGAAGCCGAGAATATGCGCGGCGATGTGACCGGCCGGGTAGAAGCGCTTGTATTCCTTACGGGTGTGGATGCCGCCGATCTCGAGCGCGACGATCTTGTCGACCACCTCCTGCTCGACCTGGCGCTTCAGGTAGACGAAGGTACGGTCGGAGCCGAGCTTTTTCTTCAGCTCGGGCAGAGGCATCTCGAGCAGCTGCGCCAGCTGGCGCAATTTGTCCGGCCCCGCCTCGACGTCTTCCGGAATCGCCCAGATCGCCTTGACCGGCAGCGACGAGGCCATCACCTCGCCGTTGCGATCGATGATCTTGCCGCGCACGGCCGGCAGCTCGATGGTACGCGCATAGCGCGACGCGCCCTGGCGCTGCAGAAAATCAGTCGACAGTGCCTGCAGCCAGAAGGCGCGCACGGCCAGCGCGACGAACAGGCAGAAGATGACGAACATCGTCAGCTTCGAGCGCCACGCCGGCAATTGCACCGCCAGCACGGGGCTGGCCGAGAATGCGACGCCGCGCGCGGCGGCCTTGCGGAAAGGGGCGCGCATCACGGGCCTCCCGCGGTCAGGTACTGCGTGCGGGCCGGGCCGGGCGCGCCCATGCCGAGCGTGCGGGCGATGCCGTCGATGCGCGCGTGCTTGGCCAGCGTCGATTGCTCGTACTGCAGTCGATCCCACTCGGTCTCAAGCTGCTTGTGACGCAGCTGCGCGCGCTCGAGCTCGATGAACAGCCGGCGCGCCTGGTACTGCGAATTGACCAGCAGCAGCGAACAGAACACCAGCAGGGCGACGGCCGGCAGCAGCATGCGGTGGTTCACGCGGCAACTCCGTGCGGCAGGCGCATCGCGCAGCGCATGACGGCCGAGCGCGCGCGCGGGTTGGCGGCGATCTCAGCGGCGGAGGGTTTCATCTTGCCCAGCAGTTTCATTTGGGGCTGCGGCAGGTCGATGGCACGGATCGGCAGACGGCGGTCGGGCTGCGGCACGCTGGCCTTCGAGGCCATGAACCGCTTGACGATGCGATCTTCCAGCGAGTGAAAGCTGATCACCACCAATCTCCCGAACGGCGCGAGCCGCGCGTAGGCCTGGTTCAAACCTGCTTCAAGGTCTTCCAGTTCCTGATTGACGAAAATTCGTACAGCCTGAAAAGTCCGGGTGGCCGGGTCCTTCCCTTTTTCACGGGTCTTGACGGCGCCAGCCACGAGTGCGGCGAGCTGTCCGGTGGTGACGATCGGTTCGACGGACCGGCGAGCAACAATCGCCTCTGCAATCTGAAAAGCAAACCGTTCTTCCCCATACTCGCGAATCACTTTCTCCAGGTTGTCCCGCGTTTCTGTCGCCAGCCATGCGGCCGCGGACAGGCCGCGCGTGGTGTCCATCCGCATGTCGAGCGGGCCGTCGGCGCGGAAGGAAAATCCGCGCGCCGCCTCGTCCACCTGCGGCGACGATATGCCGAGGTCCAGCAGCACTCCGTCAACCTGCGCGATACCGCGAGCGGAGAGCGCCGCTGCCATCGTCGCGAAGCTGTCATGCTCGACCGCGAAGCGCGCGTCGTCGGCTGCCAATTGCCGCGCGACGGCAATCGCCTGCGTATCCTTGTCGAAGGCCAGCAGCCGACCGCGCGCCGACAGCCGCGACAGGATCAGCCGGCTGTGTCCGCCACGGCCAAAAGTGCCATCGACGTACAGGCCGTCGCGGCGCGCCTCGTTGATCGCAAGCGCATCGACCGCTTCTTCCAGCAGCACGGTCCGGTGCGCGTAACCGGACGCTCCGGACGCCGATGGCTCAGTCATCTGCCGCCGTCAGAAGGAAAAATCGTTCAACACATCCGGCATGCCGCCGGCGATCGCCTGAGTTTCGCTCTCGTCGAGTTTCACCGCATCCCAGATTTCGAAGTGGCTGCCCATGCCAAGCAGCATCACGTCGCGCGACAGGCCGACCGCGCTGCGCAACTCCGGCGAAATGAGGATGCGGCCGGCGCCGTCCATCTCGACGTCACAGGCATTGCCGAGGAAGATCCGCTGCCACGCGCGCGCCGACATCGGCCAGTTCGCAATCTGCTCGCGGTGCTGCTCCCACACCGGGCGCGGGAACAGCAGCAGGCAGCCGTGCGGATGCTTGGTCAGCGTGACGCGACCCTCGCACTGCACATTGAGCGCGTCACGATGCCGGGCCGGAATCGACATCCGTCCCTTCGCATCCATGCTCAGCGCTGAAGCTCCCTGGTACACGCGGCAAAGCCCTTGTTGTTGAAATTCGGTCAACGAAAGCAGCATTCATTGCAGGAAAAGCAGTGCGAATTTCCCCACAAAAAAACACTTTTTCACACTGTCGCCCACTTTAGAGGAGGAAGATTTTCCGGTCAAGGAAAATGACAGGGTGAAACAATGGTTTTTTTCAATGAAGTCAAGGACTTAGACGAACTAGTTGAAGCCGCTTGGCGGGTCAATAGTCGAAGGAAATGAAGGACTTAGCGTAGTTACTGAATGTGGAACTTTAGTTTTGCACATGGGTTTGTACAGTAGACGAACCCGGCGCATCAGGCATGCACCGGGCATGCACCGCACGTGCGCAATGAAGGAAGGAAAGAAAGTAATGCGTAGGAAAAGTGAAGCAGACCGATAGGCCGGATTCTGTGCGGCGATCTTGCGACCGCCGTGACAGTCATTCCTCTAGGCGCCGGATTGCTCCGGCGCTCAAGCTTCCTACCCGCACGCTCCGCGAGCAACATCAACGCGTGCCTATTTGGAATTGCTCCGAGTGGAGGTTACCGCGTTTCACCGTAACTGAATACGCTCGTCTCTGTGGCCCTGTTCCGCGCCTCACGGCGGACGGCCGTTAGCCGTCACCCTGCTCTATGGAGTCCGGACCTTCCTCCCGCCATCTTGCAATGGCCAGCGACTGTCTGGTCTGCTTCACCCAGCCATTGTACCTGCCCGGCATCCGCCCGATCAGCGCCAGCCCTGCTGCCAGGCCTGAAACTCGCTCGGTCTCAGGCGAAAGCGGGCAATGCTGCCGTCGTGCAGGTTGATCAGTTGCGTCTCGACGATCTCGATGAATCGTTCGCGATCCGACTGCGGAATCTGCGCTGTCGCAATCTCCCGGATAAACGAAACCGCCTGCTGCTTGTTCAGGCGGTCACGCACGACGCCAGAGATCGCATCGATCACCAGCTGCCGGTAACGCAGCCGCAGTGGATCGGGCTCTCCCAGGGTCTGCCGCACTGCCGAGTAGCGCGAACACGATCGACGATAGGCCCAGGCGAAGACGTCGCGCAGAAGTTCGACACGATTGAGCTCGTACACGCCCAGTAGCGCGCTGATGTAGATGTCGCGCGGTACATCCACGAAAGACAGCGGGCAGAGATTGCCCTTGATGAGCGGGATGTTGGCCGCCAGCCGAGATACCCGCTTGTTCACGTCTTCGAACGCTTGCAGATAGGGCAGGTGGACCAGTGCGAAGAACGCCTGCTCGAACGGATCGCGAATCGCTGCCGCCTTGCTCAGCACCTGTTCGAAGCACTCGTCGATGCGCTGCGGTCCTTCGAGCGGAAGGAAGGTCGTTTGACTGATGCCGACCGCAATCGAACGCACCCGGCCGGCCGCCGCCGGGTCTTCCAGCAGGTTGTCGGCCAGCATCGCATGCAGGTTGAATATCGTGTACCGATTGAATGCAATATCTGCAGCAGAATCGATCAGGAACTCGATCGCCTGCTTGTGATTCAGGATCATCTGCGCGTCGAGTGCATTCTTGCCAGACGCCATGTGGCCTTCGGCGATCAGCCTCTCGGTTTCAAGCAGCGAGTAGGTGTTGCCCTCGAGCCGACTCGAGTTCCACGACAGGTCAATCAGCAGCCGGTGCGCAAGGCGACGCGCGAACGTGCCCGCAGGCTCGTCCGCGTTCAACGATCCGAGCGACGACAGTTCGGCGCGCATGGCAGCCGGGAGATAGCAGGTTCGGTTCGGCTGGTAGGCATCGAGGAATTCGCGCCGGTACCCGACAGGATCCCGCTGCTGCAGCGGTTGCTGCACATGGGCCCCGATTTGCATGCCGGCCTCGGACAAGGGAAAGCCATAGACCGGAGGTGCTGGCGCATGGGCGACGAACTCGCCATCCGGCGGCTCGGCCAAACGGTAGCGCACTGCCCGCGCCTGCCCCTCGCGAACGATGCGCCCATCATCGACCAGCGCGCCCAGCCAGCGCTGCAGCGTGCGTCGGTTCGCGGCCAAGCCCAGCGACGATTCCAGCATCTCGATGCCGGCACCCGCCGGGTGCTGACCGAGCGCTTGAAGCACAGCCTCAAGAGACCGAAAGGGAACAGGGCGGGCCATGGAGCGCAAAAGCGGGGTTCGAATCGCGCCATTAAAGCACGAATTGCGACACTAAAGTAGCATTTTCGTCGCAATTCTGTGAATTGCGACGTTATCCCGACACAAAAGATTTCCGCGACGACCTGTTCAGCGAAACACCGGCTTGCGCTTCTCCCGAAACGCCGTGAACGCCTCCTTCGCATCCGGCCCGCTCAAGAGGCGCGTGAAGTGCTGCATCTCGGTCAGCATGGCGGCGGCGACCTGGGTCTGCAAGTCGGCTTTCAGCAGCTGCTTGGTCACGCGCAGAGACTCGGACGGCAGCGCGGCCAGCTTTGCTGCCTGCGCTTGAACGAAGGGCATCAGCTCTTCGGCCGGCAGCACCCGATTCACCAGTCCCATCTTCTCGGCTTCGGCCGCATCGAAGGGCTCGCCCAACAAGAGCTTTTCGGCGGCCCACTGGTGGCCCGCAATGCGCGGCAGCAGCACGCTCGACGCGAACTCTGGGCACAGGCCGAGCTGGGTGAATGGCATTGCGAACCGGGCCCCTTGCGCCGCATAGACGAGGTCGCAGTGCAGCAGCAGCGTGGTGCCGATGCCGATCGCCAGTCCAGGCACCGCTGCGACAACAGGCTTGGGCGCCGTGCGCAGCGCATTCATGAATTGCGCGACCGGGCTGTCGTCGCCCTGCGGCGGGCGCTGAAGGAAATCCTCGAGGTCGTTGCCGGCTGTGAAGCAGCCGCCGTCGCCGGTGATGACGATCACGCGTACATCGTCGTGTGCGTCGGCCTCCTTCAGTCCGTCGGCCGCCTGCTGGTACATCGCGGCCGTGATCGCGTTCTTCTTCTCCGGGCGGCTGAAGGCCAGCGTGGCGACGCGGTTGCGAATGTCGATACCCACGCTCATCTCATATCCTTTCGAAAATGCCAGCCGCGCCCATGCCGGTGCCGACGCACATCGTCACCATACCGTACTTCAGGTTGCGACGACGCAGCCCATGGATGACGGTGGCCGCGCGGATCGCGCCGGTCGCGCCCAGCGGATGGCCCAACGCGATCGCACCGCCGAGCGGGTTGGTCTTCGCCGGGTCAAGACCGAGGTCGTGGCGCACGGCCAGCGCCTGCGCGGCGAAGGCTTCATTAAGCTCGATCCAGTCAAGCTGATCCTGCGTGAGGCCGGCGGACTTCAGTGCCGCCGGTATCGCCTCTTTCGGGCCGATGCCCATGATTTCCGGCGGCACGCCCCTGACCGCAAACGACACGAAGCGCGCCAGCGGCGTCAGGTTGAATTGCTTCAGGATTTTTTCGCTGACGAGGATCAGCGCGCCGGCGCCGTCCGAGGTCTGCGAGCTGTTGCTGGCTGTGACGCTGCCTTTCGCGGCAAATACCGGCTTGAGTTTCGCGAGGCTCTCGAGCGACGTGTCGGCACGTATGCCTTCATCCTGCGACACCGTGCGCGTGGTGACCTCGATCTCGCCGGTGGCAAGGTCGGGAAACTTTTCGACTACCTCGATCGGCGTGATCTCGTCCGCGCGCTCGCCATTGGCAATGGCAGCCATCGCGCGCCGGTGCGATTCGAGAGCGAACTCGTCCTGCGCCTCGCGCGAGACCTTCCACTGCTGCGCGACTTTTTCCGCCGTGAGACCCATGCCGTAGGCCATGCCGATGTTCTCGTCCTTCAAAACGGCGGCGTTGATCGACGGATGATGACCCATCATCGGCACCATCGACATTGACTCGACGCCGGCGGCGATCATCACATCGGACTCGCCGGTGCGGATACGGTCGGCAGCCATGGCCACCGCCGTGATGCCGGAGGCGCAGTAGCGATTCACCGTTGCGCCGCCGACGGATTTGGGCAGCCCGGCCAGCAATGCCGCCATGCGCGCGATGTTCAGTCCCTGCTCGGCTTCGGGGAAGGCGCAACCGACGATCGCGTCCTCGATGGTGGCCGGATCGAGGCTCGGCACCTGAGCCAGCGCGGCCTTCAGAGCGTGCACGAGCAGGTCATCGGGCCGCACATGGCGAAACACGCCGCGCGGCGCCTTGCCGATCGGGGTGCGGGTGGCGGCGACAATGTAGGCTTGCTGCAGTTGTTTGCTCATGTTGATTCCTTTGGTCGTTTTTGGATCCCAGTTTTCGCTGGGACGACCCATGTGGTCGACCACGTCGACCACATGGGTCAATTCCGGACCGGCTTCCCCGTTTGCAGCATCCCCATGATCCGCTCCTCGGTCTTCGGGTGACCGAGCAGCGATATGAAAGCTCCACGCTCGCGGTCGAGCAGCCATTGCTCCGACACCTGGCTGCCCGGTTCGATATCGCCGCCGCTGACGACGTCGGCAATCAGCGAGCCGATGTGCATGTCGTGAGCGGAAATGAAGCCGCCGTCGCGCAGGTTCACCAGTTGCGCCTTGATGGTCGCGCTGCCGTAGCGGCCCGTGACCGGAATCAGGGAAGCCAGCGGCGGGCGGTAGCCTGCATCGGCCATCGCCAGCGCCTGCGTGGCCGCCACATGCAGCAGTTCATGCGGATGGAGCACGATGACGTCACCCTTGGACAGGTAGCCCATTTTCTTTGCTTCCAGCGCCGACTTCGATACCGCCGCCGTCGCTGCCTGCGTGTAGCGCTCACGCAAGAACTGCAGTAAGTCATTTCCCTTGGCTTCGCGCGCCGAACGCAACGCGATTTCCTTCAGGCCGCCGCCGGCTGGCACGAGACCGACGCCGACTTCGACCAGGCCGACATAGGATTCGAGCGAAACGACGCGCCGGCTGGCGTGCATCAGCAACTCGCAGCCGCCGCCGAGGGCGAGACCGGCCACGGCTGCCACCACCGGCACGTTCGCGTACTTCACGCGCATCATCGTGTTCTGGAAGCGGGCGACGAACGGGTCGAGCGCCTTTGCGCCGCCGGCCATGAAGGTCGGCAGCATCGCCTGCAGATCAGCACCTGCCGAAAATGCGCCACCATCGGCCGAGTCGGCGTGCCAGATGACCAGCGCACGGTAGTTGTTCTCCGCCTCCGCGATCGCGCGTTCGAGGCCCGCGATCACGTCCGGGCCCATCACATGCATCTTGGTTTTGGTCGAGAACACAAGCACGCCGTCGCCGCGATGCCAGAGCCGCACGGATTCGTCTTCATGCACGGTGGCGCCCGCCGTCGCGCCCTGCGCTTGACCGGAGCCGACCAGCGGCGCACGGAACGCCTGGCGCTCGTACACAGGCAGCGACGATCGCGGCACATAAGCCTGCTTCGCCGGCGACCACGAGCCCTCGGGCCGGTGCACGCCGTCGCGACCGTCGACTACCCAGCCGGGCAGCGGTACGGACGACAGCGCGCGGCCGGCGTCGATGTCTTCCTTCACCCATTGCGCGACCTGCTGCCAGCCGGCAGCCTGCCACAACTCGAACGGGCCCTGCTTCCAGCCGAAACCCCAGCGCAGCGCGAAGTCGACGTCGCGCGCATTGTCGGCAATCGACTCGAGATGTACGGCAATGTAATGAAAGGTATCGCGGAAGACAGCCCACAGAAACCTTGCCTGTGCATGCGTGGAGTCATGCAGTGCCTTCATCCGCTTGCCGGCGTCCTTTTCCTTCAGGATGCGGGCGATCAGGTCGTCGGCCTTTGCACCGGACGGCAGGTAGTCGTTCTTCGCCGCGTCGTAGCGAAGAATGTCCTTGCCGGCCTTCTTGTAGAAGCCGGCACCGGCCTTCTGGCCGAGCCTGCCGTCGGCCAGCAGTTGCGCAAGCGCCGGCGGCTGCCGGTACAGCGAATGGAAAGGATCGTCGGCCAGCGTGTCGGTCATCGTGCGGATGACGTGACCGAGTGTGTCCAACCCGACCACGTCGGCGGTGCGGAAGGTGCCGGACTTGGCGCGGCCGAGCTTCGCGCCGGTCAGGTCGTCGACCAAGTCATACGACAGGCCGAACTGCTCCGCTTCATGCATCGTCGCCAGCATGCCGAAGATGCCGACGCGGTTGGCGATGAAGTTCGGCGTGTCGAGCGCGCGCACCACGCCTTTGCCCAGCGTGCTGGTGAGGAAGGTTTCGAGCCGGTCGAGGATGCCGGCCTCGGTGGCAGCCGTCGGTATCAGCTCGACCAGGTGCATGTAGCGCGGCGGGTTGAAGAAATGCACGCCGCAGAAGCGGCTGCGCAGGGCATCGGGCAGCGCACTGGCCAGCGCCGTGATCGACAGCCCGGAGGTATTGGTCGCAAAGATGGCGTGCGGCGCCATGTGCGCACCGATCTTCGCATACAGCTGGTGTTTCCAGTCCATGCGCTCGGCAATGGCTTCGATGACGAGATCGGCCTCTGGCAGGCGGTCGAGATGGTCGTCGAAGTTGGCCAGCTCGATCAGCCCGGCCTGCGCGGCATCGGCCAGCGGCGCGGGATTGAGCTTTTTCAGTTGCTCGACGGCGCGCTCGGCCAGCGCATTGCGCGGCTGGCCCTCCTTGCCGGGCAGGTCGTACAGGATCACCGGCACGCGAGCGTTGACGCAGTGCGCAGCGATCTGCGCGCCCATCACGCCGGCGCCGAGGATGGCGACTTTTTTCACGAGGAAGTTGGACATGGGATCTTCTGCTGGGTTGGGTGGTGGCGGATGTCGCCTGCGGCTCATTCCGCCCTACTGGTTGCTGTATGTTGGCTATGGCGGGTTTCGCTTTGCTCTACCCGCCCTACGGCTCCTTCGGGCGTACGGGTTGCTGTCTGTTTGCCATGGCGGGTTTCGCTTTGCTCTACCCGCCCTTTGGCTCCTTCGGGCGTACGGGTTGCTGTCTGTTTGCCATGGCGGGTTTCGCTTCGCTCTACCTGCCCTATGGCCGTAAAGAGGGCCGTAGGGTGGATAGAGCCGCAGGCGAAATCCACCGGATTCAAAACAGGCTCTCCTCCATTGCCATCAGGTTCTGCGACCCCGACCGCGCCTGCCGGATCAGCATCGCGGTCTCCGGCAGCAGCCGCGCGAAGTAGAAGCGCGCGGTCGCCAGCTTGGCCTGGTAGAAAGCGTCGCCGCCACCCTCCTTGTCGAGCGCGATTCTCGCCATCCGCGCAAAGAAATACGCAAACACCAGATGACCCACCACGCGCAGGTAGGGCACGGCCGCCGCGCCGACTTCGTCGCGGTTCATGAAGGCTTTCATCCCCACTTCCATCGACAGCTTGGACACCTTTTCCGCGATGTCCGCCAGCGGCGTGATGAACTCGGACATCTGCTCGTCGGCGCCGTGCTCGTCGATGAAGGCCTTGATCTTGTCGCCGAAGGCCCGCAGCCTTGCGCCATTGTCCATCAGCACCTTGCGCCCGAGCAGGTCGAGCGACTGTATGGTGTTGGTGCCTTCATAGATCATGTTGATGCGCGCGTCGCGCAGGTACTGCTCCATCCCCCACTCTGCAATGTAACCGTGGCCGCCGAATACCTGCAGCGCCTCGGAGCAGGCGATCCAGGCGTTGTCGGTCAGGAAGGCCTTGACGATCGGCGTCAGCAGCGCCACCTCGTCGGCCGCGGCCTTGCGGATGTCTTCGTCGGGGTGATTCAGTTCGCGATCGATCATCAGCGCAACATACGAGGTGAACGCGCGGCCGCCCTCGGCATAGGCACGCGCGGTCAGCAGCATGCGGCGCACGTCCGGATGGACGAGGATGCTGTCGGCGGGCTTGCCCGGTTCTTTCGGGCCGGTCAGGCTGCGTCCCTGCACGCGCTCGCGGGCATAGGCGACCGCATTCTGGTAGGCGACCTCGGTCAGGCCCAGCGACTGCATGCCGACGCCGAGCCGTGCTGCATTCATCATCACGAACATAGCGTTCAGCCCGCGGTTGGGATCGCCGATCAGCCAGCCGGCAGCGTCGTCAAGATTGATCTGGCAGGTCGCGTTGCCATGAATACCCATCTTGTGTTCGATCGCGCCGCAGACAATGCGGTTGCGCTCGCCCGGCTGGCCGGCGGCGTCGGGAAGAAACTTCGGCACCACGAACAGCGAGATGCCCTTGGTACCCTCGGGCGCATCCGGCAGGCGCGCCAGCACGAGGTGGATGATGTTGGCGGCGAGGTCGTGCTCACCGGCCGAGATGAAGATCTTGCTACCGCTTAATCGATAGCTGCCGTCGGGCTGCGGCAGGGCTTTCGTCTTCAGGAGGCCGAGGTCGGTGCCGCAGTGCGATTCGGTCAGGCACATGGTGCCGGTCCATTCGCCCGACACCAGTTTCGGAAGGTACAGCGCCTGCTGCTCGGGAGTGCCGTGCGCATGCAGGCATTCGTAGGCGCCGTGCGACAGGCCCGGATACATGGTCCAGGCCTGGTTTGCCGAGTTCAGCATCTCGTAGAAGGAGTTGTTAAGCACCATCGGCAGCCCCTGCCCGCCGAACTGCGGGTCGCAGGAGAGCGCCGGCCAGCCGGCCTCCACATACTGACGGTAGGCGTCGCGAAATCCCTCCGGCGCGGTCACGCTGTGCGTGGCGGCGTCGAAGCGGCAGCCTGCGCGGTCGCCCGACTGGTTCAGCGGGAACACGACGCCGGCGGCAAACTTGCCGCCCTCCTCGAGCACCTGATTGATGGTGTCGGCATCGAGTTCCGCATGCGGCGGCAACTGCGCGAGTTCCGCGCCTGAGCCAAGCAATTCGTGCAGCACGAATTGCATGTCGCGCAGAGGGGGACTGTAGCTGGGCATGGTCGTCTCCTGTGTCGTCGGTCGGCAGGGGTGAGGCTAACGCATTCTGGCATCCGGTGGATGCGGCCACGCAGGCCGGAGTCCGCCTTGCCGGCTAGGCCGGCCCCGCGCCGCGCGCCGAATCGATCAGGCGCGCGAATCCGGCCTGCGCATGCGCGATGGCGCGCGGGCTGCGGATGAAGCGGGCATCATGATGCAGGGCAAGCACGAGGCCGTACATTTCAAATACCAGTTGCTCGGTATCGGTGGCCGCCGGCAAATGGCCTTCGGCAACGGCGAGGTCGGCAGCGCGGCGCAGGGCGAATTGCCAGGCCTGTACCATGCCGATCAGTTGATCGCGGATGGGGCCGGGCCGGTCGTCGTATTCGACCGCGCCGCTGATGTAAATGCAGCCCGAGGCGATCTCGCGGCTGACGCGATCCACCCAGCGCGCGAACAGCCCCTGCAGACGCGGCAGGCCGCGCGCGGCGCGCAGGCTGGGGTAGAACACCTCCTGCTCGAACTGGTGGTTGTAGAGTTTCAGCACTTCGATCTGCAAGTCCTCGCGCGATCCGAAATGCGCGAACACGCCTGACTTGCTCATGCCCATGCGTTCGGCCAGGGTGCCGATCGTCAAGCCCTCGAGCCCGTCGCGGCTGGCGGTGGCGAGCGCGGCATCGAGGATGCTGGCGCGGGTCTGCTCGCCTTTGCGCAGCGGTTTTTGCAGGAGGTCGGACATGCAGGGGCTCCGGGGGAAATCGAACGACCGTCCTATTATGCACAAAAGCCAGCGTTTGATGGGATGGAATGCGGATCGCCCGGGAAGGCCCTGTGGTCTTGCGGACAGCGCCGCCGCGGGTCGGCGGGCGGCGAGCTGTCGGGGGCCGGCTAGCCGCGGGAGCGGTCGAGCACGCGACGGTCGCGCTTGGTCGGCCGGCCGCGAATCGCATCGGCCGGTTCGGCGAACAGTTGCCGCCGCTCCGCCTCCTGCTCGCGCCTTGCCACGCCTGCCGGCGTTTCCTCGTACAACTGCCTCGCCATCGGTGCCGGGCCGCGCTGGTCGGACAGGCCGACGACCCGAACCTGCCACTGCGTGCTGCCGTTGTCGATGTCGAGCAGGTCGCCCGGCTTGAGGCCGCGCGCCGGCTTGCAGCGCTCGTCGTTTAGCCGCACGCGTCCGCGCTCGACTGCCTCGGTGGCGAGCGTTCGCGTCTTGAAGAAACGCGCGGCCCACAGCCATTTGTCGATTCGGGTACCTTCCATGAGCGCGATTGTAGCCGTCAGCGCGTATAGCTGCCGAGCGTCAGTATCTGCAGCACGGCGCGGTACAGACCGTAGGCAAAGCGGTTCCACAAGCGGCGCGGCAGCGACAGGCGCTCGACATCGGTCACGCTGATCACGACGCCCTCAGCCAGGCCGCGCAGGATGTAGTCGCGCAGGGACGCCGCAAACGCCGTGTCGCGCACGATAATGTTGGCCTCGTGGTTGACGAACAGCGACAGCCCGTCGAAATTGCTCGATCCCACGGTGGCCCAGTCGTCATCCACCACCGCGACCTTGCCATGCAGTTGCGTGCGCCGGTACTCGACGATGCGCACGCCGGCCCGCACCAGCCGCGGGTAGAAGGATTGCGCGACGGCGTCCTGCATCGCGAACTGGCCGACGCCGATCAGCAGCGTGACCTCGATGCCGCGCTGCGCCGCCAGCATCATGGCCTTGCGCAGCTTGCGGCCCGGCGCGAAATACGGCGTGACCAGCAATGCGCTGTGGCGGGAGCGCCCGAGCGCCTGCAGCAGGGCGCGCTGTATGGTGCGCCGGTTGCGCAGGTTGTCGCGCACCACCAGCGCGGCCTCGGCCACCTGCACCGCGCGCAGCGGCTGCGTGGCGGCGATGGTGTTGCGTAAGTGCTCGATGCGCGCCATCAGGGGGCGCGGCCCGAGCTTGCTCCACTGAGCCAGCGCCTCGGCGTGGATGGCCCCGACCAGCGGGCCGGCGATGCCGACGGCGAAATCCCAGCGCGGGGCGGGCAGCGGCTCGTCGCTGCCGTCGTCGGAGATCATGTCGTCGTTGACGTTCAAGCCGCCGAGAAAAGCCAGCCGCCGGTCCACCACCACGATCTTGCGGTGCATGCGCGCGATGCCGCGCCGGAACCACGGATTGAAGGCCGCAAAGCGGATGCCGGCGTCCTCGAACTCGGCAGCCAGCGCGGCACGGTGGCGGCTGCTGCCCAGCCAGTCGACCAGGACTTGCACGGCCACGCCGCGCTCTGCCGCGCGCCGCAGCGCCGACATGACCTGCAGCCCGGTCGGGTCGAGCGCAAAGATATAGGTCTCGACATGAACTTCCGACTCGGCCGCGTCGATGGCCCGCACCAGCGCCGGGAAAAATTCCGCGCCCCGGTGCAGCAGCGTCAGACGGTTGTGGTGGCTATAGCTGACCGCCCGCATGCTCGCCCTCGCGCGAATGAGCCGCCGCGGCGACCGGCTCCGGTAGCGTGATGGCCAGTTCGGCGACGATGGGCGCGTGGTCGGACAGGCGCGCCCAGCTGGCGCCGAACATCACCTCGGCCGACAGCACACCGAAGCCGCGCACATAGACGCGGTCGAGCTGCAGCACTGGCATGGCCGCCGGGAAGGTGCGCGCCGGCGCCTTGCGCGGGCCGCGGCCGGACAAACGCCGCAGGTAGCTGCCGAACCGTGACGACGGCAGGCGTTCGTCGAAGACTTCGGTCACGCCCAGGCGATGCCTGAGCGTGTCGGACAGGGCATTGGTCCAGTCGTTGAAGTCGCCCGCAATCAGCAGCGGGGCGTCGGGCGGCGCGGTGGCGCTGACGGCCTCGATCAGCGCCTGCGTCTGGCGCAGCCGGCTGCCGGCGAACAGGCCGAGGTGAATCACGTAGCAGTGAATCTCGAGCGGCGACTCGGCCGTCGGCAGCTTCAGCACGCAGTGCAAGATGCCGCGCGATTCGAATGCGTGGTCGGACACGTCGTGGTTGTGCGCCGACGCGATCGGGTAGCACGACAGGAGCGCGTTGCCATGATGCCCATGGTCGTAGACGGCATTCATGCCATACGCGCAATGCAGCGCGTCGCCGGCCAGGAATTCATGCTGCGACTGGACAGGCCAACTGGTGTGCCTGAGCGCCAGCAGGTCGTGCCGCCCCTGCACTTCCTGCAGGAAAACCACGTCGGCGCCCATCGCCGACAGCGCCTGCTTGATGCCATGCACGCGCGGCCGGCTGCCCAGCGCGCTGACGCCCTTGTGGATGTTCCAGGTGGCGATGCGCAGCTTCATCGCTCAGGCGGCCTGCGCCTCGGCATGGCGCGGCAGTTGCAGAATGGCTTCTGCATTGGAAGGAGAAAAACAGAGATTGGCTGCTTCGCGCCACGGCAGCCAGCGGTGCTGCAGATGTTCGCGCGGGGCGAGCGTGATCGCGATGTCGCGCGGTACGCACAGGCCAAACACATGCTCGGTGTTGCGCGTCACACCCGGCGCGTAGCGATGGCGCCAGACCGGGTAGATCTCGTAGACGTTGGACAACTGCCAGTCGCGCAGGCTTGCCAGCGGTACCTCGGGACTGCCGATGCGGATACCGGTTTCCTCGAACACCTCGCGCATCGCGGTCTCGGCCAGCGGCTCGTCGATCACGTCCTTCGACCCGGTCACCGACTGCCAGAAGCCGGGCCTGTCCGCACGCTCGATCAGCAGCACCTGCAGGTCGGCGCTGTGGATCACGACGAGGACGGATTCGGGGATTTTATAATCGGGCATGGAATGATTATGCCCTGTTTATGGATTGTTTATGCCGTTGCCGATGACCGGAGGCCAGCCCAAAAAAAACGGCCGGTGGCGCATGCCACCGGCCGTTTTCAGCACGCAAGAAGGGATCAGCTCTTGAGCGCCGGCTCCGTCGCACGCAGCCGAATGTGCAGTTCGCGCAGCTGCTTCTCGTCGACTTCCGAAGGCGCCTGCGTCAGCAGGCACTGCGCGCGTTGCGTCTTCGGGAAGGCGATCACGTCGCGGATCGATTCGGCACCGGTCATCATCGTGACCAGGCGGTCGAGGCCGAACGCGAGACCGCCGTGCGGCGGCGCACCGTATTGCAGCGCGTCGAGCAGGAAGCCGAACTTGATCTGCGCCTCTTCATCGTTGATGTTGAGCGCCTTGAAGACCTTGCTCTGCACGTCGGCGCGATGGATACGCACCGAGCCGCCGCCGAGTTCCCAGCCATTGAGCACCATGTCGTAAGCCTGGGCGATGGCCTTGCCCGGTGCAGACTCGATGAAATCTTCATGGCCGGCCTTCGGCGCGGTGAACGGGTGGTGCAGCGCGTTCCAGCGATTTTCGTCTTCGTCGTGCTCGAACATCGGGAAATCGACGACCCACAGCGGACGCCAGTCGTCGTCGAACAGGCCGCCCTTGCGGCCGAAGTCGCTGTGGCCGATCTTCACGCGCAGCGCGCCGATCGCATCATTGACTACCTTCGCCTTGTCAGCGCCAAAGAAGATCAGATCGCCATCCTGCGCACCGGTGCGCTCGAGGATCTGCGTCAGGGCCGCATCGTGGATGTTCTTCACGATCGGCGACTGCAGACCGTCGCGGCCCTTGGCCAGTTCATTGACCTTGATGTACGCGAGGCCCTTCGCGCCATAGATCGCGACGAATTGCGTGTACGCGTCGATCTCGGAGCGCGGCATCGCGGCGCCGCCCGGCACGCGCAGGCCGACCACGCGGCCATTCTCCATGTTGGCTGCGCCGGAGAAGACCTTGAACTCGACATCTTTCATCACCTCGGTCAGCTCAGTGAATTCGAGCCTGACGCGCATGTCCGGCTTGTCGGAGCCGTACTTGCCCATCGCGGTCGCGAAGTCCATCACCGGGAATGGGTTCGGCAGGTCGACATTGAGTACATTTTTGAATACACCGCGGATCATGCCCTCGAACATGTCGCGGATTTCCTGCTCGTTCATGAACGAGGTTTCGCAGTCGATCTGCGTGAACTCGGGCTGGCGGTCGGCGCGCAGGTCTTCGTCGCGGAAGCACTTGGTGATCTGGTAGTAACGATCGAAGTTGGCGACCATCAGCAGCTGCTTGAACAGCTGCGGCGACTGCGGCAGCGCGAAGAAATTGCCCGCATTCACGCGCGACGGCACGAGGTAGTCGCGCGCGCCTTCCGGCGTCGACTTGGTCAGCATCGGCGTCTCGATGTCGATGAAGCCGTTCGAGTCGAGGAATTTGCGCACTTCCATCGACACGCGGTAGCGCAGGCGCAGGTTGTTCTGCATCTGCGGGCGGCGCAGGTCGAGCACGCGGTGCGTCAGGCGCGTGGTCTCGGAGAGGTTGTCGTCGTCGAGCTGGAACGGCGGCGTCACCGACGCATTGAGCACCTCGAGTTCGTGGCACAGCACCTCGATCTTGCCGGAGTTAAGGCCGGCATTCTCGGTGCCGGCCGGACGCGCGCGCACGAGGCCGGTGATGCGCAGGCAGAATTCATTGCGCACGGCCTCGGCGGCCTTGAACATGTCGGCGCGGTCCGGGTCGCAGACTACCTGCACCAGGCCCTCGCGATCACGCAGATCGATGAAGATCACGCCGCCATGGTCGCGGCGACGGTGTACCCAGCCACACAGGCTGACGGTCTGGCCCATCTGCGCCTCGGTGGTCTGGCCGCAGTAATGTGTTCGCATTGACATGTGTTGAGTCTCGTAAGGTCAGTGTTGTTCGGTCTCGGCAGGCAGCGCGGCGCTGGCCGGCTTTTTCGACGGCGGCGCCACGACGCCCATCGACACGATGTACTTCAGCGCCTCATCGACGCTCATGTCGAGTTCGACGGTGTCCTGGCGGCGGAACATCAGGAAAAATCCCGAGGTCGGGTTTGGCGTGGTCGGCACATAGACGCTGACATAGTCGCCGTGCAGGTGGTTCTTCACGTCGCCGCCCGGTACGCCGGTCTGGAAGGCGATGGTCCACGAGCCGGCATGCGGATACTGGACGAGCAGGGCCTTGCGAAAGGCATTGCCGCTCGAGGACAGCAAGGTGTCGGAGACCTGCTTGACGCTGGAGTAGATCGAGTTCACCACCGGGATGCGCTGCAGCAGTTGCTCCCACAGGATCAGCAGGCGGTTGCCGATGATGTTGCGGGTCACGAGGCCGGTCACGAAAATGATCAGCAGCGTAACCACCGCACCGAACCCCGGCAGATGGAAGCCAAACAGCGATTCCGGCTGAAACTCCGGCGGCAGCAGCAGCAGCGACTGGTCGAGCAGGCCGATGATCAGGTTCAGCACCCACAGCGTGATCGCAAGGGGAACGAGAACCAGCAGGCCGGTGATGAAATATTTGCGCATGGGGAGCTCAGGGCATCAGGTCGTGGTGGCGGCCGACGAACTGTCGGACGCACCGGAGGCGGTGGCGCTGCCGGACGACTCGGCCTTGGCCGGGGCCGCGGCGCCGCCGCCCGAGCCGCCGCGGAAATCGGTCACGTACCAGCCGCTGCCCTTGAGCTGGAAGCCGGCCGCCGTCACCTGCTTGCGGAACTCGGCCTTGCCGCATTGCGGGCAATCGGTCAGTGGGGCGTCGGAGATTTTCTGCAGCACGTCCTTGGCAAAGCCGCAGGCTTCGCAGCGATAGGCATAGATCGGCATGGGGCTTTCTCCCTGCAAATTTTCGAAAACCTTGAATTATAAAGGGTTTCGGTCTGGGATTTTGCCGGGGAGCTGCGGTGCGGCACGCTCAGGCAGCCGCGCCGGAGGTGCCGGACGCGCCAAGGCGCTGCGGAAGGAGCGAGCCAACGATCATGCCGACGAAGGCCACCAGCAGGCCGACGAGCTGCGGCGGCCAGATCGATTCGCCGCCGAAAACCTCCATCAGCAGCCACGATCCGAGGCCGCCGATCACGGACAGCAGCGCACCCTGCGTGGTGGCGCGCTTCCAGTACAGCCCCATGACTAGCGGGATGAAAGCGCCGACCAGCGGCACCTTGTAGGAGTTGCCGACCATTTCGTAAATGGGCATGCCCTGCGACAGCAGCGCGAAGGCGGTCACGGCAATCGCGAAGCAGACGACCACGATGCGGGTTGTCAGCAGCAATTGGCGGTCGTCCATAGGCCGGATTTCGCGAATGATGTTCTCGGTCAGCGTGATGCTCGGAGCCAGCAGCGTGCCGCTGGCGGTCGACATGATAGCCGACAGCAGCGCGCCAAAGAACAGGATCTGCGCAATGAGCGGCGCGTCCTTCAGGATCAGCGTCGGCAGGATCAGCTGCGGGTCTTCGGACAGCAGCGATTCGAACACCTGCGGGTCGATCAGCTGCGACGCATAGACCAGAAACATCGGGATGAAGGCGATGATGAAATACAGCGAGCCGCCGATCACGGCGCCGGCCGCGCCCACCGTTTCACTGCGGGCCGACATGACGCGCTGGAAGACGTCCTGCTGCGGTATGGAGCCGAACATGATGGTGACGGCGGCGCCAATAAAGGCCAGCAGGCCGGCGGTGGTGGGCTCGGGCAGGATATCGAGCTTGCCCGCCGCAGCGGCGTGGTGGATGACCACGCCGGCGCCCCCGGCCATGTCGGCCACCCACCAGCCGATGAAGAGCATGCCGGCGACGATCAGCAGCATCTGGAAGGCATCGGTCAGCGCCACCGACCACATGCCGCCGAACAGCGTGTACAGCAACACGATCGCCGCGCCGATCACCATGCCGGCCGGCATCGACACCGCGCCCTGCGTCAGCACGTTGAAGACGAGGCCCATGGCCGTGATCTGCGCCGACACCCAGCCCAGGTAGGAGATCACGATGCAGAGGGAAACGATGACCTCGACCGTGCGGTTGTAGCGCAGCTTGTAATAGTCGCCGATGGTCAGCAGGTTCATCCGGTACAACTTGCGCGCGAAGAACAGGCCGACAAAGATCAGGCACAGCGACGCGCCGAACGGATCCTCGATCGTGCCGCCCAGCCCCTGCTCGGCGAAGCGCGCCGGAATGCCCAGCACGGTTTCGGAGCCGAACCAGGTCGCGAACACGGTGGCGATGACGACAGGCAGCGGCAGCGAGCGGCCGGCCACCGCGTAGTCGGTCGCGTTCTTGACGCGGGTGGCGGCATACAGTCCGAGGCCGAGCGAGATCAGCAGATAGATCAGGACAAACACCAGCAGCGTAGTCATTCGGCCTCCGGGCGAGTCAAACTGTTTCCGCGAGAAAATTTTCGGCGATTATAGCCGCGGGTTTTATCCGAAAAAAATGAATTTTTTGGGGTTTGGCTACCGATGCCCCGCGCCGCCGGCCGGCTACCAGCCGCCGTGCAAACGGAGGAACAACTGCACCGCGAGCAAGCCCGCCAGCAGGCCGCCGCCGAAATAGACCACGATCCCGAGCAGCAGGTTGGTGCGGCGCTGCTCGGCGATGAGGCGCCGCAGCAGCGGGCCGGAATCCGGTGTCGGCGCGGCGCGCGCCGCCAGCGCCTGCTGCAGCAGGCGCGGTAGCGCCGGCAGGATGTGCGCGTACTGCGGCGCCTCCTGTTTCAGGCGGTCGAGGAGGCCGCGCCAGCCGACCTGCTCCTTCATCCACTGCTCGAGGATGGGCTTGGCGGTCTGCCAGAGGTCGAGGTCGGGGTCGAGCTGCCGGCCCAGACCCTCGATATTGAGCAGGGTCTTCTGCAGCAGCACCAGTTGCGGCTGAACCTCGATATTGAAGCGGCGCGAGGTCTGGAACAGGCGCAGCAGCACCTGTCCGAACGAGATCTGCGCCAGCGGCCGATCGAAAATTGGTTCACAGCAGGCGCGTACCGCCGACTCGAGCTCGTCGACGCGCGTATCCGGCGGCGCCCAGCCGGACTCGATGTGCGCCTGCGCGACGCGCTTGTAGTCGCGCCGGAAGAAGGCGAGAAAGTTCTGCGACAGGTAGTCCTTGTCGAAATCGGTCAGCGTGCCGACGATGCCGAAGTCGAGCGCGATATAGCGGCCGAACGTGGCCGGATCGGTCGAGACGAGGATGTTCCCGGGGTGCATGTCGGCATGGAAGAAGCCGTGCCGGAATACCTGCGTGAAAAAGATCTCGACGCCGTCGCTGGAGAGTTTTTTCAGGTCCACGCCGGCCTCGGCCAGGCGCGCGGTCTGCGAGATCGGTATGCCGTGCATCCGCTGCATCACGATCACCGACTCCGAGCAGTAGTCCCAGAACATCTCGGGCACCAGCAAGAGCGGCGAGTGCTCGAAGTTGCGACGCAGCTGGCTGGCATTGGCGGCCTCGCGCATCAGGTCGAGCTCATCATGCAGGTATTTGTCGAACTCGGCGACTACTTCGCGCGGCCGCAGCCGGCGACCATCGACCGACCAGCGATGCACCCAGCCGGCGATGATGTGCATGAGCGCGATGTCGCCGTCGATGGCGCGGCGCACCCCCGGCCGCAATACCTTGACCGCGACCTCGGCGCCGTCCTTGAGCGTTGCGAAATGTACCTGCGCCACCGACGCCGAAGCCACCGGCTTGCGCTCGAAATGCGCGAACAGCTGGTCCGGATGCTGGCCGAGCGCGCGCGTGATCTCGGCAATCGCCAGTTCGGACGCAAACGGCGGCACCCGGTCCTGCAGCAGCGCGAGCTCATCGGCGATATCGGGCGGCATCAGGTCGCGCCGGGTGGAGAGCACCTGACCGAACTTGACGAAGATGGGGCCAAGTTCCTCGAGCGCCTGGCGCAGCCGCGCGCCGCGCGGAGCCGAGATGTCGCGCCAGAAAAACAATGCCGACAACAGCCTTAGCTGCGGCGGCAGCTTCGCTCCCGAGAGAATGATTTCGTCGAGGCCGTAGCGCAGCGAGACACGGACGATCTTCAGAACCCGCAGCAGCCGTCCGATCATGCCGCGCCTCCTGCTGCCTTTTCGAGCAGCGCGATGCGCTTGGACAGGCGCTCGACATCATCGCGCAGCACAGCGACGCCGGCCGCGAAGTCGTCGCCGGCGCGCCGGTAGAGCAGCGTGGGATTTTCCTCGAGCAGATACTCGGCGAGGTTCTCCGCCAGCTTGTGCGCGCCGGCCTTCACGGTGCCGGCGGCTGCGCGCGCAGTGCGCACGATGCGCACCGCTGCGATGTCGCCGACGATGGGCGCGAGGTCTTCCTCTGCTTCCCACTGCAGGCCATTAGCGAGTTCGGAAATAGCGCGGGCGAACTCGGCGTCGCCGCTGATGTGCACGTAGGAGAACGCGCTTTTCATGTCGGCGAGGATGTTCGGCAGGTCGGCCGGCTGGATCGTGATGGTGACATCCGGCTCGGCCTCGCCCGCCTGCAGCAGGCCGTCGGCGGCAACCGAAATATCAAGCTGCATGATCCCGGCGTCGATGCGTGCGGACTTGCCGGCGTGCGCAACCAGCTGGTCGCGCAGCAGGGACTGGCGAGACAGCAGGTGGTTGAGGGCAGCGATGAGTGGGCGTTCGAGCGTGGTCATGGTTGGTAGCGTCTCGGATCGCGGCTTGCGCAGGGATCACGTTTGGAAGTGCGTCAGCCTCGCAACCGTCATCCCGGCGCGAGCCGGGATCCAGTTTATTTCTGTTGGCTCCAGTGTCTTTCGGTTGCCGAGCGCGGAGGATACTAGAGCTTTACGCCCACATGCAGCGCCGCCACCCCCGCCGTCAGATTGAAGTAGGCGACCCGGTCCAGACCAGCGTCCTGCATCATCTGCTTCAGCGTTTCCTGGTCCGGGTGCATCCGTATCGACTCGGCCAGATAGCGGTAGCTGTCGGCGTCGCCGGCGATCCTCTGCCCCAGCCACGGCAGCACCTTGAACGAGTACAGATCGTAGGGCTTTTGCAGCGCCTCGTTCACTCTCGAGAACTCCAGCACCAGCACTTTGCCGCCGGGCTTGAGCACGCGGCGCATTTCGGACAGTGCCGCTTCCTTGTGCGTCATGTTGCGCAGGCCGAAGGCGACCGACACACGGTCGAAATAGTTGTCGGGAAAGGGCAGCCGCTCGGCATCGCAAATCAGCGTTGGCAGCAGCAGGCCGTCATTGATCATGCGGTCGCGGCCGACGCGCAGCATCGACTCGTTGATGTCGGTATGCCAGACCTCGCCGGACGGACCCGCGCGCTTCGCGAACGCCTTCGTCAGGTCGCCGGTGCCGGCCGCGATATCGAGCACCTTGAAACCCGGACGAATACCGGCCTGCGCTACCGTGAATGCCTTCCAGATCCGGTGCAGGCCGGCCGACATCAGGTCGTTCATCATGTCGTATTTTGCCGCCACGGAATGAAAGACTTCGGCGACCTTTTTCACCTTCTGTTCTTCGGGGACGTGCTGATAGCCGAAATGGGTCTGGGTCATGGCGGGGCGACGGGAGATGGTCGTGCAAACCCGCATTATACAAGCGGGCAACTCCGTCGCCCGGAGGTATCCGCTGCGGCACAGGTGCGCCGGGCAGGAGGCAACCGGGCCCCACGCCGCTGCGGGCAGCGTTAACCAGAAACAGGAAATGTTCACTCAGTGGCCCGTCGGCCGACCACCCCGGGCGGCAAGCGTCGCCGCACATGCTTCAACCGGCAAGAGAGCCGGAACCGAACGGGATGGAAGTCGACACCACGCCGACAACTCCTCTGACCGAAAAGAAACCGATGAGGAGTGTCTCCCGTCTTCGTCTTCTTCGTCCTCCAGCCTGTCGTCGACATCCTCTTGCGCAATCTCCGCTCCGAGAGCGCCCAAGGCCTTGCCTATCTTGTCCGATACCCAAGTGTCGGGCTTCTTGGAGCCCAACAAAATCGATTTGAAAAAAGCTGCCGCGGTTATTTTTGAAGGCAAGCCTGATATGCTGCCGCGGCTTATCAAGGGAGAGACGGAAGGTGAGACGTGCGTCGAGACCGGGCCAGTGGCTGCTCCTGCGATAGTACCTGCTCCAGCACCTTTATCCTGATACTGGCATGAGTTTCACGATTCGGCGATGTCCGACGACGGGTCGGGGAATGAAGACAGGCCCGGCCCGGCCTCGAGACCAGATGCGGGCCGGGATCCAGTCAGCGATGGTGTTGCAAGGGTGCTCAGTGTGAGCTACAGCCACCGCCTTTGACCACCATGGGCGTATCACGGCCGGATTCGCGCGTGAATCCGGCCGCTTCCAGTTTCTGCAGGTAGTCCTCCCACAGCCGGTCGCGGTTCATGCAGAAATCATGCAGCAGTTCCCACGAGTAGATGCCGCTATCGTGCCCGTCCGAAAACACCGGTCGGATCGCGTAATGCCCGACCGGCTCGATGCCCTTGATCTCGACCAGGCGCTTGCCGGTCTGCAGCGTCTCCTGCCCCGGCCCGTGGCCGCGCACCTCGGCTGACGGCGACAGCACGCGCAGGAATTCGAACGACAACTCGACGCTGTCATCGCCGTATGCGAGCTCGAGCGTACGGGACGATTTGTGCAAGGTGATGGCGGTGGGAATGCGGGTATTGCTCACGGCTTGTCCTTCGTTTTTGTGGGCGTTGCAGCGGGTAGCGATCAGAGGTAGGTCGTCAGCCGCTGCTGCATTTTGGCACGCAACGCATCCAGCCGCTCGCGCCGCACCTGCAACGACGCAGGCTGTGCCGGGCGCTGCGCCTGCCCCCACACCGGCTGCGGGAAGTGCACGTCGTCGATGTAGCGCGGAATGACGTGCCAGTGCAGGTGCGGCACCACATTGCCGAAACTGGCGAGATTGACCTTCTCCGGCTGCATCACCTCGCGCACCACGTGCTCGACCTGCCACAGCACGTCCATCAGCAGCATGCGGTCGAGCTCGTTCAGGTCGGTCACTTCCCGCACATGGTCGCGCCAGATCACGCGGCAGAAGCCGGGGTAGTTATCGTCATCGATCAGCACCACGCGGAACTGCGCGCCCTGGTGCAGCACTTCGCCGCCCGGGGTTTCGCACAGTTCGCAGCCGGTGATGCGCATGAACTGATCCTCGCTCATGCTCAGACCAGCACCCGCTCGATGCCGCCGTCGTTCGCACGCTGCACGTAGTCGGGCAGCCAGTTCTCGCCTAGCAGGTGGCGCGCGATCTCGACGACGATGTAGTCGGCTTCGGTACCCGAGTCGTCGTTGTAGCGCGACAGCCCCTGCAGGCAGGACGGGCAGGAGGTCAGGATCTTCACGTCGCCCGCAAAGCCGTCGGCACGCAGCTTGTCCGCGCCCTTGGTCATCTCGATCTCCTTGCGGAAGCGCACCTGCGTCGAGATGTCGGGCCGCGTAACGGCCAGCGTGCCGGACTCGCCGCAGCAGCGATCGTTTTTCTCGATCTTCTGCGCGTCGGCCGTCGCGATCAGGCTGTTGACGGTCTTTAGCGGATCCTGCTGCTTCATCGGGCTGTGGCAGGGATCGTGATACATGTAGCGCGTGCCGGTCACGCCTTCGAGTCTGACGCCTTTCTCGAGCAGGAATTCATGAATGTCGATGATGCGGCAGCCGGGGAAGATCTTCTCGAATTCATAGCCCTGCAGCTGGTCGTAGCAGGTGCCGCATGAGACCACGACGGTCTTGATGTCGAGGTAGTTCAGCGTGTTGGCCATGCGGTGGAACAGCACGCGATTGTCGGTGATGATCTTCTCGGCCTTGTCATAGTCGCCGCTGCCGCGCTGCGGATAGCCGCAGCACAGATAGCCCGGCGGCAGCACGGTCTGCACGCCGATCTTCCACAGCATGGCCTGCGTGGCCAGGCCCACCTGCGAGAACAGCCGCTCCGAGCCGCAGCCGGGGAAGTAGAACACTGCCTCGCTGTCGACGGTGGTGGCCTTCGGGTCGCGGATGATGGGCACGAACTTGCTGTCTTCGATATCGAGCAAGGCGCGCGCGGTCTTGTTCGGCAGTTTGCCCGGCATCTTCTTGTTCACGAAGTGGATCACCTGCTCGCGCACCGGCGGCTTGCCGACGGTCGCCGGCGGCGCCTTGGTCTGCTTTTTCGCCAGCTTCTTCAGCAGGTCGTGCGCGAAACGCTGGACCTTGTAGCCCCAGCCGATCATCACCTGGCGGGTGGCGTTGATGGTGGCCGGATCGGTCGCATTGAGGAAGAACATCGATGCCGCCGTACCCGGATTGAACGACTTCTTGCCCATCTTGCGCAGCAGGTTGCGCATGTTCATCGAGACGTCGCCGAAGTCGATGTCGACCGGACAGGGGTTCGCGCACTTGTGGCAGACGGTGCAATGCGCGCCGACATCCTCGAACTCTTCCCAGTGCCGGATCGAGATGCCGCGCCGGGTCTGCTCTTCGTACAGGAAGGCTTCGACCAGCAGCGAGGTGGCGAGGATCTTGTTGCGTGGCGAGTAGAGCAGGTTGGCGCGCGGTACGTGCGTCGCGCACACCGGCTTGCACTTGCCGCAGCGCAGGCAGTCCTTGACGCTGTTGGCAATGGCGCCGATATCGCTCTGCTGCATGATCAGCGACTCGTGGCCCATCAGGCCGAACGACGGCGTGTAGGCATTGCGCAGGTCGGCATCGGCCAGCAGCTTGCCCTTGTTGAAGCGGCCCTCGGGATCGATGCGCTGCTTGTACTGGCGGAACTCGCTGATCTCGTCGTCGGTCAGGAATTCGAGCTTGGTGATGCCGATGCCGTGCTCGCCGGAGATGACGCCGTTGAGCGAGCGGGCCAGCGCCATGATGCGCTCGACGGCGGCGTGTGCGTCCTGCAGCATCTGGTAGTCGTCGGAGTTCACCGGCAGGTTGGTGTGCACGTTGCCGTCGCCGGCGTGCATGTGCAGCGCGACGAACACGCGGCCGCGCAGCACGCGCTGGTGGATGGCCGAGCATTCGTCGAGCACCGGCTTGAATGCGGCACCGCCGAAGATCTGCCGCAGCGGCGCGCGCAGCTCGGCCTTCCACGAGACGCGGATGGTGCGATCCTGCAGCAGGTCGAAGACGGTGGCATCCGGCTGCGCCGCGATCCGGGCATCGATGTCGGCGGCCAGCGCGCCGAGGCCGAGACCGGACAAGTGGCCCGCCGCATCGGCCAGCGGCGTGTCGAGGCGAGCCAGCAGCCACGACCAGCGCGCCTGCACGCGATCGAGCAGGCCCATCGCCTCGGCGAGGCGGCCCTCCAGCAGTTCGGCCGGCGGAATGTCGAGGCCTTCACTGTCGTCGCTCTTGCCGAGCGGCAGATTGCCCTTGGCGAAAAAAGCCTGCAATTCGCCGAGCAGCTTGAGCTTGTTCGACATCGACAGCTCGATGTTGATGCGCTCGATGCCGTCGGTGTATTCGCCCATACGGTCGAGCGGGATCACGACGTCTTCATTGATCTTGAAGGCGTTGGTATGGCGCGCAATGGCCGCCGTGCGGGCGCGGTCGAGCCAGAACTTCTTGCGCGCCTCAGGGCTGACGGCGACGAAGCCCTCGCCGACGCGCGTGTTGGCCAGCCGGATGACTTCGGACGTGGCGCGCGCGACGGCGTCTTCATCGTCGCCGACGATGTCGCCGAACAGTGCCATCTTCGGCAGCACGCCGCGCCGCGACTTGGTCGCGTAGCCGACAGCGCGCAGATAGCGCTCGTCGAGATGCTCGAGGCCGGCGAGGATGGCACCGCCCTTCTTCGCCTCGGCATCGAGGTAGTCCTTGATCTCGACGATCGACGGTATCGCGTCGCGCGCCTGGCCGAAGAACTCGAGGCAGACGGTGCGCGCGTGTTTCGGCATCTTGTGCAGGATCCAGCGCGCCGACGTGATCAGGCCATCGGTGCCCTCCTTCTGCACGCCGGGCAGGCCGGCGAGGAATTTGTCGGTGACGTCCTTGCCGAGACCCTCCTTACGGAACTTGCGGCCCTCGATCTCGAGGGTCTCGGTGCGGAACGGCGCGTTCCTGCGGCCGCGCTCGGCGGGGTGCGTCCAGTCGAGCCGGAAGCGCGCGACGGGCGCGTCATGGATCTTGCCGAGATTGTGGTCGAGGCGCGTGACCTCGAGCCAGTCGCCGTTCGGGTCGACCATGCGCCAGCTGGCGAGGTTGTCGAGCGCGGTGCCCCACAGCACGGCTTTCTTGCCGCCGGCATTCATCGCGATATTGCCGCCGATGCAGGAGGCTTCGGCCGAGGTCGGGTCGACGGCGAACACGAAGCCGGCCTTCTCGGCCGCGTCGGACACGCGCTTGGTGACGACGCCGGCACCCGAGCAGATGGTGGCGTAGTCGCGATCGACGCCGGGCAGCCGAGTCATCTCGACCGGGCCGAGGTCTTCGAGCTTCTCGGTGTTGATGACGGCCGACATCGGCGTCAGCGGAATCGCGCCGCCGGTGTAGCCGGTGCCGCCGCCGCGCGGGATGATGGTGAGGCCGAGTTCGATGCAGCCCTTGACCAGCCCGGCCATCTCGTCCTCGGAATCGGGCGTCAGCACGACGAACGGGTACTCTACCCGCCAGTCGGTGGCGTCGGTCACGTGCGAGACGCGCGACAGACCGTCGAACTTGATGTTGTCGGATGCGGTGTATCGTCCGAGCACGCGCCGCGACCGGCGGCGCAGGTCTTGCGCCTGCCGGAATTCGGCGGCGAACTCGCCAACCGCCCGGCGCGCCAACTCGACCAGCGAGCCGACATGCTGCTTGCGCTGGCGGATTTCCGGCTCGAGGGTGTGGTCGTCCTCGGCCACTTCGCGACGACGATCGACCTCATTGAGCCGATGAATCATCGCATCGATCAGCGCTTCGCGACGCGACGGATTGTCGAGCAGGTCATCCTGCAGGTAGGGATTGCGCCGCACGACCCAGAGATCGCCCAGCACCTCGTACAGCATACGGGCCGAGCGGCCAGTTTGGCGCAGGCTGCGCAACTGGCAGATCAGATCCCAGGCGGTGTCGCCGAGCAGACGGATGACGATCTCGCGATCGGAGAAAGACGTGTAGTTGTACGGTATCTCGCGCAGGCGCGAAGGCGTGCCGCCCTCGGGTGCGTCGGTCAGCAGGGCGTGGATTTGCGCGGGGGCGTTCATCGGAGGAAATAGCCTGGGCAACTAAAGCAGCATTCTAACGTATTGCGATGCACAAGGATCCGGCAGGATCCACAAGGAACCCCATGGACACGTCGGAGTCCCCTGCCATCCTGTGGCTTGACCGCAGCCCTGGGTTCACAACCAGCCCAGCATCTGGTGCCAGAACCCGTCCGGCACCTCGAGCAGCAGCCAGGTCATGCTCAGGTAGCGGGCGAGTTTGCCGATAGCCATGAACAGCAGGCAGGGCCAGAACGGCATTTTCAGCCAGCCGGCCAGCACGCACAGCGGATCGCCGACGACCGGCAGCCACGACAGCAGCAGGGTCTTGGGCCCGAAACGCTGCAGCCAGCCGAACCAGCGGGTCTCGCGTTCCTTCGCGAATGCGCGCTTTGCGCCGTAGCCCATGGCCCAGCTGATCGCGCCGCCCAGGGTGTTGCCGGCGGTGGCCACCAGCACCGCCGGCCAGAACAGCTCGCCGTTCATTTTCACGACCGCGAACACGGCCGGCTCGGAGCCCATCGGCATGATGGTCGCCGATACCAGCGCGACGACGAACAGGGCCGGCAGCCCGACCGTCGGCAGCGCGAGCGCGTTGAGCAGCGATGTGATGGCCGTAGCGAGCATGTCGGCGAAAGCAGTCGTCAAAGAAGGCGAAAGGCGGTCAATTATAATGACCGTCCATGACGACCGATTACCTGAAGAAGATCCTCACGTCGAGCGTGTATGACGTGGCGGTCGAAAGCCCGCTGGAACTGGCACAGGCGCTGACGGAGCGCACTGGCAACCGCATCTACCTCAAGCGCGAGGACATGCAAAGCGTGTTCAGCTTCAAGCTGCGCGGCGCCTACAACAAGATGGCGCAGCTGACCGCCGCGCAGCTGCGGCGCGGCGTGATCTGCGCGTCGGCCGGCAACCACGCGCAGGGAGTGGCACTGTCGGCGAAAGCGCTTGGCTGCCGCGCCGTGATCGTGATGCCGACCACCACGCCGGCTGTGAAAGTGGAGGCGGTGCGCGCGCGTGGCGGCGACGTGGTGCTGGCCGGCGAATCGTATTCGGATGCCTACCTGCAGGCGCTGGCGCTGGAGAAGAAGCACAAGCTGACCTTCGTCCATCCGTTCGACGACCCGGACGTGATCGCCGGACAGGGCACGATCGCGATGGAGATCCTGCGCCAGCACGCAGGCCCGATCGATGCGGTATTCGTAGCCATTGGCGGCGGCGGCCTGATCGCCGGCGTCGGCGCCTACATCAAGGCGGTGCGGCCCGAGATCCGCGTGATCGGCGTTCAGACCACCGACTCGGATGCGATGGCGCGCTCGCTGGCCGTCGGCCGCCGCGTGACGCTAACCGATGTCGGCCTGTTCTCGGACGGCACGGCGGTCAAGCAGGTGGGCGAAGAGACCTTCCGGCTGGCGAAGGAAGTGGTCGACGAGATCATCCTGGTCGACACCGATGCCGTCTGCGCGGCGATCAAGGATGTGTTCACCGACACGCGCAGCATTCTCGAGCCGGCCGGTGCGCTGGCGGTGGCCGGCGCCAAGGCCTACGTCGAGCGTGCCGCCAGGTCGCGCAAGCCGGTGCGCGAGCAGACGCTGGTGGCCATTGCCTGCGGCGCGAACATGAACTTCGACCGCCTACGCTTCGTCGCCGAGCGGGCCGAGGTGGGCGAGGCACGCGAGGCGGTGTTCGCGGTTACCATCCCGGAAGAGCGCGGCAGCTTCAAGCGCTTCTGCCAGCTGGTTGGCGCGCGCGCCGTCACCGAATTCAATTACCGGATCAGCGCCGAGGACGAGGCGCATGTATTTGTTGGACTGCAGGTGGCCGATCGCGACGAGCCGGGCAAGGTCAGCAAGCTGTTTGAGAAGCATGGCTTCAGGACGCTGGACCTCACGCATGACGAACTGGCCAAGCTGCACATCCGGCATCTGGTCGGCGGCAAGAGCCCGCTGGCGCGCGACGAACTGCTGTACCGCTTCGAATTTCCGGAGCGTCCGGGCGCGCTGATGCGCTTCCTCGACAGCATGGCGCCGAACTGGAACATCAGCCTGTTCCACTACCGCAGCCAGGGCGGCGACGTCGGGCGGGTGCTGGTGGGGCTGCAGGTGCCGAAGAAGGAGATGAGGGACTTCCGTGCGTTTCTCTCCACAGTCGGGTATCGTGCGTGGGATGAGAGCGGGAATCCGGCGTACAAGCTGTTCCTGTAGGCAGGCTTTGGTTGTTGTGGTGGGTTGTGGTGGGTAGAGCGCAGCGAAACCCACCGGCACGACACTCACCGTATGTGATCAAACACAAGGAAACATAGGGTCGGTAGAGCGCAGCGAAACCCACCGGCACGACACACTCCATGGCATCCCAAGGCAACCCCTCCGACTCCCCCCTCGGCAAACCGACCCCGTACAGCGATAGCTACGACCCGTCGCTGCTGTTCCCGATGCCGCGCGCGGACAAGCGCGCCGAGCTGGGCATCAGCGGCACGCTGCCGTTTTTCGGCATGGATGTCTGGAATGCCTACGAAGTATCGTGGCTGAACCTGCGCGGTAAGCCGCAGGTGGCGATCGCGACCTTGATGGTGCCGGCAGACTCGCCGAACATCGTCGAGTCGAAATCGATGAAGCTGTATTTCAACGCGCTGAACCAGGCCCGGATCGCCGGGCCCGAGGCGCTGCTCGAACTGCTGCGCGCCGACCTGTCGGCCGCCTTCGGTGCTGCGATCAGCATCAGACTGACGCCGGCCGAGGATTTCGGCAAGCTGCAAATGGGCGAACTCGACGGCCTGCTGCTGGACCGGCTCGACCTCGAGTTCGACCGCTACCAGCCCGATCCGGCGCTGCTGACAAGCCATCAGGAGGAGGCGCCGGTCGAGGAGACCCTCGTATCGCACCTGCTGAAATCGAATTGTCTCGTCACCCACCAGCCGGACTGGGCCAGCGTGCAGATCCGCTATGTCGGCAACCCGATCGACCAGGAAGGCCTGCTGCGGTATCTGGTCGGGTTTCGCGCCCACCAGGAGTTTCACGAGCAATGCGTGGAGCGCATCTTTATGGACGTGTTGCGTCAATGCAGCCCAACCAAGCTGCTCGTCATCGCCCGCTACACCCGGCGCGGCGGCATCGACATCAACCCGTGGCGCAGCAATTTTTCACTGGCGAAAATGCCGGCCAACCTCAGGAGTGCCCGCCAATGACGCGGCACAATCCGATCTCAACTTTCGCGGGCGGCCCCCGTCAAAGCAATTGCTATTGAACACGAGCAGGGTTAGATTGGTCGCCGAGCAACACTTGGCACGAAAGAGACGAGAATCGCACTGCATAGCGGCCGACACTCTCGGGACATTTCTTCGCTGCGCGTCGAGAAAACTCCTATAATGCCCGGCGGCGGCTAATTTGTGCAACGCATCATGACCCATTTCAGCCAAATCCTTCCGGCGGCGAATGTCGTCCTTGACCTCGAATGCTCGAGCAAGAAACGGGCGTTCGAGCAAGCCGGACTGATTTTCGAAAACAACTGCGGCATTGCCCGCTCGACGGTTTCCGACAACCTGTTCGCACGCGAGCGCCTCGGCTCGACCGGCCTCGGCCATGGCGTGGCCGTGCCGCACGGCCGCATTCGCGGCCTGAAGGCACCGCTGGCGGCTTTTGTGCGGCTGTCCGAGCCGATTCCGTTCGAGTCACCAGACGGCGAGCCGGTCAAGCTGCTGATTTTCCTTCTGATTCCGGACAACGTCACTCAGCAGCATCTCGAAATCCTGTCCGAGATCGCCGAAATGTTCTCCGACAAGTCCTTCCGCGGGGCGCTGGCCGACGAGACCGATGCTGCGCTGCTGCATACCCGCCTCGTCAACTGGCAGCCCTCCGAGCGCAGCGCCGCCTGACCATGCCGTCCAACACTCCCTTGTCGATCCAGCAACTGTACGACGACAACCTCGAATCGCTGAGGCTGGGCTGGCTGGCCGGCCAAGCGGGCAACGGCAGGGTGATTTACGGCGACGCGGCCTCGGCCGCCGACCAGGTCGGGCACCTGAACCTGATCCACCCGGGGCGCATCCAGGTCTTCGGCCAGCAGGAGCATGACTATCTATTGCGCATTTCCGAAAACAGTCGCGCCTTCCAGACGCGCGAACTGGTGGCCGGCGAGCCGCCGGCTTTCATCATCGCGCAGTCACTCGAGCCGCACCCGTATATCGTGCAGGTGTGCAACGCGCACAACATCCCGCTGATGACCACGCCGCTGCCGGCGGCGCAAGTCATCGATTTTTTGCGGGTCTACCTGTCGAAGCGGCTGGCTTCGCGCGTGACCATGCACGGTGTGTTCATGGACGTGCTGGGCGTGGGCGTGCTGATCACCGGCGAATCGGGCCTGGGCAAGAGCGAACTCGGGCTGGAACTGATCTCCCGCAACCACGGGCTGGTCGCCGACGACGCGGTCGAGTTCTCGCGCATCGCGCCGAACATGATCGAGGGTCGCTGCCCGTCCCTGCTGCAAAACCTGCTCGAGGTGCGCGGCCTCGGCCTGCTGGACATCAAGACCATCTTCGGCGAGACCGCCGTGCGCCGCAAGATGCGCCTGAAGCTGATCGTGCATCTGGTGCGGCGCAAGACGCTGGAAGAAAATTACGAGAGGCTGCCGCTGAACCAGCACACGCAGGATGTGCTCGGGCTGCCCATCCGCAAGGTTGTCATCCCGGTCGAAGCCGGCCGCAACATCGCGGTGCTGCTCGAGGCGGCCGTGCGCAACACCATCCTGCAGATGCGCGGCATCGACACGCTGGCCAATTTTATGGAGCGCCAGCAGCGCGCGATGGACAGCGAGTAAGCCGACCCGGCAGCCGGCCGCTGCCCGCCATGCAGCCTGCGTCCGCAGGCTTTCCGTTATGATGCGGCCATGCGCCTCATCCTCCTCACCGGCATTTCCGGCTCCGGCAAATCGGTCGGCCTGAATGCGCTTGAAGACGCCGGCTATTTCTGCGTCGACAATCTTCCACCTTCGCTGCTGCGGGCGCTGGTCGAGACCCGCCAGCGCGAGGGCGCGGAAAAGCTCGCGGTGGCGGTGGACGCCCGCAGCGCGCATTCGCTGGCCGAATTGCCGGACGCAATCGGCCAGCTGAAGGCGCAGGGGCATCACGTCGATGTGGTCTTCCTGACGGCGAAGACCGAGTCCCTGATCAACCGTTTTTCCGAAACGCGGCGCAGCCACCCGCTGTCGCACCGGATCGCTGCCGACGACCCGCGCGCCGGTACCCTGACGCTGGTCGAATGCCTGCAGCAAGAGCGCGAGATGCTGTCGGCCATCGAAGGCCTCGGGCACCAGATCGACACCTCGGGCCTGTCGGCCAACCAGTTGCGCGCCTGGATCCGGGAATTGATCCATACCGACGAGCAGGCGCCGCTGTCGCTGCTGTTCGAATCCTTCGCGTTCAAGTTCGGCGTGCCGCTGGACGCCGATCTCGTGTTCGACGTGCGGGTGGTGCCGAATCCGTTTTACGACAAGCAGCTGCGCCCGCTGACCGGAAAGGACCAGCCCGTGATCGATTTCCTCTTCGCGCAGCCGGAAGCGATGACCCTGCTGGCGGACGTGCGCGGTTTCATCGACCGCTGGTTGCCGGCCTTCCAGCGCGACAGCCGCAGCTACCTGACCGTGGCCATCGGCTGCACCGGCGGCCAGCACCGGTCGGTGTTCATGGTCGAGCAGCTCGCCGCGCATTTCCGCGATCGCGCGCGGGTGCTGGTCCGCCACCGCGAACTGCACTGAGTCGACCATGGACGACGCCGGCTGGATCCCGCTGTTCCCGTTGAAGACGGTTCTGTTCCCCGGCGGCGTGCTGCCGCTGCGGGTATTTGAAACGCGCTACGTGGACATGGTGCGGGCCTGCATGAAGTCCAACGCGCCGTTCGGGGTGGTCGCGATACGCAGCGGTGCCGAGGTCGGCGCGGCCGCTGCACCGCATGCCGTTGGCACGCTCGCCCATATCATCGACTGGGACATGGCCGACCTCGGCGTGCTGCTGCTGAACACGCGCGGCGGCGAGCGCTTCCGCATTCTAGACACCCGGACGCTGCCGAACCAGCTGATCGAGGCGCGCACGGAGGCGGTGCCGGAAGGCGCTTCGCCCGTCGCTGTCCAGGCCGACGGCAGCGACGCGCTGTCCGTCTGTGCCAACGTGCTGCGGGTCGTGATCGACGACCTGCTGCAGCGGGTCGGCGCCGACGCCGACGACGGCTTCATCAGCCCCTTCCCCGAACCCCACCGGCTCGACGATGCGGGCTGGGTCGCCAACCGCTGGAGCGAAATGCTGCCAATCCCGCTGGACGAAAGGCAGCAGCTGCTCGAACTGCCGGACCCGGCAACCCGCCTGCAGAAAGTGGCGCAATACCTGCAGGAGAACGGCGTCATCTGACGCAGCGCGCGGCGCTTACAGCGCGGCGAGCAGTTTTCTGACCGGCGCCGGCAGCCCGGCTCTGGCCAGCGCGCCGGCGTCATGCCAGCCGTAGGCGGCCTGTGCTGCGCCAAACTCACGCGCGGCGAGGGTCACCTTCAGCGGCGTGACCTGCAGCCGGTAGTGCGTGAAGGCGTGAACGAACGCCGGCATCGGATCAATGGCCGCGACGTCGCCGAAGCCGGCCAGGGCCATCCTCACCGCAGAATCCATGTCTGCCGCGATCGCGCCGCCGAGGCGATCGAGCTCGGGCAGCGACCACAGGCCGCCCCAGATGCCGGACGGAGGTCGCCGCTCGAGCAGGAGTTCGCCGTCGTGCTGTACCACCAGCATCACGGTCGAGCGCTGCGGTACCACCTGCTTCGGCTTGCGGGCCGGCAGTTCGGCGGTGCGGCCCGTCGCGTGCGCGACGCAGCGCGCCTGCATCGGGCAGTCGCCGCAGCGCGGCCGGCTGCGCGTGCACAGCGTTGCGCCGAGATCCATCAGCCCCTGCGTGTAGGCCTCGATATCCTGCGCCGGCAGCAGCGCGGCGGCGCGCTGCCATAACTGCCTCTCGACGCTCGCCTGACCGGGAAAGCCTTCGATGCCGAACACGCGGCAGAAGACGCGCTTGACATTCCCGTCCAGGATGGCCGCCCGCGCGCCGTAGGCGAAGGCGGCGATCGCGGCTGCCGTCGACTGCCCGATGCCGGGCAGTTCGGCCAGTTGCGCCACCTCCGGCGGAAAACGGCCGCCGTGCTGTTCCACCACCGCCTGCGCGCAGCGATGCAGGTTGCGCGCCCGCGTGTAGTAGCCGAGCCCGGCCCACAGCGCCATCACTTCCTCGACCGGAGCAGCCGCCAGCGCGGCAACATCGGGAAAGCGCTGCAGGAAGCGCTGGTAATAGGGCACAACGGTGGCCACCTGCGTCTGCTGCAGCATGATCTCCGACAGCCAGATGCGGTAGGCGTCGCGCGTCTGCTGCCATGGCAGCTGATGGCGGCCGTGCCGCTTCTGCCACGCGACCAGCGAATCGGCAAATGCGCTGTCGGCCGCCGGTGTGCCGGAGTCCGCGAGCCGCTTCATCGCTGGCAGCGCACGCAATAGAAGGTCGAGCGCTGCCCCTGCACGATGCGGCGCACGGCCGTGCCGCAATGGCGGCAGCTCTGGCCTTCCCGGTCGTAGACGAAGTAGCTTTGCTGAAAATAGCCCGACGCACCGTCGGCGCCGATGAAGTCGCGCAGCGTGCTGCCGCCCTGCTCGATGGCCGCCGCCAGCACGCGCTGGATCGCGCGCGCCAGCCGTGTCGTGCGTTCCAGCGAGATCCGCCTTGCCGCCGTGTTCGGATGGATGCCGGCCTCGAACAGGCTCTCGCACGCATAGATGTTGCCGACGCCGACCACGATGTCGCCGGCCAGCAGCACCTGCTTGATGGCCGCGCTACGCTTGCGCATGCCACGGTACAGCAGCGGCGCGAGGTCGTCGCGGCCGAGCGGCTCGACGCCGAGGCCGCGCAGCAGCAAGTGGCCCTCGACATCACCGTCCTCCGCGCCGTGCCACAGCACGGCGCCGAAGCGACGCGGGTCGGTGAAGCGCATCAGCTGGTCGCCGAAGACCAGATCCACGTGATCATGCTTCTGCGGCGGCTGGCCGGCCGGCAGCACGCGCAGGTGGCCGGACATGCCCAGATGGACGATCAGGCTGCCGTGGTCGAAACGCAGTAGCAAATACTTGCCGCGGCGGGCCGTGGCGCGCAGCGTTTGCCCCTCCAGCAGGGACGGCAGCGACAGCGGAAAGGGCCAGCGCAAACCTTCGCGCCGCAGCACGACGCCGGTCACGGTGCGGCCCTCGACATGCGGAGCGATTCCGCGCCGGGTGACTTCGACTTCAGGCAATTCGGGCATGCGTGCGGATCAGCGGCAGGGCGAACGAAGCCGGATACCGGCACGCGGGGCAGAGCCGACGGCTTTCGTCGTAAAATCGGTTTCCGGCAGGATCATTGGGCAAGATCACTGGGCAGCTTCACAGGTACAGGCGCGGAAAACCGCACGGGAACGTCTCTTGAAAACTTTGTCGATCATTCTAACGCTGTCCGCGCTGCTCGCGTCGGCAGGTACCGTGGCGGCCGCACCGAAGGCGCCGGCTGGCGCGCAGGAAGCGCTGCCGAACGCGCGACTGACGGGCGAGGTGATGTACAAGTACCTGGCCGCAGAACTCGCGTTCCAGCGCGGGGAGGCTTTCGCCGCCTACGCGACGATGTTCTCGATCGCCCGCAGCACCAATGACCCGCGGCTGGCGAGGCGTGCGGTCGAGTTTGCGGCCGCCGGCTCGCTGTCGGCCGAGGCACTGAAGGCGGCACGGCTGTGGCGCGATCTGGCGCCGCAGTCGGAAGAGGCCGCGCAGGCCCTGCTCGGCCTGCAGATCGCCGGCGGCCGGCTCGACGAGGCCAAGCAGGCGCTGGCCCAGCAGCTGGCCACGGCCACGCCCGCCAAGCTGCCGGCCGTCATCGCGAACCTGCAGCGTCAAATGGCGCGCGTACAGGACAGGGGCCGCGCCATGGCGCTCATGCGCGAGCTGCTTGAGCCGTATCGCGAGTCGGTCGATGCGCAGCTGACGCTGGCGCAGATCGCGATGGTCGGCGGCGACCGCACGACCGCCCTGCGCGAGGCGCGCGACGCGCTGGCGAAGCACCCGGCCTCGGAGCTGGCGGCACTGACGCTGGCTCAGATCATCGACAACAAGACCGACGCGGCAAAGCTGCTGTCGGATTTCCTGCAGAAGAACCCGAAAGCGCGCGAGGTGCGCCTGGCCTACTCGCGCATGCTGTTCGAGCAGAACCGGCTGCCCGACGCGAAGAAGGAATTTCAGGCACTGCTGCAGCAATACCCGGATGACCAGACGGCGCTCTACGCCGCCGGCCTGCTGGCGGCGCAGATGAACGATCTGAAGGAAGCCGAGAATTACCTCGCGGCCTACATCCGCACGCTGGGCGGCCAGCCCGACCGCGAACGCGACTCGACGCAGGCGCTGATGGTGCTGTCGCAAATTTCCGAACAGCGCAACGACATCGCCGGCGCACTGAAGTGGCTGGAGCTGATCGACAGCAGCGCGCAGGGCAGCTACCTCGGCGCGATTCTCAAGCGCGCGCAGCTAACGGCTAAAGGCGGCAAACTCGACGCGGCACGCGCGATCCTGAGCGGCGCCGAGGTCGGCAGCGACGACGACCGCGTGCGGCTGATCGTCGGCGAATCGCAGTTGCTGCGCGACGCCGGCCGCCTGCCCGATGCGCTGCGGCTGATCGACGAGGCGCTCGGCCAGCACAAGGACAACATCGACCTGCTGTACGAGCACGCGATGCTGGCCGAGAAGTCCGGTAACTTCGACCTGATGGAGCGCCAGCTGCGCCAGGTGATGAAGATCGCTCCGGAAAACCAGCATGCATACAACGCGCTCGGCTACTCGTTCGCCGACCGCAACATCCGCCTGCAGGAAGCCTACGACCTGATCAAAAAGGCCTCTTCGCTGGCGCCCGAGGATCCGTACATCATGGACAGCCTCGGCTGGATCGAATTCCGCCTCGGGCGCTTCGAGCAGGCCGAGGCGACGCTGCGGCGCGCCTACGGCATCAAGGGCGACCCCGAGATCGCCGCCCACCTGGGCGAGGTGCTGTGGGTGCTGGGCCGCGAGGACGAGGCGAAGAAGTTGTGGCGCAACGCGAACGCGAAGGACCCGCGCAACGAGACCCTGAAGGGTACGCTGCAGCGCCTGCAGGTGAAGCTCTGAGCGCTGGCTTGGCTACCGTTTCGCGCCGCTCTTTCCTGCTGCTCGGCGCTGCCGTCGCCCTCGGCGGCTGCGCCGGCGTCGCGCCGCTGCCCGGCGGCGAACGCGCTTACCGCGACACCGTCAGCTTCGGCGGGCGCCTGTCGGTGCGCTATCCTCAGGACGGCAAGCCGCAGTCCGTGCAGGGCAAGTTCCTGTGGGCGCAGCGGCGCGAGTCCACCACCATCGAACTCTACTCGCCGCTGGGCCAGACGCTGGCGCGCATTGCGATCGAGCCCGGCCGCGCCACGCTCGAGGCCGCAGGCGGCAGCAGCCGAGCAGCGGCCACCGCCGACGCGCTGACCGAGGAGACGCTGGGCTGGCCGCTGCCGGTGGACGGCCTGCGCTACTGGCTGCAGGGCTTCGTGCGCTCTGGCGAGCACACGCTGGTGGCGGCCGCCCCCGAAGGTCCGGAGAGCTTTCGCAGCGACGGCTGGCGAGTCCGCGTCGCGAGCTGGCAGCAAGCCGGCAGCTCCGCCCTGCCCAAACGCATCGATCTCGAGCGCGAGGACATCGCCGGCGGCCCGATTGCGCTGCGCCTGGTGATCGACGACTGGCGCAGCGGCGACTGAGCATGGCGCGCCATCTGCATGACTGCGTCGCGCCGGCGAAGCTGAACCTGTTCCTGCACGTGACCGGCCGCCGGGCTGACGGCTACCACCTGCTGCAGTCGGTGTTCCAGTTGATCGACCTGCATGATCTGCTGCACTTCGATCTGCGCGACGACGGCCGGATCGTGCGCAGCACTGAGATCGCCGGCGTGCCGGCCGACAGCGACCTGACGGTGCGCGCGGCCGATCTTCTGAAGGCCGCCGCGGCCGCGCGCGGCATCGCCGTGCCGGGCGCGAGCATTGCCATCGACAAGCGGCTGCCGATGGGGGGTGGCATCGGTGGCGGTTCGTCGGACGCGGCCACCGCGCTGATGGCGCTGAACCATTTGTGGGACACGCGCTTGACGCGCACGGAGCTGATGCAGCTCGGGCTGCGGCTGGGCGCGGACGTGCCTTTCTTCCTGTCGGGCGGGAATGCCTTCGTCGAGGGGATCGGCGAGTTGCTGACGCCGATCGAGACGCCGGCGAGCTGGTTCGTGCTGGTCCACCCGGGCGTGTCGGTGCCGACGCCGGCAATATTCGCGTCGCCCGAATTGACACGGAACACCAAAGTCGTCACAATGTCGGACTTTTCCAAGCGCCTCCCCGGGTTTGGAAGAAACGATTTGCAAGCGGTCGCCGCCCGTGCGTATCCGCCCGTCGCAGACGCCCTCGCGTGGCTGTCGGATGCTGGCGAAGCACGGATGACCGGCTCCGGCGCCTGTGTCTTCGCCGCGTTGGCCTCCGAAACGGAAGCCGACGACGTACTGCGAGAGCTGCCATCCCGATGGCAGGCCTGGAAGACCAGAACGCTCGACGTCCACCCGATGGCGACGCTGCTGCAAACGTGATCGCGAATTCGTCCGGCCGATCGGCCAGACAACAGGTTGTGTAGGGGAATCGCCAAGTTGGTTAAGGCACCGGATTTTGATTCCGGCATTCCAAGGTTCGAATCCTTGTTCCCCTGCCATTGAATCCGGCCCGCAGGCAATGGCGGGTCTCGATATAAAAAACGCAATACATCTTTCAAAGCCGCCATCGCAGGGTCCGTGCCCGGTGCTGGCGGCTTTTGCAACTTTTACGTGAGTCAGGAACCATGGTCCACGAGAACCTGATGGTGTTTACCGGGTCTGCTACCCCGGATCTCGCCGCCGGCGTCGCACAGCAATTGGGCATCCCGCTCGGCAAGGCCGTCGTGTCCCGTTTCTCCGACGGCGAGATCGTGGTCGAAATCAACGAGAACGTCCGCGGCAAGGACGTGTTCGTGCTGCAGTCGACCTGCGCCCCGACGAACGACAACCTGATGGAAATCATGCTGATGGTCGATGCGCTCAAGCGCGCGTCGGCCGGCCGCATCACCGCCGTGCTGCCGTATTACGGCTATGCGCGCCAGGACCGCCGCCCGCGCTCGGCGCGCGTGGCCATCTCGGCCAAGGTGGTTGCCAACATGCTTCAGGATGTCGGCGTCGGCCGCGTGCTGATCATGGACCTGCACGCCGACCAGATCCAGGGTTTCTTCGATATCCCTGTCGACAACATCTATGCGTCGCCGGTACTGCTGGACGATCTGGTCCAGAAGAACTACGAAGACCTGCTGGTCGTGTCGCCGGACGTCGGCGGCGTGGTGCGGGCGCGGGCGCTGGCGAAGAAGCTGGGCTGCGACCTGGCGATCATCGACAAGCGCCGCCCGAAGGCGAACGTTTCCGAAGTCATGCACATCATCGGCGAAGTGGAAGGCCGCAATTGCGTGATCATGGACGACATGGTCGATACCGCAGGCACGCTGACCAAGGCCGCCGAGGTGCTGAAGGCGCGCGGCGCGAAGAAAGTCGTCGCCTACTGCACGCACCCGGTGCTGTCGGGCCCGGCGATCGAGCGCATCGAGCAATCGCCGCTCGACGAACTGGTCGTCACCGACACCATTCCGCTGTCGGCGCAGGCCAGCGGCTGCGGCAAGATCCGGCAACTGACCTGCGCGCCGCTGCTGGCCGAAACGATCCGCCGCATCAGCAAGGGCGATTCGGTCATGTCGCTGTTCGCCGAGGACGAAGCCGGCAGCTGAAGCTTTTTTCGGGGCGACGGCCACCCGCCGGCGCCCTTTTACCCGTCCCCTGGTCGCGGGGGACGCAACCTCAGGGCGCAAGCCCATTACAGGAGTCGTCATGGAAGTTATCGCATTCCCACGGTCGGAGCAGGGGTCCGGAGCGAGCCGCCGCCTGCGCCGTGCGGGCCAAACCCCCGGCATCATCTACGGTGGCGCCGAAGCGCCGGTCAACGTCTCGCTCGACCATAACGCGCTGTTCCACGCGCTGAAAAAAGAAGCCTTCCACTCGTCGATCCTCGACATGAAAGTCGGCGACAAGTCGGAAAAGGTCGTCCTGCGCGACTTCCAGATGCACGCTTACAAGCAGCTGGTAATGCACGTCGACTTCCAGCGCGTCGACCCGAACCAGAAGCTGCACGTGAAGGTGCCGCTGCACTTCGTCAACGGCGAGATTTCGCCGGTCGTCAAGCTGTCGGGCGGCGTGATCAGCCATGTGCTCAACGAGCTCGACGTCAGCTGCCTGCCGAAGGACCTGCCGGAGTTCATCGAAGTCGACCTGTCGGGCATGACCGACGGCGGCTCTTTCCACGTGGCGGACCTGAAGCTGCCGGCCGGCGTGACCGCCGTCCATGCGAAGGACAACCCGACCATCGCCACCGCGACCATCCCGCGCGGCGCGAAGTCGGATGCTGCCGAAGGCGAAGAGAAGAAGTAATCTTCCTGCCGGCGCACACGGGCCCGTCCTCGCGACGGGCTTTTTTTCGTCCGCGGATTTATCCGATAATCCGCCTTTTCACCTTCCCACGCCATGCCCAGCGCACCCATCCGCCTGATCGTCGGTCTCGGCAATCCCGGCCCCGACTATGCCGCCACCCGCCACAACGCCGGTTTCTGGCTGGTCGACCAGCTGGCGCGCGGCGATTTGCGCAAGGAATCGCGCTTCAGCGCACTGGCCGCGAAAGCCCGTATCGCCGGCAGCGAGGTCTGGCTGCTCGAGCCGCAGACTTACATGAACCGCTCGGGCCAGTCGGTCGGCGCGATTGCGCGCTTCTTCAAGATCGCGCCGGAAGAAATCCTGGTCGTGCACGACGAACTCGACCTGCCACCGGGCGCGGCAAAGATCAAGAAGGGCGGCTCGTCCGGCGGGCATAACGGGCTCAAGGACATCACGGCCGCCGTCGGCACGCAGGATTACTGGCGGCTGCGCATTGGCATCGGCCATCCGCGCGACTTGAAACTGCAGCAGCCCGTGGTCGATTTCGTGCTGCACCGTCCGCGCGCGGAAGAACAGTCACTAATCGATGAAGCGATTGATAAGTCACTGTTGGTGATTCCATTGCTGTGCGAAGGACGCCATGAGCAGGCGATGATGGAACTTCATACCGACAAGAAGCCCGCCGCCTGAAAAAATCCGCCGGCGATACGCGCGCACCGATTAATCTGCTGCTCGTTGAGTGGCGATCAATGTTTTCTGAATGAACCGTGGAAAAATACGCGGGGTGCCTGTCGCCGTCGATCGACACGCAGCACACGAATCGGTCCGGATTAACTGGTCAACCCTTCAAAAATGTTTCCACATATTAATATCATTTGAAATAAGTCTTTGAAATCAGTGCCTTGGGATAAATCCTTTGATGGCCACAGGATTAATACCATAGTGCTAATAATCCGTTATAATTCGCTCGTCGTCGGCGGGCCGCACTTTGCGGCACACCTTCGCCGGCAGAAATTTCAACATTGGGGATGATGATGACGACCTACAAGGAACTGCAAAACCAGATTGAGAAACTGCAAAAGGAAGCCGAGCAGGCGCGCAAGACCGAACTGTCGAATGCGATTGCCGATATTCACGCCAAAATGAAGGAATATGGCATTTCGCCGGAAGACCTCGGCTTCGGCGGCGCGGTAAAGCGCAAGGTGGCAAAAGCCGTTCGCCGTCCGGTGGCGCCGAAGTACCGCAACAACGCGACCGGTGAAACCTGGAGCGGCCGCGGCAAGCCGCCGAAATGGATGGCCGGCCGGGACAAGGCGCAATTCCTGATCCAGCACTGATTCGGAACGCCGTAAAGAAAGGCCGCCCCTGACGGGCGGCCTTTTTCATTCGCCGCGCAATGCGCGCAGAGGCAGCAGCAGCGCGCGCAGCATGATCCACGCGTCAGTCAGCCCGCCGCGCTGATCCAGATAACGCTGCGCATAATCGAGCCGCAGCGGCAGTACCTGCTCCACATACGCAGTTTCGAGCGCCTCGCCTTCGAGCCCGGCGAGCAGTTTTCGCTCGGCGCGGAATTCAATCGTCGACAAATCCAGCAGGCCCGGCTTGACCGACAGCACACGCTTGCGCACCTCGGTCGGATAACAGCCGACGTAGCGCGGCATCTCGGCGCGCGGCCCGACCATCGAAAAATCGCCTCTCAGCACATCGAGCAGCATCGGCCAGCGTGCCCAACCCGTTTTACGCAACAGCGCGCCGATGCGCGTGACCTGCTCGCCGTGACAGCCGCCTACCGTTTCCATCGCATCGGGCTCGGCGATCGCGGTGCGGAATTCATGCACCTTGATCATGCGGCCGTTGCGACCCACGCGATGCGGACGCGCCAGAACGGGGCCGGCAGAGTCGATGCGGATAAGGAGCGCAATCAGCAGCCATAATGGCGACAGCGCCAGCAACAGGACAGCGGCAATCACGACATCGGCGAATCTTTTCATGGTCAGGCGGCAAGTGGGGACGAGGTCGCATGATAAACAGGTCAGACCGGCCTCGCCACCATCAGCCAGAACACCAGCACCAGCGCCAGAAAGGCCGGAATGCCGAGCAGAGTCCAGATCGTCAGATAGCGCCAGTACGCTGCCGGCAGCTCGGCCTCGCCGGCGGCCGCCGCGCGCAGGGCCATGTCGCGCATCTTCATCTGTATCCAGACCACGGGCAGCCAGCAGGCGCCGGCCAGCAGGTAGAGCAGCACCGAGCCAACGATCCAGCGGCTCATCAGCGGATAGCCGGCCAGATGCATCATCGCGAAGCCGGTGACCGGCTGCAGGATGATGGCCGGGGTGGTGAACAGCCAGTCGGCGATCACGACCTGGCGCGAGACGACCGCGCAGGCGCGCACGTCGCGCGTGAGGCTGGTGGCCAGCATGTAGAACGCCGAGCCGATACCGGTGCCGAACAGGAAAGTCGACGACAGCACGTGCAGCCACTTCAGCAACAGGTAGTCCATCGCAACCTCAGCGTTTCTCGAAGGCCAGCAGCAGCCACAGCGCGGCCAGCAGCGGCAGGTTTTTCAGCACCGGCCCGTAAGGATGCAGCCAGTACTCGGGCAGGCGCACGGTGATGATCAGCGTGTAGCCGACGATAAGCGCGATCTGCGCGATCCACAGCCAGCGGCGGCGCACAACCAGCGTCAGCACACCGAGCAGCAGGTCGAGCGCGGCCGCGCCGTACAGCGCCAGCGCAGCCCATCCGCCGTGCAGGCCGACGCGCGCCAGCAGCGCCCGGCTGTCGGCCACCGGATACACGCCGGCCGACACGATGCCGGTGGCGATCCAGACCAGCGCGATCGACCAGCGCAGCAGGGGCAGCAGCCCTGCCAGCTGCGCGCGCTCGCGCAGGGCCTGCTGCTCGAATCCCGGTGCGATGAACTGCGACGGCGGCCGCGGCAAGCGGCCGAGCACCTGCGCGAATGCGTCGCTGGGCGCTGCGTTGCCGCGCTCGAGCATGCCGAGCGTCTCGCGGTCGAGCAGCGCGCCGGGCAGGCGCTCGCCGGCGGCGGCCGCTGCCCGCACCAGCGGCATCGGCACCGGCACGGCGCGCGCCGGCGGCAGGCCCAGCGCGGCACGCAGCGCGGCCAGGAATTCGCGCAGGGGCAGCGGCTCCGGCCCGACCAGCGCGAGCTGCGGCGGCACGTCGGGCGCTTCGAGCAATATGCGCAGTGCATCGACCACGTCGTCGATATGCACCGGCTGCACCATCTGCCGGCCGTGGCCGGGCAGCGGGATCAGCGGCAGCGCGGCCAGCCGGCAGAACAAGGCGGCGCTGGTGCCGTCGGCGCCGAACACCAGCGATGGCTGGACGATGACGAACGAGAGCGGCAGTTGCCGCAGGTGGTCGTCGGCGGCCTGCTTGCTGCGGTGGTAGCGGCTGCGCGCGCCGTCGTCGGCGCCGAGCGCGGAGACTTGCAGCACGCGCCGCACGCCGCTCACTGCGCAGGCATCGAACAGCGCGCAGGGGGCCGCGACATGGATGGCGTCGAAACGCTGGGTGCCGGACTCGCGTAGCAGGCCGGCGGCATTGACGACCGCATCGACGCCGGCCAGCCGAGGCAACCAGGCATCGATGTGCGTGTCGCGCGCGAGATCGACCGGCAGGTGGTGCAGCGCCGGATCGTGCCAGGGCGGCGGCGAGCGCGCGGCCCACAGCACCTCGTGCCGCGGCAGCAGCGCACGCGCCAGATGGCGGCCGATGAAGCCGCTGGCTCCGACCAGCAGTATGCGCATGCCGCCTCCGGTGGACTTGAGCGCCGGCCCGACGGAGAAACTTCGCGGGAATCCGCCGATCAGATGGCTGTTGCCGGCACGGGCTCACCCGGGTTCTGACCGCGAAACGACCTGCGCGGTTCGTCGGCGCTGATCGAGGAGCTTGCATGAAGGATTGGACATGAAGGCCTGGACAACCGCCCTGCGCGATGGCGCGGTGTCGGGGGCGGCGGCGAGCCTGCTGTCGACGGCGGTGCTGTCGGCGATGGGCCGGCGCGAAGCCGGCTCGCCGTATGCACCGACGAATGCCACCAGCCACTGGATCTGGGGCGACCGCGCCGCCGTGCAGGACGCGCCGAGCTGGCGCTACACGGCGACCGGCTACCTGATTCACCATGCGTCGGCCAGCTTCTGGGCCCTGATCTACGAAAAATGGTTCAACGCCAGCGGCCGGCGCGAGCCGGTACTGCCGGCCCTGGCCAAGGGCGCAGCGGTTGCCGGACTGGCGGCCTTCGTCGATTACCAGCTCACGCCGCGCCGCCTGCAACCCGGCTACGAAATGCGGCTGTCGCGCAAGGCGCTGCTGGCCGTCTATGCCGGCTTCGGTCTGGCGATGGCGGCACGCAGCATGCTGGTGAGGCGCTGACGCCGGAGCCCAACTCGCGAGGACCGACTCACGAGGGCGAACACGGGGGCGGCGCAGCGCGGCCCTCCGGCGGTGGTACGCCGAAGGGTGGCTCGTCGATGGGCGCGAGCGCGGCGGCCGCCGGGCCGTGCAGCACCTCGCCGTCGACGCTGAAGCGCGAGCCGTGGCAGGGACAGTCCCATGAGCGCTCGTCCGCGTTCCAGTGCACCACGCAGCCGAGATGCGTGCAGGTGGCCGATACCGCATGCAGGATGCCGGCGTCGTCGCGATGCACGGCCAGCTTGCGCGGACCGTCGCGCAGGATGGCGGCCTCGCCCGGCGCGAGTTCGGTCGCGCTGTCGATCTCGCCGCGCGTGACCCAATCCGCATACTGCGCCAGCGTGTTGACCTGCTCGGTGATGAACTCGCCGATGCCGCGCATGACCGGCCGCGCCGGGTCGTACAGTGCGGCCCAGCGGTTCGGTCGCCCCATGATCGCGTTGGTCGCGATGATGGCGCCGAGGGTGCAATGGGTCATGCCGTTGCCGGAGTCGCCGGTGATGACGTGGACCCGCGCATCGCCGCCGGCATCGCGCCCCAAATAGGCCAGGCCGTCGGCCGGTTCCATGATCTCGCCCGACCAGCGGTAGGCAACGGCGCCGGCCATCGGGAAATGTTCGCGCGTCCAGCGCTCGATAGCGTCGTAGCGGTGGGCCGGGTGCTCGTCCTGGCCGACCTTGTGATCGGCGCCGCCGACGACGAGGATCTCGTCGGCCGCCTGCGGATCCGGTGTTTCCAGGCGGACGTAGTAGTAGGGATCGCCGGTGTCCCACAGCAGCAGGCGCGGCACCGAGCCGCGCGGCACGCGCAGGCCGACCACGTAGGTGCGGTAGGCCGCCTGCTTGGTGTGCATGGTCAGGCGGTCGTTGAAGGGCGTATGCGTGGCCACCACGACGTCGCGCGCGAGGATGTCGCCGGCGCTCGTGCGCACGCGCTTGAGCGCGCCGGCCTCGGCGATGTCGGTCGCCCGCGTGTGGCCGTGGATGCGTCCGCGCAAGCGCACGACTGCGTGCGCGAGGCCGGCAAGGTACTTCAGCGGATGGAACTGCGCCTGCCGCGCATAGCGCACGCACGGGCCCGTGTCGAACGGCAGCCCCGGCACGCGGTCGAGCAGGGCCGCCGGCACGCCGGCGCGCAGCGCGGCCTGATGCTCGGCCTCGAGATCGCGAAAGGCGTTGTCAGGCCGCGCGAACAGGTAGCCGTCGAGCCGCTCGAATTCGCAGTCGATATGCTCGAGGCGGGTGATGGCTTCGACCACGGCGGTCGCGGTGAAGAAACTGTCGGCCAGCAGGCGCGCCGCCGCCGCCCCGAACATCCGCTCCACGCCCGAGTACCACTCGTCCGGCGGGAAGAAATGGGCGGTGGTGCGTCCGGTCTCGCCGGCGCCGACGCCGATGGCGTCGATGACGATCACGCGCCGTCCCTCCCGCGCGAGCAGGTAGGCGGCTGACAGCCCGGCGATGCCGGCGCCGATGACGCAGACGTCGGCCTGCGCGTCCTGCTGCAGCGGCTCGTAATGCGGCACTTCCGCCGTGGCCATCCAGACGGATTGCGAGCGGCCGTTCGTGGCTTCCAGCATCGTTGCTCCTTTGCACCCGCCCGCACAGGGGCGACTGCCTAGCCGACCTGCGCAGGCGCGACAAAAATCCCCGTTCGCATCGATCTGCATCAAGCCGGCCATCTACGTGTGATCGCGGACAAGGCGGAGAACCGTCCGGTTTTTATATCGTCTGACTGGTACATATTTTTAACCATCGGTTTACTCCTTGCCGGCAAGGCGGTCGCCCGATGACTTCGTGCAGGTCCACTTCTTTACCCGGGAGAATGCAATGCTTGCTTGGCTGACTCGCGTGCTGATGATCAGCACGCCCTTGTTTCTGGTTGCCTGTGGCGACAACGACGACCCGCCGGCCAGTTTGGCGAATTCGATTACGCAGCAAGCGACCGCTGCCAACTACACGGCCTTCGGCGCGGCCGCTGCGAAGGCCGACCTGACGACGACGCTCAACGACCCGGGCGCCAACGTGACGGTCTTCATTCCGACCAATGCCGCCTTCGATACCTTCGCCAGCCGTCTCGGCTTCGCCTCGGGCAGCGCGCTGGTCGAGGCGCTGCCGGCGGCGACGCTGCGCAGCGTGCTGCTGTATCACGTCGTTCCCGGCACGCTGCGGGCCGCCGATCTGCAGGCCGGCGGGGCCAGCCAGCCGACGCAACACACGCTCAATGGCCAGCCGGCGCGGCTGGCGCTGAGCTTCGGCAACGGCGTGAGCATTACCGATGCGGTGCTGACGCAGGCCCGAGTGACGGCGGCCGATACGGTCACGCGCAACGGCGTGATCCATGAAATCGACAAGGTGCTGGTGCCGCCGGGCGTGCTGAACATCGTGCAGATGGCGCAGCTGAATCCGGACTTCAGTTCACTGGTGGGCGCCGTCACGCAGGCTGACCTTGCCGGCACGCTGTCGGGCGCGGGCCCGCTGACCGTGTTCGCACCGACGAACGCCGCCTTCGCCGCCGCGCCCGCCGGCCTCAGCGTGCCGCAGCTGCAGCAGGTGCTGCTCCACCACGTGGTCACAGGACGGGTGCTGGCCGCTGACCTGCCGGCCGTCGGCAGCGCGGTGGCGACCGTGCAGGGACAGTCGCTCACCGTGGGCGCCGGCCCGACGCTGATCGACAGCACCGGCACGCCGGCGACGATTGCGGCGACCGACATCATCGCCAGCAATGGGGTGATCCATGTGATCGGGAAGGTGCTGGTGCCGACGCTGTAATCACCGGCAGGTGGCTGCCCAACGGACAGCCACCTGCCGGCCGGCCTTGCGCGCCTGCTCGCACTTTTCCGGCAGCGAGGCTGGCGTGCCGTGCGCGCTGACGCTAAGCTCGCGGCATCCCGCAACGAGGAGAAAAGCCATGGCCACTGTTCGTTTACTGTCGTACGCCGAAGCCGGTCCCGACGCGCAGCGCGTTTTCGAGGACATCAAGCGCGTGCGCGGTGTGGACGATGTAAACAATTTCTGGAAAGCGCTGGCCAACTCGCCCGCGCTGCTGCAGGGCGTGTGGTCGCAGGC
>JAMNXS010000005.1 GCA_023653025.1 Burkholderiaceae bacterium
ATCGACGAAGAGCACCGCTTCGGCGTGCGCCAGAAAGAGGCACTGAAGGCCCTGCGCGCCGAAGTCGACGTGCTGACGCTGACCGCGACGCCGATCCCGCGCACGCTCGGGATGGCGCTCGAGGGCCTGCGCGACTTCTCGGTGATCGCGACCGCGCCGCAGAAGCGGCTGGCGATCAAGACCTTCGTGCGCAGCGAGTCCGACTCGGTGATTCGCGAGGCCTGCCTGCGCGAGCTCAAGCGCGGCGGCCAGGTGTACTTCCTGCACAATGAGGTCGAGACAATCGAGAACCGCAAGGCCAAGCTCGAGGCGCTGCTGCCGGAGGCGCGCATCGCCGTCGCCCATGGCCAGATGCATGAGCGCGAGCTGGAAACGGTGATGCGCGACTTCGTCCAGCAGCGCTTCAATATCCTGCTCTGCACCACCATCATCGAGACCGGCATCGACGTGCCGAGCGCGAACACCATCATCATGCACCGCGCCGACCGCTTCGGCCTGGCGCAGCTGCACCAGCTGCGCGGCCGCGTCGGCCGTTCGCACCACCAGGCCTATGCCTACCTGCTGGTGCATGACGTGCAGTCGCTCACCAAGCAGGCCGAGCGCCGGCTGGAGGCGATCCAGCAGATGGAGGAACTCGGCAGCGGCTTCTTCCTCGCCATGCACGACCTCGAAATCCGCGGTGCCGGCGAAGTGCTCGGCGAGAGTCAGTCCGGCGAGATGACCGAGATCGGCTTCCAGTTGTATTCCGACATGCTGAATGCGGCGGTCAAGGCGCTGAAGAACGGCAAGGAACCGGATCTGGCGGCGCCGCTCTCGACCACCACCGAGATCAACCTGCATGTCCCGGCGCTGCTGCCGTCGGACTTCTGCGGCGACGTGCATGAGCGCCTGTCGATCTACAAGCGGCTGGCCAACTGCGAGAAGCCCGAGGGCATCGACGACCTGCAGGAAGAACTGATCGACCGCTTCGGCGACCTGCCCGATCCGGTCAAGGCGCTGATCGAGACGCACCGGCTGCGCCTGTCAGCGCGCACGGTCGGCATCGTGAAGATCGACGCACACGGCGAGTCGGCCGTGCTGCAATTCGAGCCCAAGCCGCCGATCGACCCGATGCGCATCATCGACCTTGTGCAGAAGAGCCGCAACGTGAAGCTTTCCGGACAGGACAAGCTGCGCATCACCGCCGCCATGCCGGACCTCGCGGCCCGGGTATCGCAACTGAAATCGACGATCAAGGCGCTGGCCGCCTGAGACCCATGAAGCCTGAACCGAAACTGATCCTGCAAGGCCCCGGCGCGACCGATGACGCGGTGCAGAAAATCGCTGCGCTGGCCGGCGCCGGCAGCCTGCACCCGCTCGGGCCGTTCGCGTGGCGCTGCGATGATGTGCGCGCCGAGCCAGCCGTGCGCAAGGAGATCGCCGCCGCCGCGCTGGCGGCCCGGCTGGACGCCGCCTTCGTGCCGGCCGGCCTGCGCATCAACGATTTCCGGCTGGTGGTCATGGACATGGATTCGACGCTGATCACGATCGAGTGCATCGACGAAATTGCCGACATGCACGGACTGAAGAGCCAGGTGGCCGCGATCACGGAATCGGCGATGCGCGGCGAACTCGAGTTCGGCGAAAGTCTGCAGCAGCGCGTGGCCCTGCTGAAAGGGCTGGATGCGTCTGCGCTGGATCAGGTTTTCGAGGAGCGGCTCGAGCTGACGCTGGGCGCGCATGCGATGCTGCACGCGATGAAGCAGGCCGGCCTGCGCACGGTGCTAGTCTCCGGCGGGTTTACCTACTTCACCGAGAGATTGCAGCGGGATCTGGAACTCGATGTGACCCGCGCGAATCTGCTGGAAGTCGTCGATGGCAAGTTGACCGGCTGCGTGATCGGCGACATTGTCGATGCCGACGCCAAGAAAGCGACCGTGGTGGCGCAAGCGGCCGAACTCGGCGCGCCGCCGTCGGCTGCCATCGTGATCGGCGACGGGGCGAATGACCTGCAGATGATGTCGGTCGCAGGCCTGTCGGTGGCCTTCCGCGCCAAGCCGGTGGTGCAGGAAAAGGCCGCCGTGGCGTTGAATTTTTCGGGGCTGGATGGGGTGTTGAATTTATTTCGTTGATTGACGGCGGGTTTCGCTGCGCTCTACCCGCCCTACATCGTTCCTCGTAGGGCGGATAGAGCCGCAGGCGAAATCCGCCAATGCACAAGGGCAGGCCATGACCGATCAAATCACCTTCGACCCCGCCACCGAGAACAACAAGACCTGGCTCTGGTGGCTGTATGTGATGCATGGCGCGTCGCTCGCGTTTTCGCTCGGCGCGCTGTCCTTCATTCCGCTGATCCTCAACTACGTCAAGCGCGACGAGACCGAGGGAACGTTCCTGCGCACCCATCACAGCTGGCAGATCCGTTCGTTCTGGTGGTATGTGGTCTGGATGGTCGTTGGCGGCCTGCTGTTTGCGACCATCATCGGCATACCGCTGGCTGGACTGGTCTGGCTGGCGGCGTGGGTCTGGAAGGCCTACCGACTGATCAAGGGCTTCCTCGACCTCGGCAAGAACCTGCCTATGCGAGGCTATGCAATGCCTGCGCAATATCCGCAATGAGATCGTCCGGGTCTTCGAGACCGATGTTCAGGCGTACCAACTGCCCCGCCTCGTCCCAGCGGCTGCGCATCGACGCCATCCGGTAAGGGACGGCAAGGCTGTTCGCACCGCCCCAGCTGTAGCCGATCTTGAACAGCTTCAGGCTGTCGATGAAACTATCGGTCTGCTCCTCCGCGTACTGCGGGTGGAACAGCACCGAGAACAGGCCGCCGGCGCCCGTGAAGTCGCGCCGCCAGATCGCATGGCCCGGGCAGTCGTCGAAGGCCGGATGCAGCACTTTCGCGATTTCCGGCCGGGCCTTCAGCCACGCGGCGACTTTGCGTGCGGCAGCGTCATGCGCGTCGAAGCGCAGCTTCATCGTCGGCAGGCCGCGCAGCACGAGGTAGGTATCGTCGGCCGACACCCCCATGCCAAGCCGCATGTGCGCCATCTCGATGCGCCGGTGCAGCGCCTGGTCGGCCGTGATCACGGCACCCATCAGCACGTCCGAACCGCCGGAATGGTATTTGGTCAGCGCCTGCATCACGATGTCGACGCCATGGTCGAACGCGCGGAACGCGAGGCCCGCCGCCCAGGTGTTGTCGAGCGCGACTGGCACACCCCGTGCCTTCGCCGCCCGGCAGATGGCCGGAATGTCGGGCACCTCCATCGACACCGAGCCCGGTGCCTCGGTCCAAATCAGCTTCGTGTTCGGCCGGATCAGTTCGGCGATGCCCTCCCCGACCAGCGGATCGTAGAAGCGCGCAGTGATCCCGAAATCTTTTTGCAGCCAGTTCGCCAGCTCTCGGTTCGGGTTATAAACGTTATCCGGCACCATCAGGTCGTCGCCGGCGGCCAGCAGCGCGAGGTCGATCATGGCGATCGCCGCCAGTCCGCTCGGTGCCAGCAGGCAGTGCCGGCCACCCTCGATCTCGGCCAGCCGCGCCTCGAGAGTGAAGGTGGTCGGCGTGCCGTGCAGGCCGTAGGTATACGAGGTCTTGTCCTGCCAGTGGCGGGCCCGCAGCGCGGCGACGTTCCTGAACAGCACCGTCGATGCATGATGAATCGCGGTCGGGAATGCCGCAAAGCCCTCGGGCGGACGGTAGTCCGTCGTCGTCAGCAGGGTCTGCAGCGATTTGCTGTCGTCGGCCATCGTGGTCCGCCTCTTGTTCAATCCACCGTGCCCCACAGGTCGTGCGCATCGGCGGCGGTGATGCGCACATCGACGAAGCTGCCGACCTGCAGTTCGCGCCCGGGCTCGTACGGCCGCTTGACGTAGACCACGCCATCGATGTCCGGCGCATCGGCCGACGAGCGTCCGGTCGCGCCATTGCGGTCGACCGCGTCGATCAGCACGCGCAGGGTCTGGCCGACTTTGGCCTGCAGGCGCTCGCGCGAGATGGTTTCCTGCAGTTGCATCACGCGCGCGCGCCGCTCCTCGCGCACGGCGTCGGGCACCGGGTCGGCAATTGCATTGGCCGCTGCGCCGTCGACCGGCGAATAGGCGAAGCAGCCGAGCCTATCGATTCTTGCCTCCTTCAGGAAATCCAGCAGGTAATCGAATTCCTCGTCGGTCTCGCCGGGGAAGCCGGCGATGAAGGTCGAGCGAATCGTGATGTCGGGGCAGGCCTCGCGCCAGGCGCGGATGCGCTCGATATTCTTCTCGCCATTGGCCGGGCGCTTCATGCGCTTGAGCACGTCCGGATGCGCATGCTGCAGCGGCACGTCGAGGTAAGGCAGCACGTGGCCGCCGTTCATCAGCGGTATCACCTCGTCGACGTGCGGATACGGATAGACGTAGTGCAGCCGCACCCAGGCGTCGTGCTGCTTGGCCAGCTCGCCGAGCGCGCGCACGAGGTCGGTCATGTGCGTGCGTACCGGCTTGCCGTTCCAGAAGCCGGTGCGGAATTTGATGTCGACGCCGTAGGCGCTGGTGTCCTGAGAGATGACCAGCAATTCCTTCACGCCGGCCTTGAACAGGTTCTCGGCCTCCAGCATCACCTCGGCGATCGGGCGCGAGACGAGGTCGCCGCGCAGCGACGGAATGATGCAGAAGCTGCAGCGATGATTGCAGCCTTCGGAAATCTTCAGGTAGGCATAGTGCTTCGGTGTGAGCTTGATGCCCTGCGGCGGCAGCAGGTCGAGGAATGGCTCGTGCGGCTTGGGCAGGTGGGTATGCACCGCATCCATCACCTCGCCGAGCGCGTGCGGGCCGGTAACGGCCAGTACCTTCGGATGCACTTTCTGCACGAGGTCGCCGCCCGACGCATCCTTCTTTCCGCCGAGGCAGCCGGTGACGATGACCTTGCCGTTCTCGTGCAGCGCCTCGCCGATCGCGTCGAGCGACTCCTGCACGGCGGCGTCGATGAAGCCGCAGGTATTGACGATCACGAGGTCGGCCCCGTCATAGGACTTCGCGGTCTCGTAGCCCTCGGCCCGCAATTGGGTCAGGATGTGCTCGGAGTCGACCAGGGCTTTCGGGCAACCGAGCGAGATGAAACCGACTTTCGGGGAACTGGGAGGAGATGAGGACATGAAAAGCACAAATGATGAAAAGACCAACGGCAGAGGCGCCGCACGCCCCACATTTTACCCGGGATGGGATGACGGTCGGACACAGTCGGAAACCCGCATCTCGACGTGCAGGCCGACGGCAGCGACCATGTTCACGAGGGTATCGAGACTGAACAGCTCGATCTTGCCCCTGACGAGATCAGACACTCGCGGTTGCGTGACGCCCAGCAGCTTCGCTGCCTGCTCCTGACTCAATCCCGCTTCGGCAATGCGCCGCTCCAGAGCCATCATCAGCGACTAGCGGAGCTTCATGCTTTCCGCCATTTCCGACGTGTCTTCGATCACATCCCAGACGCTCTCATGCCTATGGGTTTTCATCGCTCTCTGCTCCTCATCAAGTCTCGCTAACGCCTTGTCGCAAGCTCGAGGTCAGCGCCGGCCATCTCGCGAACGCGGATTTCCCTGACACCCTGTCCGATCGTCGGCAAGGGCTTCCAGTCTGACGGCTCCAGACCTTGTTGAACCCGGTCGATCTGAGAGCCGACCTCGCGCCGCGCTTGCTCGCAACAAAAAAGCCGGCGGGTCGCCGGCTTTGCGCAAGGATCCCGATCACGCAGGTGCCGGGCTGCTCGGTGTCTACTTGCTCTCGGCCTTCGCCGCTTCAGGCGCACGCGCCGGCGTCACGCCGGGGAAAGGAAAGACGCCGAACACGTTCTTTGCCTGGCTCTGCATCTGCTCCTGCATCTGGATGAACAGGCTCTTGCTCTGCTCGATGTAGTTGCTCATCATCCCCTGCATCATCGGCGCCTGCACGCTCATGAACTGGGTCCACATTTCGGGGCTGAAGGCTTTTTCTTCCACCAGGCCTTTCGAGTTCTCGGCCAGCTTGTTCTGGATGTCGATGAAGACCTGGATGTTCTTCTCGAGGTAGGACCCCATCATGCCCTGCATCGCATGGCCGTAGTAGCGAATGATCTGCGACAGCGCCGCGCTCGAGAACATTGGCTGGCCGTTCGCCTCTTCCTCGAGGATGATCTGCAGCAGGATGCTGCGCGTCAGGTCTTCTTCGGTCTTCGCATCGACCACCATGAACTCTTCATTGGCCAGCACCAGTTGCTTGACGTCGGCCAGCGTAATGTAGGAGCTGGTCTGCGTATCGTACAGGCGGCGGTTCGGATATTTCTTGATCAGGCGCTCGGAGGACTTCTTGGTCGTCGTCATGGGGGATCCAGTTATCGTGCGTCGCAATGCAGGTTTGCGATCTTATTCATGAAGCCGGACAGCCGTCCGGTCGGGCCGCTCGATTATAGTCCCGAAAAACAAAAACTTGCCGGCGATCTTGTCGCAGCGCCAGACCCATATTGCATCGCACCTTTTTGTCGCAAAGGCCGCGTCAGTCCGCCTTGACCTGTACGTAGCGCCCCGGCGCCGGCTCGATCGGCTGGTGGCGGGTATTGCCGTAGCGCGCCGGCGCCTTGACCTGCTTGCCCGCATGCCTGACCAGGAAGGCGGACCACTCAGACCACCAGCTGCCCGGGTGCTCGACCGCACCGGCCATCCAGGCGTCGGCCGACGCCGGCAGCTTGTCGTTGACCCAGTAGCTGCGCTTTTTCTTGACCGGCGGATTGATCACGCCGGCGATGTGGCCGGAGGCGCCCAGCACGAAACGGTTGGCGCCGCGCTTGCCCTTATTGATCAGTCCGGTGCTGGCATAGGCCGACAGCCAGGGCACGATGTGATCCTCGCGCGACGCGTAGATGAAGGCCGGCGCCTGGATCTTGCCGAGATCGACCGGGTCGCCGCCGACGGACAGCACGCCGGGTTCGCGCAACCGGTTCTCCAGGTACATGTTGCGCAAGTAGTAACAGAACATCGGGCCGGGCAGGTTCGTGCTGTCCGAGTTCCAGTACAACAAGTCGAAAGGCGGCGGATCTTCGCCCTTCAGGTAATTCGACTCGACATAGTTCCAGACCAGGTCGTTCGGACGCAGGCTCGAGAACGCCGCGGCGAAGTCGCGGCCGGGCATCAGGCCGCCCTTGCCGATGGCTTGCTCGCGCTGCAGCACCTGCGCCTCGTCCACGTACACGTCGATCGCGCCGACATCGGCAAAGTCGAGCATGGTGGTCAGCAGCGTCACGCTGGAAGCCGGCTTGCGGCCGCGCGCGGCCAGCGTCGCCAGCGCCATCGCGAGCAAGGTGCCGCCAACGCAGAAGCCGAGGGTGTTCAACTGCTTCTGGCCGCTGATGTCGAGTGCCGCGTCGATCGCCCCGATCACGCCGCGTTCGACGTAATCGTCCCAGCCGAGATGGCCGAGCGAGGCATCGGGGTTCGCCCACGACACGACGAACACCGTATGGCCCTGCTCGACCGCGTAGCGGATCAGCGAGTTGTCGGGCTGCAGGTCGAGAATGTAGAACTTGTTGATGCAGGGCGGGACGATCAGCAGCGCACGCTCGTACACATCCTTCGTCAGCGGCCGGTACTGCAGCAGCTGCATCAGCTCGTTCTCGTAGACGACCGCCCCTTCGGTGGTCGCGACATTCGTGCCGACCTCGAACGCGGTCTCGTCGGTCTGCGAGATGTGGCCCTTGCGCAGGTCGGACAGCATGTGCATGATGCCGCGCGCCAGGCTGCTGCCCCTGGTTTCCACCAGCTTCTGCTGGGCCTCGGGATTGGTGGCGAGGAAGTTTTTCGGCGACAGCGCGTCGATCGCCTGCTGCGTCGCGAAGCGGATCTTGCGGCGGGTTTTCGCGTCGGCCTCGACCGCCTCGGCCAGCGCGTTCAGGGTGCGCGCATTGAGCAGGTAGGTAGCGGCATTGAAGGCGTGCAGCGGATTCGACTGCCACGCGGGGTCGGAGAAGCGGCGATCCCGCAGGTCGGGCGAGCGCTGCGCGACCAGCGCGGTCCACAACGTGGTCATCTCGTCGATGTAGTCCTTCTGCAGCGCCGCCAGCTTGTCGGGCGGCACCAGCGCGCCGAGCGCGCTGGCGGCCGGCATGGCGGGCATACCCGGCATACCCGGCATACTTCGCAGCCCCGGCGCCGCCGACTGCATCAGGTTGAACATCGACTGCCAGCTGGCCGGATCGGTCATCTGTGACAGCCATTCGGAAGCGGTCGCCTGCTGGGCGCCGCGATCGGACTTGTTCATGCGGTTTCCCCGTATTGTTTTCCCTGAATACCGGCGCCTGCGTGGATGTGTGGGGGGTGTTACGATCCTTGGCTATTGTTCTTCACAGGCAGATCTGACGTGCATATCGCTGCGGTGGGCTGGATTTACGTGACGCTGATGATGGCCATCACCGAAGAGACGGTGGTCGCTGGCATTATGACGTTTTTCCTATATGGCGTGTTGCCAAGCTTGCTAATCATTTATGTCGGCGGCACCGGCCAGCGCCGCCGGCGTCGCGAACAGGAAAGGCTGCGCGCGATGCAGGAGCGGCAAGCCGCCGCGGAGCGCGCGGACAAGCCGGCGACCGACGACGCTACTTGATCCAGATCATCGAGGCCATGCGTCCCGTCGCGCCGTCGCGCCTGAACGAATAAAAACTCTGCGGCTCGCCGGCCGTGCAGTGCGTGCCGCCGGCCACGTCGGCAACGCCGGCCCGGGCCAGCGCCCGCCGGGCCAGCGCCGGCAGATCGGCCAGGTATTTCCCGGGCCGCGACGGCAGCGGCCGGAAAGCGGCCACCGCCTCGTCGCCCAGACCGGCGAAGGCGCGCACGACCTCCTCGCCCACTTCGAATTCGCGCGGCCCGATGGCCGGCCCCAGCCAGCCCAGCACGCGGCCGGCACCGGCGTCGCGCATCGCGGCAACGGTCGCCTCCAGCACACCGGCGGCCAGCCCGCGCCATCCGGCGTGGGCCGCGCCCACCACCCGACCGTGCTCGTCGGCCAGCAGCACCGGCAGGCAATCGGCTGTCATGATCGCGCAGACCACGCCCGGCGTCGCGCTGACGCTGGCATCGGCTTCCGGCGGTACGGGCGCGCTGCCGGGCCGGTCGGCGTCGATCACTCTCACGCCGTGTACTTGCCTGAGCCACACCGGCTCGGCCGGCAGCAGCGTCCGCAGGCGCGCGCGATTGGCCGCGACCGACTGCGGCGCATCGCCAACATGGGTGCCGAGGTTCAGCCCGCCACCACCCGCGGCATCGTCATAGGGCGCGGTGCTCACGCCGCCGCGGCGCGTGGTCGACAGGGCCGCGATAGTAGCCGGCAACTGCGGCCAGCACAGGTCGACCAGCGGCAGGGTCATGGCCGGATGCCCGCCCTCTGTAGGAGTGCGTCGAAGTCCGCCGGCACGGGCGCCTGCCATTCGCAGGGCTCGCCGTCGGCCGGATGTGCCAAGGCCAGCCGCTCGGCATGCAGCGCCTGGCGCGGGAACAGGTGAGCCAGATGCTGCTTGCCGTAGACGGCGTCGCCGACCAGCGGAAAACCGATTGACTGCAGATGAACGCGGATCTGGTGCGTGCGGCCGGTCTCGAGCCGGCAGCGCAGCAAGGCGACCGGCTTGCCGTCGAGCGTGCCGGAGGCGACCTTCTGGTAATGGGTGACGGCCGGCTTGGCCAGCGGCGACTTGCTGACGGCCATCTTCGTCCGCTCGCGCGGATGACGCCCGATCGCCGCCTCGATGCGGCCGCTGGACACCGGCTGGCCCCAGACCAGCGCGAGATACTCGCGGCCCATGCTGCGGTCCTGCAACTGGCGTACGAGATCGGTCTGGGCGGTCAGCGTTCTGGCGACGACCAGCAGGCCGCTGGTGTCCTTGTCGAGGCGATGGACGATGCCCGCGCGCGGTACGCCGGCCAGGTGCGGCCAGCGGTGCAGCAGGCCATTGAGCAACGTGCCGCTCCAGTTGCCTGCCGCCGGATGCACGACCAGGCCCACCGGCTTGGCAATGACGATGATCTCGTCGTCCTCGTGCACGACATCGAGCGGCACCGGCTCGGGCGCGAACGCGTGATCGGAATCCGCGGGCCTTGGCTGGACGACGATGCGCTCGTCGCCGACCATGGTCGCCCGCGCCTTCGCCGACTTGCCGTCGACGGTGACGAGACCGTCGTCGATCCATTGCTGCAAGCGCGCGCGCGAGAACTGCGGCAGCAGGGTCGAGAGCACCTTGTCGAGCCGCATGCCGCCGGACGCGGCGTCGAGGGTCAGCAGGATCGGCGACCAGTCGGGTGCATCGCTCGCACCGGACTCGGCATCGTCGATATCATCGACATCATCGACATCTTCGGCGTCGTCGCCATCATGGGGGGCGCCGAGCTCGATCGGCTGGGGGGCAAAAGGCTTGCTGTCTGGTTTCACTCGAGTTTCCATCGGCTATAATCGCCGGCATACCGGATCCGCCCCTGACCTCCCTCATGTTGAAGAATTCCCTGAAACTCGCGTTAATCGTGCTGGCCCTGTTGACGTCGGGCTGCGGCTCGCTCGGCGAGAAACCGGATGAGACCAAGGGCTGGTCCGCCGACAAATTATACGCCGAGGCCCTCGACGAACTGCAGCGCGGCGCGTACGACAAGTCGATCAAGATGTTCGAGAAGCTCGAATCGCGCTTCCCGTTCGGCCAGTACGCGCAGCAGGCGCAGATGCAGATCGCCTATGCGTATTACAAGCAGAACGAGCAGGCGCAGTGCCTGGCCGCCATCGAGCGCTTCATCCGCCTGCATCCGAATCACCCGAACGTGGACTACATGTACTACCTGCGCGGGCTGGCCAACTTCAACGACAGAAAAGGCCTGTTCGATTTCGTCAGCGCGCAAGACCCGACCGAGCGCGACCCGAAGGCCGCGCGTGCCGCTTTCGACGCGTTCAAGCAACTGGTCGAGCGCTTCCCCGACAGCCGCTATGCGTCGGACGCGCAAGACCGTCTGAAGTACCTGGTAGAGGCCATGGCCCAGTACGAGGTTCACGTCGCGCGCTACTACTTCCGGCGCGGCGCCTATGTCGCGTCGCTGAACCGCGCGCAGAACGTCGTGCGCAACTACCCGGCTTCCGGCTCGGTGCGCAGCGCCCTGCGTCTGGAGATCCTCGCCTACGACGCGCTGGGCATGGAGCAGCTGCGCGACGACGCCAAGCGGGTCTACGAGCTCAACTACAAGGACGACGCGCTGGCGAAGGCTGCCGAGGCAGCCGGCAAACCGTGGTGGAAGGTCTGGTAACCCGCCGGGTCCGCAGCGGGGTTGACGGCGGGTTTCGCCATGCTCTACCCGCCCTACGGTTCTGGTGAATCACAGTGATTGCGTAGGGCGGGTAGAGCGCAGCGAAACCCGCCACCCATCATCAAACCATCCTGCGCCGAAACACCCACGTCGCATCGTCCGACGCCTGCGCATCGAACGCATAGCCATCCGCATCGAAGGCCTTCAGTTTCTCCGGCCTCGTAATCTTGTGATCGATCGCATAGCGCGCCATCAGCCCGCGCGCGCGCTTTGCAAAGAATGAAATGATCTTGTAGCGGCCGCCCTTCCAATCCTCGAAGACCGGCGTGATCACAGGCGACTGCAGCAATGCCGGCCGAACCGACTTGAAATACTCTTCCGACGCAAGGTTCACCAGTGCCGGGGCTTTTGCGGCGGCCAGCGCCTCGTTCAGCGCCTGCGTGATGGCCTCGCCCCAGAAGGCGTACAGGTCCTTGCCGCGCGCGGTGGCCAGCCGGGTGCCCATCTCCAGCCGGTAGGCTTGCATCAGGTCCAGCGGGCGCAGCAGCCCGTACAGCCCGGACAGGATGCGCAGATGATCCTGTGCCCACGACAGCTGCTTCGCGCTGAGACTGCGGGCATCCAGGCCGTCGTAGACGTCGCCGTTGAAGGCCAGCACCGACGGCCGCGAGTTGTTCGTGCTGAACTTCTTCGACCAGCTGGCGAAGCGCCCGGCATTCAGCTGCGCCAGTGGATCGGATATTTTCATCAGGCTGCCGATGGCCGCCGGCGGCATCGCACGCAGCACCGACACCAGCTCCGCGGAGCGGGGTATAAAATCCGGCACCGTGTGCTGCACGTCGGGAATCGGGGACTCGTAGTCGAGGGTCTTGGCGGGCGAAAGTACGATCAGCATCGGCGTCGGGGCGGTCCGGTGCCAAGGGCCGCCGAACCAGGAAAAATTTTTTTCGAATGATACAGATTCTGCCCAAACGCATCGTCCTCGACACCAACGTCTGCCTCGACCTGTTCGTGTTCCGCGATCCGCGCTGGCAGCCGCTGCTGTCTGCCATGCGCGCGGGCGAGGTGCAGGGCGTGACCCGCAGCGACTGCCGCACCGAGTGGACGCTAGTGATCGCCTATGCGAAGCTGGGCCTCGATGCCGACGCACAGGCGGCGGCCACGGCCGAGTTCGATGCGCTGATACCGGCGCTGGCGTGGCCGGTGGCGCCGGACTTGCCCGCGCTGCCGGTCTGCCGCGACCCGGACGATCAGAAGTTCCTCGAGCTGTCTGCCGCCAGCAGCGCCTCCTGCCTGATATCGAAGGACAAGGCGCTGCTGAAGCTGGCGGGGAAGATGCGCCGGCGCGGCGGCTTCGAGATCATGTCGCCGGACCAATGGATTGCCCGGCACGCGCGGCAGCCACTACCGGCTGCCGTGCAAACGGTACAATAAAAGCATGCTTTTGCTTCGCCCCCTGCCCCATGCTCGCTGAAAACGATGACGTCACCCGCCTTGCCCGGCTCGAACCGCTGGTATCGAAGCTGCCGCGGGTCGGCACGACCATCTTTTCGGTGATGTCGGCGCTGGCCGCCGAGACTGGCGCGGTGAATCTCGGCCAGGGATTTCCCGACTTCGATTGCGACCCGAAGCTGATCGATGCCGTCAGCGAGGCGATGCGCAACGGCTTGAACCAGTACGCAGCGATGGCGGGAGTACTGCCGCTGCGGCAGGCGATCGCCGACAAGGTTCGGGCCCAGTACGGCCATGCCTACGATGTCGATGCCGAGATCACCGTCACCGCCGGCGCCACGCAGGGCATCCTGACGGCCATGCTGTGCGCAGTGCGGCAAGGCGACGAAGTGATCGTCATCGAGCCGGCCTACGACTGCTACGTGCCGGCCATCGAGCTTGCCGGCGGCAAGCCGGTGTTCGTGGCCATGATGCTGGGTGAGAACGGCTATGCGGTGCCGTGGGATGCCGTCGCTGCAGCCGTGACGCCGAGGACGCGGATGATCGTCGTGAACTCCCCGCACAACCCGACCGGCTCGGTGTTTTCACCGACCGACCTGGCGGCGCTGTCGGACATCGTGCGCGGCACTCAGATCCTGATCCTGTCCGATGAAGTCTACGAGCACATGGTGTTCGACGACCTGCGGCACGAGTCGGTATGCCGCACCCCGGAGCTTGCCGAGCGGGCCTTCGTGGTCTCAAGCTTCGGCAAGACCTTGCATGTCACTGGCTGGAAGGTCGGCTACGTGGCCGCGCCGGCGAGGCTGTCGGCGGAATTCCGCCGCGTGCACCAGTTCACTGTCTTCGCGGTCAACGCCCCCATGCAGTACGGGCTCGCCGCCTACCTGCAAGATCCAACGCCCTGTCTCGACGTGGCCCCGTTCTACGCCCATAAGCGCGACCTGTTCCGCGACGGACTGGCCGGCACCCGCTTCCGGCTGCTGCCTGCGCGCGGCACCTATTTCCAGTGCGCGGATTATCGCGCCATCTCCGATATGCCCGAGGCGGAGTTCAGCGGCTGGCTGACGACGGAATTCGGCGTGGCAGCGATCCCGGTCTCGGCCTTCTACGACACGCCACGCGAAACGGGCATCATCCGCTTCTGCTTCGCCAAGAAGGACCAGACGCTCAACACCGCCATCGAGCGCCTGTCGCGCCTCTGAGCGCCCCGGAAAGAGCGGCTTTTGAAAATAAAAACGGCCTCCGCGGAGGCCGTTTCGCATCGCCGAACCGCGTTCAGCCGGCGGCCTTGCGCTCGGCTCGCCACTTCTGCATCGCGATCGTGTTCTCCTTGCGGTCGGCGGCTACTCGCTGGACCGACGCACGCTCGCCGAGCAGTTTCAGGTAGTCCTTGACCGGATACGCGGCCAGCACGTCCTCGCCGTAGATCGCCTTCGAGGCCATGCTCACCAGCGGCAGGTGGACGTAGGCGACGCAGTCGGCCAGCGTGAATTCCGCGCCGCCGACATGCGGCGAAAACTTCGCGAGGCGGCCGAATGCTTCGGCATTGCGCTTGAGCAGGCGCTGCGCTTTTTCCTTGGTCTCGTCGCTGACTTTCCCTCCGAAAAACGCCTCCGCGTACAGCTCGCGCGCGACCAGTTCGAGGTGCAGTTCGATGAACTGGATCAGTTCGCGCTGCTTGGCCGCGGCCAGCGGATCCTTCGGCAGCAAGGGCTGCTGCGGGTACGCGGACTCGAGGTAATCGATGATCACCTGCGACTCGCACAGCGTCTGTCCGCTCGCCTCGATGAACGGGATTTTCCCCAGCGGCGAACGCGCCGCCAGCTCGGGCGAACCGTCGAGCCACTGCAGTTTTTCTTCGAACGGTATGGCTTTTTCGAGCAGCACGAGCTTGACCTTGTTGTAGTAATTGCTGGCCGAAAAACCGTGTAGCGTGATCATGTCTTCTCCTCTGACGCTCAGTGGCGGGTGGTTTGCAAGCGTGTGCGCGCAGTCTATCATTCCGGTCATTACCAGACCGGAAATCCCATGCCTGCCGAACTCCTCGCGTCGCGACGCGACCAGACGCTGATCCTCACGCTATCCAATCCCGGCGCAAGAAATGCCCTGCATCCGGACATCTATGCCGCCGGCGTCGAGGCGCTGGAGACGGCCGAGCGCGACCCCGAGGTGCGCGCCATCGTCCTGACCGGCGCCGGCGACGTCTTCTGCGCCGGAGGCAACCTGAACCGGCTGCTGGAAAACCGCGCGAAGGAGCGCACGGTGCAGGCCGATTCGATCGACCAGCTGCACGGCTGGATCGCCGCCATCCGCGATGGCAGCAAGCCGGTGATTGCGGCCGTCGAGGGTCCGGCCGCCGGCGCCGGGTTCTCGCTGGCGCTGGCCTGCGACCTGATCGTCGCCGCGCAGTCGGCGAAGTTCGTGATGTCCTATGCCCGTGTCGGCCTGACGCCCGATGGCGGCGGCTCGTGGTTCCTGTCGCAGGCGCTGCCGCGCCAGCTGGCAACGGAGATAATTCTCGAGGGCCAGCCGGTGAGCGCGGCGCGGCTGCACGAGGCCGGCGTGGTCAACCGCATCGCGCCCGATGGCGGCGCACTCGACGCCGCGCTGGCCTGGAGCGAGCGGCTGGCAGCCCTGTCGCCACAGGCGACCATGAACATCAAGGCCCTGCTGCGCGAGGCGCCATCCAACACGCTGGCCGCCCACTTCGACAGCGAGAAGCGCAGTTTCGTCGACAGCCTGCACCATCGCGACGGCCTCGAGGGCATCAGCGCCTTCCTCGAGAAGCGCGCACCCCGCTACAGCTGACCACCTCACGCGAGACCGCCCCATGAGTTTCAATCCCCGCCGCCGGGTCTACCTGATGCGACATGGCAGCGTCACCTACTTCGACGCCGCCGGCAAGCCGGTGCTGCCGGAAATGGTGCCGCTCAACGAGCAGGGCCGGATGCAGGCGAGCGCCGCCGGCCGGGTGTTCGCCGACCACGGCGTGCGCTTCGACCGCGTGATCGTCTCGGGCCTGCCGCGCACGGTCGAGACCGCTGCCCGCGTGCTGGCCGAGACCGGGCAGCCGATCGCGCTCGAGGAGTGGCCGGATCTGGTCGAGATCCGCGGCGGCAAGCTCGCCGCCATACCCGACGCCGAACTGAAGGAGGCTTTCACCGGCGCCTTCGAAGGCATCGCGCCCGAGCACAAGCGCTTCCTCGGCGGCGAGAGCATCGGCGAGCTGATGGACCGTATCCATCCCGCCGTCGATCGCCTGCGCGCCGATGCCGAATGGGATACGGTGCTGCTGGTGCTGCACGGGGGCGTGAACCGGGCGATCCTGTCGTACGCGCTTAGCGGCCAGCGACTGTTCATGGGCAACATTGCGCAAACCGCCGGCTGCATCAACGTGCTCGACGTCGGGCAGCATCCGGCCGACTGGGTGGTGCGCGTGGTGAACTATTCGCCGCCGTCGCTGCTGCAGGCCGAATCGCGGGGCACGACCATGGAGGCGCTGTTCCACCAGTACCGCCGGTCGCGCGGTATCTGAGCGCGCCCGGGAACCACAGGCACGGAGACACACGATGTACGAAGAATTCGAAGGCACTAAACCCGTGTCGGAACGGATGAAGGTCGATCTCGACGCGCTGGGCGCCTACCTGCGCACGCAGGTCGACGGCTTTGCCGGCGCGCTGCAGATCGCGCAGTTCAAGGGCGGCCAATCCAATCCCACGTTCAAGCTGACCGCCGGCGACCGGCATTACGTGCTGCGCACCAAGCCCGCGCCGGCCGCCAAACTGCTGCCGTCGGCGCATGCGATCGACCGCGAGTTCCGCGTAATGGATGCGCTGTCGAAGGCCGGCTTCCCGGCCGCGCGGCAGTACGCGCTGTGCCTCGACGAATCCGTGATCGGCCGCGCGTTCTACCTGATGGAGTTCATCGACGGCCGCGTGCTGTGGGACCAGTCACTGTCCGGCATGACGCCGGTGCAGCGCGGCGCGATCTATGACGAGATGAACCGCGTGATCGCGCAACTGCACAGCCTCGACTATCGGGCGCTGGGGCTCGAGAGCTTCGGCAAGCCGGGCAACTATTTCGCGCGCCAGATCGACCGCTGGACCAAGCAGTACAAGGCGGCCGAAACCGAGCACATTCCGGCGATGGAGTCGCTGATCGACTGGCTGCCGAAGCACATCCCCGACGGCGAGATCACGACCATCGTGCATGGCGACTTCCGGCTCGACAACCTGATCTTCCACCCGACCGAGCCGCGCATCCTTGCCGTGCTCGACTGGGAACTGTCGACGCTGGGCCACCCGCTGGCGGATTTTTCGTACCACTGCATGAGCTGGCACATCGCGCCCGGCCTGTTCCGCGGCATCGGCGGGCTGGACCTTGCCGCGCTCGGCATTCCGTCGGAAGACGAGTACGTCGCCCGCTACAGCGAACGCACCGGCATCGCGATCGACAAGCAGGACTTCCGCTTCTACCTCGCCTACAACATGTTCCGCATGGCCGGCATCCTGCAGGGCATCATGAAGCGCTATCAGGACGGCACGGCATCCAGCGAACAGGCACTGCGCAACGGCCAGGCGGCGCGGCCGATGGCCGAGATGGGCTGGGGCTATGCCTCCGGCGAGAAGCACCTGTAGAAAAGCGCTTGCAGAGAAGCGCCTGCCACCGACGAACACCGACGAGACACCGGCATCACCAACAATAGCGACACCCACCAGGAGACGACGATGGATTTTGCCTATTCCGACCGCTGCCAGGCCCTGCGCGAGAAACTGCTGCAGTTCATGGATGCACACATCTACCCGAACGAGCGCGCCTACAAGGAGGAAGTGGACCGCAACGGCCACGAGCAAGGCAACCGCTGGCTGCCGACTCAGATCATCGAGGACCTGAAGCCGATCGCTCGCGCACAGGGGCTGTGGAATCTGTTCCTGCCGCAATCGCCGCGCGCGCCCGAGGGCCTGTCCAACCTCGATTACGCGCCGCTGTGCGAGATCATGGGCCGTATCCCGTGGGCGCCCGAGGTATTCAACTGCTCCGCGCCCGACACCGGCAACATGGAGACCATCGAGCGCTACGGCAGCGAGGAGCACAAGCGCCAGTGGCTGGAGCCGCTGCTGCGCGGCGAGATGCGCTCGGCCTTCGCGATGACGGAGCCGGACGTGGCTTCGTCGGACGCGACCAACATCGGTACCCGCATCGAGCGCCGCGGCGACGACTACGTGATCAATGGCCGCAAGTGGTGGATCTCCGGCGCCGGCGATCCGCGCTGCAAGATCTTCATCCTGATGGGCAAGACCGATCCCGAAGCGCCGCGCCATGCGCAGCAGTCGATGATCCTGGTGCCGGCCGAGACGCCGGGCATCACCATCGTGCGGCCGCTGTCGGTGTTCGGCTATGACGATGCGCCGCACGGCCACTGCGAAATCATCTTCGACAACGTGCGCGTGCCGGCGTCGAACATGCTGCTGGGCGAAGGTCGCGGCTTCGAGATCGCGCAAGGCCGCCTCGGCCCGGGCCGCATCCATCACTGCATGCGCGCCATCGGCACTGCCGAGCGGGCGCTGGAGCTGATGTGCCGCCGGCTCGATTCGCGCGTGGCCTTCGGCCGCAAGATCTCCGAGCAGGGCGTCTGGCGCGAGCGCATCGCCGAATCGCGCATCATGATCGACAGCGCGCGCCTGCTGGTGCTGAAAGCCGCCTACATGATGGACACGGTCGGCAACAAGGTCGCCAAGACCGAGATCGCGATGATCAAGGTGCTGGCGCCGAACGTCGCGCAGCAGGTGATCGACTGGGCGATCCAGGCGCATGGCGGCGGCGGCGTCTCCGACGATTTCCCCCTGGCCCAGCTATGGGCACACAACCGCACGCTGCGTCTGGCCGACGGGCCGGACGAGGTGCACCGCAATGCGATCGCGAAACTGGAACTGGCGAAATACGTCAGCCTGCCGGGCGAGTCGCTGGACCTGCCGGTGACGCGGCAATGATCGACCTCTACTCGATGGCCACGCCCAACGGCCACAAGGTGCACATCATGCTCGAGGAGTGCGGCTTGCCGTACCGCGTGCATCATGTCGACATCGGGGCGGGCGACCAGTTCAAGCCGGCGTTTCTCGCGATCTCGCCGAACAACAAGATCCCCGCCATCGTCGATCCCGATGGCCCGGACGGACAGCCGATGTCGCTGTTCGAATCCGGCGCCATTCTGGTCTACCTCGCCGGCAAGGTGAACCGCTTCCTCGGCGATACCGACCGCGAGAAGTTCACCGTGCTGCAGTGGCTGATGTGGCAGATGGGCGGCCTCGGCCCCATGCTCGGGCAGGCGCATCACTTCCGCATCTACGCACCGGAAAAGATCGACTATGCGGTGGCCCGCTACACCAACGAAGCGAAGCGCCTGTACGGCGTGCTGGACAAGCAACTGGCGCAGCACCGTTTCCTTGCCGGCGACGAGTACACCATCGCCGACATCGCCGCCTTCCCATGGACGCGCTCATGGAAAAACCAGGGCATAGACTGGGCCGATTATCCGAACGCGAAGCGCTGGCATGACGCCATCGCCGCACGGCCGGCGGTGCAGCGCGGCGTCGAGGTGCTGGCCAGCCTGAGAAAGCCGCTGGTGGACAAGAAGGCCACGGAAATGCTGTTCGGATCGGCGCAGTACCAGCGGCGCTGACGCTTCCCGCAGCGCCGTTTTCCGGGCGTGCCGGCGGGTGTTCCTCCGGCACGACTTTTTCTCCCCTCCACGTTCGCCCGCCAAGCTTTTTCTTGCACGGCACCCTTCCTTGGCCGTCGGGGCGGTAACAAAAATTTAACATCTACAGTCATTTTTGACTTGGATGAACCAATTTTTGTTACTACAATAATGAAACTCCTGATTTCCTACGATCCTGCAAAACGCGAACGCACGCTGCAGGACCGCGGTCTGGACTTTGCCCGCGCGGCGGAGGTATTCGCTGGCCACCACTTCACTGCAGCGGATCTCCGCAAGGCGTACGCTGAGCAGCGCTGGATCACGGTGGGCAGGCTGAACGGGAGGATGGTGGTCGTCGTATGGACGCCGCGCGGGGATGCGGAACGGCGCATCATCAGCATGAGGAAAGCCAATGAACGTGAACAAGAAAACTTCGCCTACTTCCTGGACCGACCCTGACGAGGCGCCGGAACTGGACGAGTCGTTTTTCGAACGCGCCGACGAGTTCGATGGCGAACGCATGGTCCGGCGCGGCCGTCCGCCGGGCAGCGGCAACAAGGTCTCGACTACCGTACGCTTCGATGCCGATATCCTTGCCGCCTTCCGTGCCCAAGGCCCGGGGTGGCAGACTCGAATGAACGAGGCACTGCGCGAATGGCTGCAGAGGCGGAATGACGGCTAGGCCCGCACCGACAACGATCCTCGGCTCGATCAGTAGTACTGTCTCAGCACCGCCTCGGCCACGCAAACCGGCTTCTCGCCGTCTTCCTGCTCGACCGTGTACTTCCACACGCTCTGTACGCAGTCCGGGTGGCGCTCGACCGACTGCAGCGAAAAGCGGCCGCGGATGCGGCGGCCGACGCGCAGCGGCGACGGAAAGCGCACCTTGTTCGTGCCGTAGTTGATGCTCATTTTCGCGAACGGGAAGGCAACTTCAGCTTCGAAGAAGCGCGGCAGCAGCGACAGCGTCAGGTAACCGTGCGCGATGGTGCCGCCGAACGGCGATTCGCGCCGCGCGCGGTCCTCGTCGACGTGGATCCACTGCGGATCGTCGGTCGCCTCGGCGAACAGGTTCACGCGCTGCTGCGACAGCGTCATCCAGTCGGAGACCGCGACTTCCTTGCCGACCTCGGCCTCGAGCGCCTCGGCGCTGTCGAAATGCTTCATACGTTTGGCTTTCGTGGAATGCTTATTCGTGGGCAGCAAATCCCGGCTGCGCAGCAAAGCGCGCCAGGTGGTGATCGGTGTCGCCCAGCGTCAGTTCGATCGCCGCCAGCCGCTTGAACAGGTGGGCGGCGGGCAGTTCGTTGGTCACGCCCATGCCGCCGTGCAGCTGCACCGCCTGCTGGCCGATGAACTTCATCGCCTGGCCGACGCGCGCCTTGGCCGCCGACACCGTGCGGCGCCGCTCGGCCGGATCGTCGGCAGCCACCTTGACCGCCGCCAGCATGGCCATCGAGCGCGCCTGCTCCAGATGCACCACCATATCCGCCATCCGATGCTGCAGCGCCTGGAACTTGCCGATCGGGACGCCGAACTGCTGGCGCGTCTTCAGGTAGTCCAGCGTGGCATCGAACAGCGCCTCCAGCACGCCGAGCGCCTCGGCGCACAGCAGGGCCGTACCGTGGTCGGCGGTGGCCTCGAGCAGCGGCCAGCCCTCGCCTTCGCCGCCGAGCAGCGCCGATGCCGGCACGCGAACGTCGGTCAGTTCGACGGCGGCGATACGCAGGCCGTCATTGCCGCGCGCATCGCGGAAGGTGATGCCGGCGGCATCGGCAGGCACGGCGAACAGCGAGATGCCATCGGTGTCGCGCGGCGCTCCGCCGGTGCGCGCGGAAACGATCAGCACACCCGCCTGCGCGCCATGCAGCACGCCGTGCTTCTCGCCGCGCAGCACATAGCCGGTGCCGGCGCGCTCGGCCCGGGTCTCGATGTCGAACAACTCATGCCGCGCCTGCCGCTCGCCGAACGCACAGGCGAGTCTCAGCGTGCCGGCGGCCACGGCCTCCAGCACGCTGGCCTGTCCGCCGGCGCGGGACAGGCAATGCGTGCCCAGCGCCGTCGCGAACACCGGCTCGACCACCAGCGCGCGACCCAGCGCACGCATGACCACCATCTGGTCGATCGCGCTGCCGTCGAAACCGCCATGATCGGACGGCACCGGCAGCGCCGGCACGCCGAGTTCGGCCAGCTCCTGCCAGGCCGCCTCGGAAAATCCGGCTTCCGAGCGGACGATCTGCTTACGCTGCTCGAAGCCGTAGTCCTTCTCTGCCCAGCGCGCAAGCGCGTCGGCCAGTTGCTGCTGTTCGGGATTGAGTTCGAAGTCCATGCCCTGCCTCACAGTCCGAGAATCATCTGGGTGATGATGTTCTTCTGGATCTCGTTCGATCCGCCATAGATCGACGTCTTGCGGTAGTTGAAGTAGTAGGGCATCAGCGGCGCCGCGTCATCGTCGCCGCCGGCGCTATGCTCGCTTTCCCCCTCGAGGTAGTCGGGATCGAAGGGCAGACCCAGCGGCCCGGCCGCCTCGACCATCAACTCGGTCAGCGCCTGCTGTATCTCGGTACCCTTGATCTTCAGCACCGAAGCCTCCGGCCCGGGGGCCTTGCGTTTGGACTCTTGCGAGATCACACGCAGCACGGTGATCTCGAGCGCCATCAGGTCGACCTCCAGCGACGCCAGCTTCGATGCAAACAGCGGATCCTCGATTAGCGGCCTGCCGCCCTTGCGGATGCGCGCGGCCAGCCGCTTGAGGAAAGCCAGTTCGCGCTTGGAGCGGCCGACGGCGGCGATGCCGGTGCGCTCGTGGCCGAGCAGGTATTTCGCATAGGTCCAGCCGCGGTTCTCTTCGCCCACGAGGTTCGCCGCCGGCACCTTCACGTTGTCGAAGAAGACTTCATTAACTTCGTGGTCTTCGTCGAGCGTGATGATGGGGCGCACCGTGATGCCGGGCGTCTTCATGTCGATCAGCAGGAAGGAAATGCCCTCCTGCTTGCGCGCATCGGGATCGGTACGCACCAGACAGAACATCATGTCGGCATGCTGGCCGAGCGTGGTCCAGGTTTTCTGGCCGTTGACGATGTAGTGCTCACCGTCGCGCACCGCGCGCGTCTTCAGCGACGCGAGGTCGGATCCGGAGCCGGGTTCGGAATAGCCCTGGCACCACCAGTCGTCGCAGGACAGGATGCGGGGCAGGTAATGCCGCTTCTGAGCGTCGCTGCCGAAGGCGATGATGACCGGCGCGACCATGTTCACGCCGAAGGGCAGGATGGGCGGCGTGCCGGCGCGCGCGCATTCTTCTTCCCACAGGTGCTGCTGCACGCGGCTCCAGCCGGTGCCGCCATGCTCGACCGGCCAGTTCGGCGCGACCCAGCCCTGCCGGTGGACGATGCGGTGCCAGCGCAGATAGTCGTCGCGCTGCAGCCGGCGGTGGTTGAGCACCTTGCGGCTGAGGTCGGCCGGCAGGTTCTGCGCCAGCCATGCGCGCACCGTATCGCGAAACGCCAGGTCCTCTGGCGCGTAGTTCAAGTCCATGCTGTCTCCGACGGTCTGTTATTTTTAAGCACGACCGTTCGGATTCTACATGAGGTCAAGCTGCCGCGCCGATGCGCGCGCCGACCGGGGGTACGGCGATCAGTTGATGTAGGAGTGGAAGGGATCGGGATGCCTGACCTCGCCGAACTGCGCGCCGGTCGGCATGCTGCCGCACGCGGCCAGCAGGGCTGCTGCCAGAAGAGTCGCCAGTGTCTTCATTGATTTCCTCGCTTTCTCGATTGAGTTGATGTTTCGCGGAGCCGTCGCCGTCCGCAGGGAGCGGGCGACAGGTCTGCGATCTGAGCATGCCGCGACGCGATAGTTTCATTCGGCTGCTGATGACAGGTATCGTCATCCACAGATCGAATGACTGTGCGGAGATCGTAGCATTACGCGGGCTCAGCCTAGCAGAGGAAACGATCGGAGGATTCTGATTGGGCGGTTAGAGAACGCATCGTCTGCACAGTTTGTTTTTGCTCATCCCGCGCATCCTTCAACGCTCCGTACCGCGCGGCGGCCGCGTACGCGGCGCTCGATGCCGGCGGCCGGCATCGGACAGAATGCCGTTATCCGCCGGCCACGAAGCTGTCGACCCGACAGTCGGCCATTTCCCTCTCCTTGTCGCTCAGCTTGCGCTGTACCAGCGCCGCATTGCGGGCCGCCAGTGCATGGCCCGAGCGCTCGCTGATCCGGTACCACTGGTAGGCCCGGCCGTCGTCCTGCTCGACCCCCTGCCCGTGCGCATACAGGAAACCGAGATTGAACTGCGCCTTCGCATGTCCGCGCCGGGCGGCGTCGAGGTAGCAGCGCGCCGCCTGCTCGAAGTCCTGCCGTGTGCCCAGACCCTGCGCATGCATCTGGCCGAGTTCGAACCGGGCATCGACCATGCCTTGCGCGGCCGCCTGCTCGAAATACTCGCGCGCCCGCACCAGGTGGGGGGCGGTCTCCCGGCGCGAGCCCGGGACGCTCGCAAAAAAAATCTCGCCATCCTTGTACAGTTCGCCGAGCCGGATCTGCGCCAGCGGATGACCTTGCGCGGCCGCCCGTTCGAGCAGCTTCACGCCCTCGGCACGGCTGGCGATCTGCTCGCTCAGGGACTCGCCAAGGTAATGCTGCGCATCGGCATGGTCGCGGCCGGCGGCCAGCCGCAGCAGGCGCCGGCCTTCGTCGACATGGCGCTCGACGCCCTCGCCCCTCAGGTAGGCCACCCCGAGCCGGGTCTGCGCCGGCGGGTAGCGAAAGACGAGCGCACGCCGGTACCATTCCGAGGCCATTTCCGGGTCGCGATCGACGCACCGCCCGTCGGCCAGACGCTCGCCTATGGCGACCATCGCCGCCGGGTCGCGGCCCGCCAGCGCGGTGCGGAATGCCTGTTCGGCCTGCTCGAACTCGCCGGCAAGGCGGAAGGCCTCCTTCTGCTCGGACCGGCTCATGTCGTCGAGCATCTGCTGCAAGCTGCGCGCCTCGCGCGGGTCGTCGCGGCCCACCGCGAGCACCATCCACAGCGCGGCCCGCAGCCGGTCTTTCGGCCGCCCCTCGCCGCGCAGGTGCATCTGCGCCAGCTGGTAGCGCGCCGCCAGCCGGCCCATCAACGCGGCGAGCTGGAAGAACCGGTGGGCAGCGCGAAAATTGACGCGCGTGCCATTACCCAGTCGCAGGGCCAGCGCACGTTCGTACAGCGTGTCGGCGGAGGTGCCGGCGAGTTCGTCGAGGGTTCGTTCGATCGCGTTCATCCGAATGCGTCTATTAACAAAAAGCAATGCAAGTATACGGGCCGCTGCCGAAAGCGCACAGACCAGGTATCCGGATTGCCGCGTCCCGGTCGCGATGGCTCGGCGGTAGCGAGTTACCGGATTCGCAACAGCGCCACGATGCGGCCATCGGCGACGTCCGCTATGTCGCCAAAGGCTGATACTTAAGTATAATTTGACGGTTCCTGCCGCCCATCCGCGCATGCGCGGCCACACGCATCCATCCATGGCCCATCCGATACCCGCCGACGACCGCGAGCATTTCGCCGCCGTACAGCAAGCGCTGGCGGAGGACGGCCTGCATGTCGCGATGGCCAGCGCCGATCCGGCGAAGCTGCATGCCTATGCCGGCGCGCTGGCGCGCGCCATCGCGGGCACGCGGGGCTGGCATGTCGAGGCCTACCGCGCCAGCCGCCTCGAGTCGGTCGTTGCCGACCTGATGCTGCAGCGCTTCGACGCGGCGCTGTCGCGCATTTCGGGATCGCCGTCCGGCCGGACCCGCGCCGCCGCGCACAGCCCGGACCCGGCGGGATATGCGCTGTTCATCCCGGATGCGCAGGCCATGCCGCTACCGGAATTCAAGCAACTGCTGCGGGTGGCCGCCGGCACGCACCGGCTGCGCCTGATTGCCCTGTTCGACGACAGGCGCCCGCTCGCCTGCGCCGCCCACCTGCGCGCGATGGGGACTCAGGCCGCGCACTGGTCGCTCGACGATGAAGACGAGCCGGCACCGGCAAGCGGCCGCACCGGGCCGGCAGCCCGCGCGCACATTGCGCATATTGCGCACATTGCGCGCCCGCCGCACCCGGCACGACCGCTGCGCCTGGGGGCGGCCAGCCTCGCTGCGGCGGCCGCCCTGTTGCTGGCCTTGCTGCCTGCGGCGCCGTGGCGTCCGGCAGATGGCCATACCGGCACGACGGCGACGTCCTCGACCCTGACCCGCAGCGGGCTGGTGCAACTCGCCGGCGAACCGCCGGCCGATGTCCAAGGCAAATCGTCCGCCGCCGCCACGGCCGACGGCACAGAGGCTGAGCCATGAGCGTCGGCGTCGGGCATGCCCTCTTCTTCGTGCTCGCCAGCGTCGTCCTCGCGCTGCTGGCGCTGCCGGCCCTGCCACGTGAGGGCCGCCCCGGCGTTGCCGAGGGATTCGGCTGGCTCGCCATGGCAGCCGGGCTTTGCCACCCGCTGGCGGTCGTGGTCGCCGACGGCTATGGTCTCGCCGGTGACCTCACTCCCTTCCTCGCCGGCGACCTCGTCGCGGTCGCGGCGCTCGCGGGGGCCGCGGCCAACCGTGCCCCCGGCGGCCGGGGCTTCGCTCCGCTACTGCTGGTTGCCGCAAGCGCGCTGGCGGCCGGCACGCAGGCCTTGCCGGCCACCGGCCCCGGCATCAGCGGCGCGCTGCTGGCCTCGGTGCTGCTGTGTGTAGCGCTGATCGGCGCCGGCGCGGAGTGCGCGCGCCACGCGCGGCTGTTCCGCGAATCCACTCGAGCGCTTGCCGTGCTGGCGCTCGCCTGCGGCGCAGCGGCGCTGCTGTGGCTGGTGGCGGCGCTGCTGCTGGCTGGGGCCGCAGCACCGGCGGCATCCACTGTGCCGCTGCTCGAGGGCGCCGGGATGCTGTGGCTGCTGCTGAAACTGGCGATGAGCGCCGCGCTGCTGCAACTGTTCGCCGCACGCCGCGGCGAGCGCGACGAGCGGCTGCAGCGCGCCCTGGTGTCGGCGGCGAACGAGGCCGTGCACGACTTGCGCGTGCTGGCCCAGGCCTTTTACCAGATGCCGGCGCGCGCGCTGGTCGCGGGCCGCGACGGACAACTGCTGTTCGCCACAGCCGAGGCCCGCCGCCAGCTGGGCTATCCCGACCTCTCGGGGCGCACGCTGGAAGATTTGTTCGTCGCGGTGCAGCCGGCCGGCAACCAGCGCGTGCGCGCGCTGCTCGAAAGACAAGACCGGCAGGCCCAGTTGCTGCAGATCCGAATGGGGACGGTAGAGTGCGGCGGCCAGTCCTGCCACCTGTTGCTGCTGGAGCCGCAGGCTTTCGATTTCTCGGGCGTGCGGGACCTGCTGGTCGACTCGCGCCACGACGATGCGCACGAGGCCACGGGCCTGCTCGACCATCACTTCGCGCTCGTCGCGATGGCCGACGGCTGGTTCCGGCTGATGGAGCCGCTCGACCGCTACGCGGGCTCGGGCCTGTTCTGGGACAAGCTGCGCATACTCTCGGCCGGCGACAGCGAGATCAGCCATCTCGAATCGACCGCAGCCAGCGCGCCCGAGGCCGATGGCTGGCTCAGAATGCGCAACGGCGGCGGGCTGTCGGTCTCGCTGCGACGGCTGCTGACGCCGGAACAGAAGACCTTCTATCGCGTCCGGCTCGTGCTGGTTGACGAGGCGCGCCATGCGGTCGCCGGCGTGCCCTGCGCCGATGATGGCGGACGGGCATGATGAAGACCGGCGCCCTACCCTCCGTGCTCGGCCGGCAAATCGAGCGCACCCGACGCGAGCACAAGCTGTCGGTTTCGATACTCGCGATGCTCTCCGGCCTCGGCGACCAGCAGGTGCAGTCCCTCGAGAGCGGGAATGACGAGGGCTTTGTGAACGACGCGCACCGCGTCGATTGCGCGCGCCGGGTCGCCCAGGCACTCGGGCTGCCGCGTGACCATTTCCTGCAGCAGGAAGGCACCGACGCAATAGCCTCCAATAGCGCGCCGGAATCGGGCCTGGCGCGCGAACACTGGCAGCACCTGCCGCTGGCGTCGCTCGACGTGCTGTCGTCGCTGCCGGCCTGCGAATTGCCGCCGGCGGCAGAACAGCGCCGAGGCGGATCGCCGATGCTTGCCGCTCTCGCACTGTGCATCGTGCTGGCCGGATTGCTGCTGGCCATCGCCACCCTGCATTGAAACGCCGGCACGCGCTCCGCTCCGTTACAATCGCCGCCGATGACTACCGCTGCTTCCCTGCTGATCATCGACGATCACCCGATGATCCGCGTCGCGCTTGCCGATGCGCTGCGCGCGCGCTTTCCCGCACTCCGGCTCGAAACCTGCGCCGATGCCGAGACCGGCATCGCCCAGCTGAAGGCCGACTTGCGCCGCAAGAAAGACCATCCATGGTGGGTGTTGATGGATCTGGGCCTGCCCGGCCTTGGCGGCCTGGAGGCGATACGCGCGGTAACGGCACTCGGCCCGTCGGTCCGCGTAATCACGATCTCCGGCAACGATGACGAGTTGCAAGTCGGGGCCGCGATCGGCGCCGGCGCGTCGGCCTTCATCAGCAAGGCGGCACCGCTCGAAAGCACGGTGACGATCATCGCCCAGGCCATAGCCGGCACCCTGCTGCGCGGCAGCTGGCTGTCCGCTCACGGACTGGCCGACAGTTCGCGGCTCAACCGCATCGCACTGACCGACCGGCAGGTGCAGGTACTGTCGATGATCTGCCACGGCATGAGTAACCGGGACATTGCCGATAGCCTCGGCATCACCGAGATCACGGCCAAGTCCCATGTCGGCAGCATCTTCCGCGAGTTGCATGTCGCCAGCCGCACGCAGGCCGTGCTGGTGGCGCAGCGGCTGGGGCTGTTCAAAAATACCAATTGACGGCAACGGCGACGCCGGCCTCGCGCGCCGTTCGGGTCAGGATTGCAGGCTCGACAGGCTGCGGTTGATCGCCTCGCGCAGGCGATCCGCGCCGAACGGGCGAATCAGCACGCTGACGCGCGCACCCCGGCCCGGATCCGGCTCGGCGAGCAGCGGCTCGTCGCTGCAAAGTATCAGCGGGAACTCGGCATTGAACTCCTCGTTGATGCGCATCACCGCCTGCATCGCCGGTTCGGATGGCAGGCGCGCATCGACCAGCAGTACCGAGGGCACGCGGTCGATGCGCGCCAGTTCCCGGATCGCCTCCGCGGACGAGGCGGCGGCCAGCACTTCCACCCCCAGCCCGGGCGCGATCAGACCGAGCGCATGCGCAACCTCGGGATCGCCATCGAGGCAGACCAGCAGCGTGTTCGCAGGCGGCCTGACCACGACCTCGGTCAGGACGCCGCGCAGCAGGCGCTCCTCCTGCATAGCCCGGGCCTCGGCCTCGGACGGGTCATGGGTACACAGCGGAAGGTCGATCGCGAACACCGAGCCCAGCCCGACGTGGCTGCGCACCGACACGCTGGCGCCGATGCGGCCGGCGAGCCGCCGCGCGATCGACAGTCCGAGGCCGACGCCCTGCTCGGCCATGGCCGCGCTGTCGCCGCGCTTGAATTCCTCGAAGATTTTCCTGCGCATGCCGGCCGCGATCCCGGACCCGGTATCGACCACCGCGATCCGGCAGCGGCCGTCGCGCTCCGAGATCCTGACGCGGATCCCGCCGCGCCTCGTATAGCGCAGCGCATTGCTGATGAAATTGCGCAAGATGCGCTCGAGCAGCCGCGGGTCGGTGTCCGCGTAAGCCCGCCCCATGTCGTTGGCGCGAAGATGCAGCGCGAGGCCGAGATCATCGGCGACGCGCTGGTGCTGCCGCAGCAAGTGTTCGCAGAAGGACTGCAGGTGGACACGCTCGGCGTCCACCGCCAGCGCACCGCTGTCGAGACGGCTAATGTCGAGCACCGAATCGAAGACCTCGTTCATGTAACCAATGCCCTGCTTCAGCCGGAGCAGGCTCTCCAGAGCGCGGGCGCGTTCCGCGGCCTCCATGCCGGCCGTAGCGAGGCTGCGCTCGATGCCATCGAGGTAAAGGTTGACGGCCTGCATCGGCTGCTTCAGGTCGTGGCTGAAAGCGGCAAGGAAACGCGAACGCTCGAGGTCGGCATCGCGCAACTCGGCACGCCGCCGTGCGAGTTCCTGTAGCAGGCTGTCGATGCGCACCGCCGCCTGCCGCACGCGGGAGCGCCGCCGCAGCGCCATGACCAACGCCGCAGTCAGCACCGGCACGCCCAGCGCTGCCAGCAGGGCGAGCGCCCCGAAATCAACCATGCCCAGCAATGCTCCTCCCCGGGCAGGCCTGCCCAAAAAACTACTGCCTCACATTGTTTCTTTGATTGTTTCTTTGCGGATATATCGCGTATTATACTTTAGTCTGAACAAGCGGCGTAGCAAAAGGAGCAACTCAATCCATGCAGAAGCCACCGTTTTCGCAGGACGGGGAGTGGCAGGGCGACGAGGCCGGCCAGCCGGGATCGCGCCGGGAGCACTCGCCCGACCATCCGTTCGGCCGCGCCTTCAACGGGTCGGCCGGTGCGCCTGCGCGACGCAGCCCGACGCCGAGCAGCACCCGCCTCGAGCCGGATCTTGGCAGCGACGACGACGAAACGCCGGGACGACTGCCGCCGGGCTTCGGCGACCTCGCCCGGCGCGTCGCGGAAACCAACCTGCTGGTCGACCGTGCGATCTCGTCGATCTCGGCCGAGCACGGACAGCCGCACTCAGCCGAGACGCTGTCCGACCTTGGCGAGAACCTGAGCCAGCTGTTTTCCCAGCTCTATGAGGGCAGCGCCGACGGCGGGGCCAGCCCGTGGCACGCGATTACCGACTCGCTCGGCGACCTGTCGGCAAAAATCGACCGGCGCGAACAGCTGCGCGCCGAACTGCAGATGAACCAGCACGCGATCGACAAGGCCAAGGCGCGCCTGATCGACCAGATACAGGAAGCCGCCAGGGTCGAGCAGGAGCGGCTTTCACTGACGCGCATGCGCAGCCGGCTCGCGGCGGTGATGGCCGACAAGCTGCTGAACAAGCTGCGCTGAAAAAATTGCCATCGATAAATTTTTTTCTTGCACTCATACTAAAGTATGATTTAGTATTGTTGCGAAGAACCAAATTTGCGGGTCCGGCACCGGACCCATGGCAAACCGCGGGTTTCCTGGAAGGGGTAAGGATCTATGGCTGAGAGCTTGCAGAAGTGGATGGGGCGCAATCGTCCGCCCCGCGTTCAGATCACCTATGACGTAGAGATCGGCGACGCGATCGAGAAGCGAGAGTTGCCGCTGGTCGTCGGGGTGATGGCCGACCTGATGGGCAAGCCGGCATCGGCGCCGCCGAAAATGAAGGACCGCCGCTTCGTCGAGATCGACCGCGACAACTTCGACGACATCCTCGCCAAGATCGGGCCCCGCCTCGACATGAGCGTGGCGGACACGATGAAGGGCGAAGGCAACCTGAAGGTGGAACTCGATTTCCGCAAGTTCGCCGACTTCCATCCGGAAGCCATCGTGCAGCAGGTGCCGCGTCTGCAGAAGCTGCTGCAGGCCCGCCTCGAACTGCGCGACCTGCTGGCCAAGCTCGATGGCAACGACGACCTCGACGGCCTGCTGGCCAACGTGGTCGGCAACACCGACGAGCTCAAGCAGTTGCGCGCAGCGACCGACGAGCCGGCGGCAGACAAGCAGGACGACAAGAAAGACGACAAGAAGGCCGGCAAGAAAGCCGACGATGCACCGGCAGCCGAGTGACGGCGCCCGGCTCCTGAACCTCACAGGTGATTGACATGGCAGACACGAAATCCTCCGCATCCGGCTCCGGCGCATCGGGCTCTGGCAGCCTGCTCGACCAGATCGTCCAGAACGGCAAAATGGCCAATGAGCCTTCGCAGGAAATCTATGCGAAGAAGCTGATCGGCCAGTTCGCCTCGCAGATTCTCGACGAGGACATGAAGTTCAGCCCGGACAAGGGCGTGGTCGCGATGATCAACGAGCGCATCGCCGAGATCGACGACCTGCTGACGAAACAGGTCAACGCGATTCTCCATCATCCGGAATTCCAGGCACTGGAAGCCTCGTGGCGCGGCCTGCACGATTTCGTGTTCGGCACCGAGACCTCGACGCGGCTGAAGATCCGCCTGATGGCAGTCAGCAAGAAGGAGTTGCTGAATGATCTCGAGACGGCGGTCGACTACGACACCAGCGTGCTGTTCAAAAAGATCTACGAAGAGGAATACGGCACTTTCGGCGGCAACCCCTACTCCGTGCTGATCGGCGACTACTATTTCGGGCGCCATCCGCAGGATGTCGCGCTGCTCGAGCGCATGTCGAAGGTGGCGGCCGCCGCGCACGCGCCCTTCGTCGCCGCCGCCTCCCCTGCCCTGTTCGACATGCGGAGCTTTACCGAACTCGGTGGCCCGCGCGACATGTCCAAGATTTTCGAGAGCGCCGAACTGGTGACCTGGAAGGCATTCCGCGAGGCGGAAGATTCACGCTATGTCGCGCTGACGCTGCCGCGCTACCTGTCGCGCCTGCCGTACGGAGCCAAAACGGTGCCGGTAGAACAGTTCGCGTTCGAGGAAGACGTGGATGGCAAGGAACACGACAAGTACCTGTGGTCCAACGCCGCCTACCAGCTCGGCCTGCGCGTCACCGACGCCTTCGCCAAATACGGCTGGACGACCGCGATCCGCGGCGTCGAGGGCGGCGGCAAGGTCGAGGGCATGCCGGCACACACCTATCAGACCGACGAGGGTGACATCGCGCTCAAGTGCCCAACCGAAGTGACCATCACCGACCGTCGCGAGAAGGAACTCAATGACCTCGGCTTCATCGCGGTCGTGAACTCGAAGGGCTCGAACTTCGCCGCCTTCTTCGGCGGCCAGACGGTGAACAAGCCCAAGGTCTACAACAAGGACAATGCCAACGCCAACGCCCAGTTGTCGGCGCGCCTGCCCTACATGCTGGCAGCCTCCCGCTTCGCGCACTACGTGAAGGTGATCGTGCGCGACAAGATCGGCAGCTTCCAGACCCGCTCCACGCTGCAGAACTACCTCAACACCTGGATCTCGGACTACATCTGCCTGAACGAGTCGGCGCCGCAGGCGACCAAGGCCAAGCTGCCGCTGGCCTCCGCCCGCATCGACGTCAGCGAGGTGCCCGGCAAGCCCGGCGCGTACACCGCCGTGGTGTTCGTGCGGCCGCACTTCCAGATGGAAGAGCTGACGGCATCGATCCGCATGGTCGCGGAGCTGCCGGCGCCGGCGGCCTGACCGAACAGACACGCAACGTGACATCGCACCGGAGTGAACCATGCCCGCACTGAACATCCCGAATTTCGCCCGCAGCAACAGCTTCAATGACGGCCTGTCATCGGCGCCGCTGTCCGGCGACATCTATACGCTGACCATCAAGGATGTGGCCGGCGAAAACCTGATCACCGGCCCGGAGGCCGGCGCGATGATGGTCGCCACCTGGACCTTCGCCGTCGACCTGCCGCTGGACGTGAACGTTGCGAACTCGAAGCGATCGACCGGACGCGCGCGCTTCCAGGAGATGGAGTTCACGAAAGTGGTCGATGCCGCCACGCCGACGCTATACGCCAATTGTGCGGCCGGCACCAGCCTCGGCGAGGCCAAGCTGCAGGTCGGCCGCGTTTCCGGCGGCGAGTACAAGGAGGTGATGTCAATCACCCTGACCAATCCGATCGTCTCGCAGATCTCGACCGGCGGTTACGGCGAGGGCAAGGTACCGATGGATACCTTCACCATCAACTTCACCAAGTGCGCGATGGAGTACACCGCGCAGGATCCGGAAAACGCGACCGGAGGCAAGACCGCCTTCGGCTGGGACATCACCACCAACACGGCCGCCTGAACGGAGGGCGCGCGCTGAGGCCGGCGACGAGGTGAACAGGCATGTCGCGCCTGATACCGGGCGGTGCAATCCCGCTGTTCGACAAACTCGACCAGCGCGCCGCCGACGCCGACGCACAGGGTGACGCGCTGTCGGTCGCGGGCGTCGAGGCTTCCGTGCTGCGCGAACTGCGCCGGCTGCTGAACTCTCGCTCGCGCCTGACCCTCGACGATTTCCACGCTGCGCCGCTGACGGTGCTCGACTACGGTATTCCGGACTACAGCGCGCGCTCCGCGCAAAGCGAGGCGGACCGCCGCCTGATCGCCGCCGCGATCGTGCGCGCGATCGAAGTCTTCGAGCCGCGAGTCGCCGACATCGACGTGAAGCTGGTCAACGGCAGTTCCGGCAAGACCATCGCGCTGTTCGCCATTGCTGCCAGCATCCGCGTCGCGCAGACCGTGCGACGCATCAATTTCACGCTGGCCACCGGGGAATACCTTGCCCCGGAAGGCTCCGCGGAGGCCGCCTGATGCACGCCACCGACAACGACATCCTCGACTATTACCAGCGCGAATTGGCCTGGCTGCGCGAGCAGGGCCAGGACTTCGCGCGCCGCTACCCGAAGGTCGGTGCCCGCCTCGACCTGCACGGCGGCGAATCGCGCGATCCGCACACCGAGCGGCTGATCGAGTCGGTCGCCTTCCTGACCGCTCGCGTGCGGCGCGACATTGATGCCGAATTTCCGCAGGTGGCGACTGCGCTGCTGGACAATCTCTGCCCTTCGCTGCTGGCGCCGATCCCGTCGATGACGGTCGTGCAGATGGAACTCGACGGCGGCCAGGGCAAGGTGACAGCCGGACTGCGCGTGCCGCGCCACGGCGCGCTGGTGGCCTCGGCCGATGGCGGCGAGGAAGTGCGCTTCAGAACGGCATGGGAGACGACGCTGTGGCCATTGTCGGTTGCCGACGCCCGGGTCGATGATGACGGCTGCATCGCCCTCCGGATTGCCGCACACCGCGGCGCCGACCTGGCCGAACTCGAACTCGATACGCTGCGACTGCACCTCTGCGGCGACTGGGGCACCGTGGCCACGCTCTTCGAATGTCTGGCCGTGCGCCTGCGCTCGATCGCGGTCGAGCAGCAGGACGGGCGCCTGCAGCGCCTGCCGCCATCGGCCTGTGCCCGGGTCGGCTTCGAGCCGGGGCAAGCCGTACTGCCGCAGGCGCCCGGCGCACATCCGGCCTATGCCCTGTTGCAGGAATACTTCGCGTTCCCGCAAAAATTCCATTTTTTCGACATCCGCGGCCTACGGGCGCTGAAGCTGGCCGGGGACGAATTCACGCTCAGGATCGATGCCGGCGGTACGTCGCGCCGGCTAAGGCAGCTTGCTGCCACCAACATCCGCCTCGGCTGCGTGGTCGCGGTCAATCTGTTTCCGCGCACCTCCGAGCCGGTCCAGATCGACCATACGCGGCACGAAGTGCTGCTGGTCGGCGACCGCGTGCGCGAGGCGCACACGGAAATCCACACCATTGAACAGGTGACCGCCTCGGACCCGGGATCGGACCGTCCGGTGCCCGTGCCGCACTTTTCTTCGCTCCAGCATGCGGCCGTACCCGACGACGGCGTCTACTGGTCTGCGCGCCGCGAACGCAGCTTAAGGCGCGGCATCACCGGCACCGACCTGTTCCTGTCCTTCGTCGACCAGCGCAACATGCGCAGCGCGCCGTCGTCGCCCGTCATCTACGCGCGCACGCTGTGTACCAATCGCGGCCTGGCCGAGCAGGTCACGCGCGAGACGCGGCTGCGCGGCGAGGGCATGCCGGGGGGACTGGTGATGCGCTGCCTGGTCGAGCCGTCGCCGCAGCGCAATCCGCCGCTGGATGCCGAGACCGTGTGGCGGCTTGCGTCGCTGCTGACGCTGAACCACGGCACGCTGGCCGGCGGCGACACCGGACGCGACCGTCTGCGCGAGATACTGGCGCTATTCGCTTCGGACCAGCACAGGGATCTTGAACAGATCCGCGGCATCGCCGGGCTCAATGCCCGGCCGGTCACGCGCCAGATCGGCGGCGAGGCCTGGCGCGGCCATTGTCGCGGCACCGGGCTGCGCCTAGAGCTCGACGCCGAGGCCTTCGTCGGGTCGTCGACCGTACTGTTCTCGGCGGTGCTGGCGCATTTTTTCTCGCTGTACACCACTGTAAACTCCTTCGTCGAACTGGGCGTCTGGCGCGGCGACGAATGCCTGTTGCAGTGGAAGCCGATGGTCGGCGCCCGGGAGCTGGTGTAAATGGCCGCGCCGGAAACCGCCCTGCTGCAGCGGCTGCTCGATCAGCCTCAGCAATTCGACCTGTTTCAGGCCATCAGCCTGCTCGAGCGCGAGGGCGTCGCCGAGGGCCGCGCCGAAATCGGCGAGCCCGGGACCGAGGCGGTACGCCTCGGCAGCCATCTGTCGCTCGGCTTCGAAGCCAGCGACGTGCGGGCCGCGACCCGGCAGCCGCCGACCGGCGAGGCCTTCCGCCTGACGACGCCGGTGCTGTCGCTGGCCGGTCACGCCGGGCCGCTGCCGACCGCCTTCACCGAAATGCTGCTCGAGCGCCAGGGCGCGAAAGATTTCGCCACGGCCGACTTCCTCGACATCTTTCATCATCGGCTGATCTCGCTGTTCTACCTGAACCGGAAGCGGCGCCGGCCCGGGCTGGGCTGGGCCTCGCCGCAGGCATCGACCGTCGCACGCGCGAGTTCGCGGCTGTGCGGCCTGGAGGCCGGCGAACACGTCGGCCAGCGGCCAAGGCTGCGCCACGCAGGCCTGCTCGGCGGCGCGCCGCGCTCGATGGCGGCGCTGTGCGCGCTGCTTACCGATCGCTACGGTATGCCATTCGCGGGCGAGCAGTTCGTCGGCGGCTGGCAGCGGCTGGAGGACGACGAAGTGATGGCGGTGGGCGATGCCCGGCGCCCGCCCGAACTGGGACGCACTGCCTTCGTCGGGCGCCGGGTCTGGGACCAGGCAGCCGGCATCCGGCTCTACGCCGACGAGCAGCCGCTCGCACGCGTTCTGCAGTTGCTGCCCGGCGGCGAACTGCATGACGATTTCAAGGCTGCCGTGCGACACTTCCTGCCAGCGGCGCTGCGCGTCGAAGTGTGCCTGCGACCCGCCGCCGACGAGGTGCCCGCCGGACGCCTCGGAGCCGACGGCGCGCCGCGCCTCGGATGGAATGCATGGATGAGCGATGCCGCCCACGGCGCGCGCTTCACTTTCGAATCTGCCGGCCATGAGCACTGAACTGCGAACGCTGATCCTGCGGCTGGATGCCGAGACCCGCGCCGCGATGGAGCGCGCGGCCGAACTGTGCGCGCAGCAGACGCATTTTTCGGTCGATCCCGAACATCTGCTGGCCGAGCTGCTGCGCAGCGACGACAGCTCGCTGGCCGCGCTGCTCGCGCATTTCCGGCTGTCGCTGCCGCGCACGCGGGAGCAGTTGCAGCAGGCACTAGAGCGACTCAAGCGCGGCAACGGCCGCACGCCGGTACTGTCCGAGCACCTGCCGCCGCTGCTCGAGCAGGCGTGGGTAATTGCGTCGATGCAGCTGGGCGAGTCGCAAATCGATGCCGGCTGCGTGCTGCTGGCGGCGCTCGAGTCGAGCGCCATGCGCGGACTGCTGCTTGAGTCGGCACCGAACCTGCTGCAACTGCCGCGCGAGGCGCTGCGCACCGAATTGCGCGGCCGCGCCGGCGCGCCAGCCGCCGCTTCGTTGACCCTGGCGGCACGCACGAAGACACCCGCGCTCGACCAGTACACGAACGACCTGACCGCGCAGGCCGCCACCGGCGCGCTCGACCCGGTCGTCGGACGCGACGATGAAATCCGCCAGCTGATCGAAGTCCTGATGCGGCGGCGGCAGAACAACCCAATCCTGACCGGCGAGGCCGGTGTCGGCAAGACGGCGGTGGTCGAGGGCTTCGCGCAGCGCGTCGTCGCCGGCACGGTGCCGCCTGCGCTGCAGGGCGTCTCGGTGCGTGCGCTCGACCTCGGGCTGTTGCAGGCCGGCGCCGGCATGCGCGGCGAGTTCGAGCGGCGCCTGAAGGAGGTAATCGTCGAGGTCAAGGCCGCCGTGCCGCCGGTCGTGCTGTTCATCGACGAAGCACACCAGCTGATCGGCGCCGGCGGCAGCGAGGGCGCGGGCGACGCGGCCAACCTGCTCAAGCCTGCGCTGGCGCGCGGCGAGCTGCGCACCATCGCAGCGACCACCTGGTCCGAGTACAAGCAGTTCATCGAGCGCGACCCGGCACTGACGCGTCGCTTCCAGGTGGTGAAGATCGACGAGCCGCACGAGGATGTGGCCGTCGAGATGCTGCGCGGCGTGCTGCCCCGGCTGGAACAGCACCACCGGCTGCGGATCGATGAAGGCGCGCTGCGCGACGCCGTGCAGCTGTCGCACCGCTATCTGCGCGCGCGGCAGCTGCCCGACAAGGCGATCGGCGTGCTCGATACCGCGTGCGCGCGCGTTGCCCATGCCGGCGGCAGCACGGTCGACCGCGAGGCGGTCGCCGACGTATTGTCGAGCTGGACCGGCATACCGCTCGGACGCATGCTCGCCGACGAGCAGCAGACCGTACTGCAACTGCACGATCGCTTGAAGGAAAGGATCATCGGCCAGGACGACGCGCTCGATGCCATTGCGCGGCGCATACGCAGCCATCGCGCCGGGCTCGACGATCCGGCCAAACCGGTCGGCGTGTTCCTGCTTGCCGGCCCGAGCGGCGTCGGCAAGACCGAGACCGCATGCCAACTGGCCGAACTGCTGTACGGCGGCACGCAGCACATGATCACGGTGAACCTGTCCGAGTTCCAGGAGGCGCACTCGGTAGCCGGGCTAAAGGGTGCGCCGCCCGGCTATGTCGGCTACGGGCGCGGCGGCGTGTTGACCGAGGCGGTACGCCGCCAGCCGTACAGCCTGATCCTGCTGGACGAGATGGAAAAGGCGCACCCGGATGTGCTGGAGCTTTTCTACCAAGTGTTCGACAAGGGTACGATGGACGACGCCGAGGGCACGACCATTGACTTCCGCAACACGCTGATCCTGCTGACTTCGAATGCCGGCCAGGATGTCGTCGCCGGGGTGTGCGCGCGCAACCCCGATGCCGGCGCGGCCGAGATCAACGAGGCGCTGCGCCCCGCGCTGCTGCGGCAGTTCCCGTCCGCTTTCCTCGGCCGCGTGGTGCTCGTTCCCTACCGTCCGATCCCGGATGCGCAACTGCGGCGCATCGTCGGGCTAAAGCTCGCGCAACTCGCCGACCGCCTGCGCCGCCACCACGGCGCGGATTTCACGTGGGACGACTATGCGGCCGAGGCCATTGCCGCGCGCTGCCATGAGGTGGAGAGCGGCGCGCGCAATATCGACCACATCATTACCCAGTCGCTGCTGCCCGAACTGGCCTCGCAAGTACTCGAGCGGCTTGCCGCCCACACGAAATTCAGCCGGGTGCGGCTGACGGTGGATGTGCGCAGCGGCTTTCGCTTCGAACTCTCCGACGGAGAGGTGTCATGAGAACCGGCTACACGCAGGATTCGCTCCGCATCTCGGTCAGCACCGCGTTCGGCAAGGACAAGCTGCTGGTCGACGGCTTCGCCGGCACCGAGGAACTGTCGCGCCCCTTCGGCTTCAGCCTGTCGCTGAAATCCTCCGAGGTGACGCTCGATCCGGCGACCATCGTCGGCACATCCGCCACCGTGACCGTCACCCACCCGGACGGCATGACCCGGCATTTCAGCGGCATCGTCAGCCGCTTCCTGCAGTCCGGGATGGATACCGACTTCGCGTACTACAGCGCAGAGATGGTGCCGGCGCTGTGGCTGCTGTCGCTGTCGCGCGACCGCGTGATCTGGCAGAACAAGACGCCGGTCGAGATTATCGAAGCCGTCCTGAACGCCAACAGCATCGTCTTCGAGAACCAGCTGGCAGGCAGCTATGACGTGCGCGAGTACTGCGTGCAGTACGACGAGACACCGCTGGACTTCATCACGCGCCTGATGGAGCAGGAAGGCATCTTCTATTTCTTCACGTTCGCCGCCGGCGCGCATACGCTGGTACTAGCCGACGCGCCGGATGCGATCGCCGACTGCGACGGCGGCCCGTTGGTGATGCGCGGCCGCGGCGACGACCGCAACTGGCCCGACACTGTGATGCGGTTCGAGGCCGGTGGCCGCCTCGTGACGCAGAACTTCAGCGGCTCGGACTACGACTGCGCGCAGCCAAGCACCGCGTTGGCGGCAAGTGCTGCCGGCAGCGCCGGGCGCGGCACGGTGTACGACTACCCTCACCTGCGCACCACGGTCGACGGCGGCGCGAAGATGCTGAACCTGCGCTCTCAGGCCAGCCAGGTCGAGGCCTCGACCGCCAGCGGAGAAAGCACATGCAACAGCCTGCATGCCGGCGGCGCCTTCACGCTGACCGAGCATCCGAACCCGGCGCTGAATGCGCGTTATGCGTTGCGGCGGGTCACGCACCGCGCGACCGAAAACGGCTACAGCAACCACTTCGACGCCTTCCCCGCGTCGCGCGTATTCCGGCCGGCGCGCAGCGTGCCGCGACCGGTGGTACCCGGCAGCCATTCGGCGATCGTGGTCGGCCCGGACGGCGAGGAAATCTGGACCGATGCGCTCGGCCGCGTCAAGCTGAAGTTCCACTGGGACTTGTCGGATGCCGCCGACGACAGCAGTTCCTGCTGGGTGCGCGTGGCGCAAGCCTGGGCCGGCAATGGCTGGGGCAGCCTGTTCATCCCGCGCATCGGGCAGGAGGTAATCGTCAGCTACCTCGACGGCGATCCGGACCGGCCGCTGGTGACAGGCAGCGTTTACAACGGCGAGCAGGCCACGCCGGTGGAACTGCCGGGCAAGCAGATGCAGAGCGTGATCCGATCGCGCCCTACCAAAACCGGCGATGGCCGGTCGGCATCGGCCGAGATCGAGGATGGCCGCATTCACGGCAACGAGATCCGCTTCGACGACAAGCTAGGCGACGAGGAACTCTACCTGCATGCCGAGCGCGACCTGAAGATCGATATCGAGGACGACCTCGAGACCACGCTGTACAAGGGTTCGGAAGAACACCTGATCAAGAAGGGCGACCGCACCATCGAAGTGACCGAAGGCAAAGAAATGCATACCGTCGGCGGCGCGCGCGACCTCAGCGTTACCGGCGACGAGACGCATGCCAACAGCGGCGAGTTCTCGCACACGGTGGAGAAGAGCTACACGCTGGAGGTGACCAAGGACCTGACGCAGACGGTCAAGGGCAACACGACGATCACGATCAGCGGCGACCTCGTCATCGACGTCAGCGGCAGCATCACCCTCAAGTCCGGCGGCAAGCTCGATATCGCCTCCGGCGCGGACATGGGCATCAAGTCCGCTGCGAACCTGAACGCGCAGTCCGGCGCCACGCTCGGCGTCAAGGCTGGCGCCGACCTGAAGCTGGAGGGACTGAGCATCGCGGGCAAGGCCTCGGCCTCGGCCGAACTGGATGGCGGAAGCATGCTGACCCTGAAGGGCGGCATGGTGAAGATCAACTGAGGCGGTAATGGAAGCATTCGACGGCAAGCTGCACGCGCAGGAAGACAGGATAGAGATACGCGACGACCGGAGCGTGCTGCGGCAGTCGATCGACCTGAAAGACCGCAAGGTCGACGGGCTGGTGCAGATTTTCGACGGCGACGGGCAGCTGCAGATGCGCAACGCGTTCCGCGACAACCTGCCCGACGGCGACAGCGAGTACTACCGCGGCGAGCAGCTGCAGATGCGGCAGACCTTCGAGGCGGGCAAGCTGCAGGGGCCGACCGAGATCTACGACCCAGCCGGCAACCTGACGGCCGAACTGAATTACGCCGACGGCAAACTCGAGGGCAAGGCGAAGTACTACCTGTTCGGCACCCTGGTGCGGGTCGCACGCTACCGCGAGGGTCTGCTGCACGGGCTGTCCGAAGATTTCCTTCCGGACGGCCGTCCTGCCCAACGTTCACCCTACCAGTCGGGTGTGCTGCACGGCCTCGTCGAGCGCTTCTGGCCGAACGGGCAGCTGATGGAAAAGACGAATTACAGCAAGGGACGCCAGGTCGGCGAGTCGCAGCGCTTCGGCCCGAACGGCAAGCCAATGCGCTCGCCGAAAGCCGCCGCACCGGCGGCATCGCAGACGACCGCACCGCGTGCGACCGCACTGCATGCGACCACGTCGCCAGCGAGCGCATCGCGCGCGCCTGCCAGTGCGACGGCGCGTGCCGCGCACCCGGCTTCCGGCCAGTCGCGCGCAGCCGCCCGATCGACACCGCCCCCGGCACGGCGGACCACAGCGGCCGGTCATGAAGCGGCGCACACGGCCCACGAAGCACCGCACGTGGTCCAGCAGCCGGGTCGGCTCGAGAAGCTGTTTAGGGGAGACTGATGGGGAAACTGGTCTGCGCCGGCGCGATGCTCAAGTGTTCGTTCGGAATGGCACCGGCAACGCTGAACGTGCTGCCGATGAACCGCGTGCTGTCCGGTGCGCCGGCGGCCAACATCATGGATAACGTCCCGATGCTGAACATCATGCCGTTCGGCATGTGCCAGTCGCTGGCCAACCCGACGGTCGCGGCTGCGACCGCGGCGGCGATGGGCGCGCTGACGCCGATGCCGTGCATCCCGATGACGGTCGCGCCGTGGGTGCCGGGATCGGGCAGCGTAATGATTGCCAGCATGCCGGCACTGAATGACGGGTCGAAGCTGATCTGCAACTGGGGCGGCTCGATCGAGATCTCGATGGCCGGGCAGGCCACGGTGGAGGTGGCATGAGAGTCGTGCTGTCGCTGACACCGCGCCTGGTCGCCATCTGCACGGTCTGCATGGTGCTGATCGTGCTGTTGCTGGTGATGCTCGGCTTCGAGCTGGGCGAGCGGACTGCCCATGCCGAATTCGAGGCGCAGGCGACGGCGCGCGCAAGCGCCGGCGGTGCGACGGAGAAAAAAGAGGCGCTCACCTACTCGCCGGTAGCCGCGCCGTCGCCGACGGCGGTGCTGTACAGCGCCACCGCGCCGGGGAAGTCGCCATGAGGCTGCTCTGCATTCTGCTACCTCGCATCCTGCTGCTGCAGTTAGCGCTGCTGCTGGCCAGCTGCAGCACGGTCAGCAGTGTGAACAGCTTTCTGTTCCCGCCAGGCGTGAAGCCGGACTGGGATTCGCTGTCGCTGTATGTCGATCCGGCCGCGAACCGCGACTTTCCAATGGCGGTGGATATCGTGCTGGTCTCCGACGAGGCCCTTGCGAAGCGGATTGCGGCGATGAAGGCGGCCGACTGGTTCGCCGCGCGTGACGGGCTGCGCAAGATGCCGGGCGGCGAGCTCGACATTGTCAGCGTCGAGCTGCCGCCGGGCGAGTCGCTGACGCTGCCGGGCAAGCGGTTCTCGGGGCGACGGGTATTCGCCGCGCTGGCATTCGCCGACTATTTTTCGGGCGGCGAACAGAGCGCGCGGCTGGAAACGCTGACCGGCAAGATCTCGATCGAATTCGGCGCGGCCGACTTCACGGTGCATGCCAAGGGCAAATGAATGAACACGACATCCGGAAAACGAGGTAACAGGAATGAAATGTCCTGACCGCATACAGTGGCACGAGGGCCTGCTGCTGGCGCCGCAGCACTTCCAGCAGGAATCAGCACGCGTCGACGCGCTGCTGGGCTGGCACACGCTGACCGGCGCGCCCTACGCCTGGGGTGTGAAGCGGCTGAAATTCGATCAGGCGCTGATCGCCTCCGGCACGCTGCGCGTGCTCGAACTCGAGGCCATCCTGCCCGACGGTACGGCCGTGTCCGTGATGCCGAACGACCCGCAGGCGATCGACCTGTCGCTGAAACTCGATGGGCTGCGGGACACGCTTGCCCGCGGGCCGCAGACCGTCTGGCTGTGCCTGCCGGTCTCGCGCAACATGAAGATGCCGGAGCTTGCGTCGCGCTTCCTGTCGATGAAGGCCGAACCGGTGGAGGACGAGGTGTCGGATGCCGCGCCGGCCGACATTCCGCGGCTGGTGCCCAACCTGTCGCTGGCCGCCGGCGACGCGCCGCCCGCGCTGATGGTCGGCATGGCGATTGCCAGCGTGCTCGACGACGACGGCGTGATCAGGCTCGGCGACGTTCTGCCGGCCCTGCTCGACCTGAACGCGGCGCCGGCCCTGCTGGATGCCGTACGCGAACTCGCGCGCACGCTGCGCAGCAAGGCGGCTTTCATCGCACGCCAGGCGGCAGGCGCGCCCCAGGCCGAGCAGCGCGCCGAGCGCCTGCTGCTGTTGCAGCGCCTGTCCTGTCTGGTGCCTGCCCTGCCCGTGATCGAGGCGCAGCTGCAGGCCGCCGTGATTCCGCCGTGGCCGCTTTATCTCGCGCTGTGCAACCTGCTGGGGCCGATGTCGCTGCTGCGCCCGGGCGCAGTGCCGGTCACGCCGCCTCCCTACGATCATGCGCAGCCGCACCTCGGCTTCGGACCGCTGCTGGCCGAGCTTGGCGAGAATCTGGCCGAGGTCAGCCAGGATTACCGAGAAGTCGGCTTCGAATGGAGCGACGGCGTCTTCGCACTGGCGCTGCGCCCCGAGTGGATCGGGCAGCGCCTCGTGGTTGGCCTGAAGGGAGCGCGCGACAGCGAGCTGGAAGACTGGATGGACACGGCCGTGATCGGACCCGCCCACACCTTCGGCGAGCTGCGGGCGAGGCGCGTGCTGGGCTACCGCCGCGCGCGCATCGCGGGCGCGCCCGAGCTGCAGCTGCGTAGCCTGCCGGATGTGATGCTGTACGAGATCATTCCGGGCCCCGAACTGCTGCGCGGAGATGCGCGGCTGGTGATCGGACCCTCGGGCCGCGCCGGCCAGGGCAGGCCGGCCAGCGTCGCGCTGTTCGTCGGCACACAAGGCTATTGAACGGGATGTGCTAATGGGCAAGCTGACACTTCCGTCACGGTCGCCAGCACCGGCGATCGCTACGCTGATCGAGCCGCACCGGCCGGCGCCGGCTGCGGCACCGGCTGCAGCACCGAATGCCGCCAGCTCGCTGCTGCTGCAGCGGCTGCGGCTTTTCGTGGGCGAGGTTGCGCGCCTGCTCGACGGCTACGCGCTGGCGCTGCCGGACAATGGACAGGCATCCGATGACCAGCGCCGCTTCGCGGCCGACGCTTGCGAGACGCTGGCGCGCGCGATCGCGGCGCAGACGATGGAGATATCGCGCGTCGGCAGTCCGTCCGATCGTGCGGCTGTCGACGAGCTACGCTATCTGATGGCCGCCGTCGCCGACGAGCTGCTGCTGACCAATGCCTGGCCGGGGCGCGACCGTTTCACCGAATGCCTGGTCGAGATGCGCCTGTTCGGCAGCAGCGTCGCCGGCGACGAAATCTTCCGCCGCATCGAGGCCCTGCTAGACGATGGCGCGCAGCCGTCAGCCATGACGCCGCTGTATCTGTTCGCGATCTCGATAGGCTTCGAGGGCCGCTACCACGGTGACGATGCGGCGCAGGATCTGGCAGCGCTGCGCGATGCCCTGTTCCGCAAGATCCATGCGCGCGAACCGGAACTGCACCCCGACCTCGCCGACCTGCCGCGCCATGCCGGCCGCGTGCTGTCGCCGCAGGCCTACCGGCAACCGCTGTCCGACATCGCGCCGGTGCGCTTTTTCCGCATCAGCCGGCCGACCGTGGTGTTCCTGGCCAGCATGGCCTTGCTGCTGGGCCTGTCGCAGGCAGCTTGGCTGTGGTCATCCGCGCCGGTGCGCCGCGCGCTGGAGCCGGGGATGCCCGCCAAGCCTGCACAGCCGGCGCCCACCGAGGCCGGCCGTGGGTAACTATTCTCTGGTCTGGATCCTGCTGTCGCTGGGCGCCGTGATCGGCGTGCTGACGGTCGCCGTGCGTTTTGGCATCCGCAACGACGACGACGACGGCTCGGCGCGGCGCCGGCCGCTCGATCTCGTGCGCATCCGGCAGTCGTTCCGGCGCGCGGTAAAAATTATCGAGGCCAATGTCGCCGAGCGGGACAAGCGCTACGCGGTGCCGTGGGTGGTGCTGCTGCACGATGGCGATCCGGCCACCCGGCCGGCGCTCGAGGACTGCGGCCTGTCGGGCGTGCTGGCCGAAGCAATGCCCGCGCCGTCCGAGAACGAGCCGCGCTGGCATGTGTTCGACCGCGGCGTCGTGGTCGAACTGGAATCCGCGCAACTCGATGCCGCTTACGGCCGCGACGCGCTGGAAAAACGCTGGGAGGCATTCCTTGCCTTGTGCGGCCGCTACCGGCCGCAACGGCCGCTCGACTCGATCGTAGTGTCTGTGCCGGCCGCACTGCTGGCCGACCGCTCGGTCGAGGGACGCGAACTGCTGCGGCAACGCGCCGAGGCCGCAAGCCGGCGGATCTGGATCGCGCAGAACCGCTACGCGATGCGTTTCGCGGTCTATGTCGTCATTTCCGGCTGCGACGAGCTCCCGGGCTTCTCGCCGTTTGCTCAGGCGCTGCCAGCGGCCATGCGCGACAGCATGTTGGGCTGGTCCTCGCCGTACCAGCCGGCTGCGCTCTACCGCCCCGAGTGGGCAACAGCCGCCTTCGACCAGATCGAGCAGGACGTTTCCGACGCCGCAGCCGAACTGTTTGCGTCGAATGCGCGGGTGCCGGTCGCGACTGAGCTGTTCCTGCTGCCATCACGCATCGCCGCGCTGCGCGGCGGGGCGACCGAGTACCTGGACGAATTGCTGCGGCCGAACGCTTTCCATGAGCCGTTCTTCATGCGCGGCATCTACCTGACCGGCAGCAGCGAGCGTCCGCTGTTCCTGCGCGATGTGGCCGAGCAAAAGATCTTCGCCGAGTTCGGCCTCTCGCGCGCGGCCCATTCGCAGAAGCTGGCGCGCCCCGTGCTGTCGCGTGTCATGCGCTGGGTGATGGTCGGCTTGCCGGTGGTCTTCGCCGCCGGCATCGTGCTGTCCACGGTGCAGTTGCAGCGCGTGCTGCCGGCGCTGGCCGAGGGATTGGAAGGACTCAAGCGCGACACCGAAGTCCGCGCGCGCGCGACCAATCAGGGCGAGCGGCTGGATTTCGATTGGTACCGGAAAACCGCGCTGCAGCTGATGGTGGGCCTGTCGGATCTGCAGTCGCGGCGCCTGTCGAGCAAGGTTAAGCTGACCGACCCTTCGCTCATCAATCCGTTCATGCCCGGATCATGGCCCATGTTCGATGACCTGCGGGAGCGTGCCGTCGCGCGCATCCAGCAGAATTTTGCGGACCTTGCCGTGCACACGCTGCAGCAGGCGGTCTACCGCCGCACCGCGGAACTCACCAATGCGCCACTGTCGCCCGCCAGCGGCGCATTGACGAACGGCAGCGATGATTGCGATGCGCCGCGCCCGCGCTCGGCGGCGCTGCAGCCGGGCACGGCCTCGTCGCTGGTGCCCGAGGACCTGCCCGAATTCGCCGTGCTGGCCCACTACGCCGGCGACCTGCAGCGCCTGTCGTCGAGCGTGAACGCGATGCACCGGCTGTCGACGCCGAGCCGCGACGGCCAGCAGCAGCTGCGCGCGCTGGTGCTGGACATGCTGGGCGTCGACCTGCCGGGCGATCTGGAAAGCAGCGTCAGCCTATTCGCCGAGGCCGGCCGCAAGCAGGGCTCGCTGATCGACAAGAGCGCAGTCGCGCTGGCCGCGCGCTGCGGCTTCGTCAAGGGCATGATCGGCCTCCACCAGCGCCTGTTCGCCGGCAACGCGCTGCTGGCCAGCGAGGAGCGCGTCCAGGCCGCGCGAAACCAGCTCGAGGAACTGTTCGAGGGCAACCATGCGCCGGACAGCGCCGAGGTGATTGCCGCCTTCCGCGACCTGCAGGAGGCGCTGGCCGAGCAGAGGGCGCTTCTCGGCCCGGGACGCGGCGCCTGGCTGCTGCAGGAAGATTTCAAGCCGGGACGCGCCTACGATGCGCTGATGAAGCAGTTTGCCGACAATGCGCTGGTCGGCCCCGAGGTGGTGGACCAGGTAATGCGCAAGGCGCGCGAGGAGTTCGCGCGGACGCGGCAAAAGGCCACGTCGCTGTTCGGCGACGACGGTAGCGAACTGGTCGTCGGCAAGGACGGCGTGCTGGCGATGTCGAAAGACCGGCTGGCACTGATGTCGGCGCTCGACCAGGTACTGGCGCAGCCGCTGATGCAGCCGGCCGTCGGCAACTCGCTGGAGCCGACGGCGCGCGGTACACTGGTGCAATGGGATGTCGAACAGCTCGCACGGGCCGTCAAGCTGGGCGACGGCCACCGCAAGACGCTGACCGACGACTTGCCGAAGTTCCCGGCCGACCTGCAGCCGGTCGTGCGCGACGCGATCGACTACCAGTACGCATTGCGCCTGGTGGATCTGATCGCACGCGCCTATAGTCCGGTGGATGCCGCCGCGGGCGAGCCGCCGGCAACGCTGGAGGCGGCCAGCGCGCACCTGCGAAAACTGGTCGCGCTGCTTGGCGAACTCGGCCAGGACGGCGAATCGCGCGCGCTGCAGACCATCATCGCGCACGATGCCGGCGCCCGCTTGCGGCGCCTGAGCGAGGCGCTCGCTGATGCGAAGCTGTACGCGGTAGCCGACGATGACGAGCCGCGGCCGGCCGAGCGCGAGACCCTGAATCTGTTCGCCCATACCGGCGGCGAGGTGGGCGAATATCTGGCGCAGCAATTGGCGCGGCTGCAGGCCCTGTCGGGTCAGGCGCAGATGCTGCGCGGCGCGCTGCCAACCGACGCGCGCGCGACGGGCGACGCGACCCGGTGGAGCGGGATCGGGCGCGAACTGGACTTACATGTGGCAAAAGATCCGAAGGGCAGCATCAGCCGGCTCGAGCGCTTCCTGACCGAGCTCGGGCGCGAGCTCGATGGACCGGGCTGCCTCGCCGTGCTCAAGGCCAACGAGCCGCCGAAGCGGCCGTCGAACTACATCGCCGAGCGCCATGCCGAGCTGCATCGTGCGCTCGCCCGCCGCTGCCTGACGCTCGATCGGCGCTCCTTTGCCGAGCAATGGGCCGCCTTCGCCGCCGACTTCAACCGGCTGCTGAAGGGCCGCCGCCCCTTCATCGGCAACCGCAGCAGCTTGCGCGGGAGCGAGTTTGCCGCGATCGCCGTGGCCGACCTGTCGGAGACTGGCGCGCTGCTGGCGCGGCTGCCGCAGGTGTCGCCCGAAGTCTTCGCGCGCAATAACGTGCCCGAAGGCTCGGCACTGCCGATCCGCGACTTTGCGGCCGCCGCGCTGCAGGTGCGGCAACTGCTGTCTCCGCTGTTTCCTGCCGACGGCGCGCAAGCGGCAGCCCTCGATGTCGCCGTGCGCTTCCGCGCCAATGTGAATGCCGAGATCGACGGCAACAAGATCATCGACTGGGCGCTCGTCGTCGGCGAGCAGACCTTGAGGCTGCGCGACGCGCCGCGCGCACTGCGCTGGAAACCCGGCGATCCGGTGCGGCTCACGCTGCGGTTCGCGAACGATGCGCCACTGACACCGCGCGCCGATCCCGACAACCCCTATCTCGAGGTCAGCCGCAAGAGCGCTGTGTTCCGTTTCGACGGGCCGTGGGCGCTGCTCGACATGCTCCAACTGCTGCGCGACCCACAAGCCTCCGATGCGCGCATGTCGGTGCTGAAACTCGAGGTACCGGTGCTGGCCGACCCGAAGGACGGCACGCCGCGACCGAGGCCCGTACGCGCCTTCGTCGCGCTGGCCGTATCCGAACCGGGCAAGACGGCGCCGCTGGCCTGGCCCTCCGCCTTCCCCGACAAGGCCCCTGCCGTGGAGCGATGATGTCTGCCGACGAACTTGATACTGTGGTCAACGAACTGCTGCAGCCACTGGCCGGCCCGGATCCGGCCGGCCGCTGGTGGCGCTATGAACGCGCCTACATGGAACTGTCGCGCTCGCGCGAGGAAGACGATCCCGACCTGCCGCTGGGCGAGTGGGAACGACCGCTGGTCAAGGCGAACTGGAAGCGGGTTGCCGCCGAGTGCGCGCGCCTCTTGCGCGAGGAGACCAAGGACTTCCAGATCGCGGCCTGGCTGTGCGACGCCTGGGTCCGCCTGTACCAGATGGAAGGGTTGCGGGCCGGGGTCGCACTGATTGACGGGCTCGCCGGCCGCTACTGGATCAACGGCTGGCCGGGCATCGAGGATGGCGATACCGAGCGCCGTGCCGCACCTTTCGTGTGGATGAATACCAGCCTGCCGCTGACAGTAAAGCTGCACGTGACGCTGCTGGCAGCAGGCGCGCAGCGCGAGCAGTCGCTGCGGCTGGCGGATTGGGAACGGGCGTCGTCGCGCGACGAGGTGAAGACGGACACGGCATCGGCCGAGCCGTCGGCGCCGACGCGGCAGACCATACGCGCCAGCGTCAGGGCCGCCGACGGCCCCGGGCTGGCCCGCCTGGTCGCGCAGTCGGAAGCCACGGCTGCCGTACTCGCATCGCTGTCGGCACAACTCGACGACAGGCTTGCGCGGGAGGCGCCGTCGCTGTCGCGCCTGCAAGCCATGGTCGAATCGATCCGGGTGGCGGCCGACAGCCTGTTGCGAGAACTGCCGGCGCCCTCCCCTGCCTCGGGCGCGGCGATGGCTGCAGCATCCATGGCAGCACCGGGCGAAACACCCGACGCAGCACCCAATGCAGCAGCCGCAACCGCCCCGGTCGCCCCGGTCACCCGCTCGTCAGGCTCGGGCTTCGAGCACCGAGAGCATGCCTATCAGGTGCTAGCGGCGGCGGCGGCCTATCTCGAGTCGATCGAGCCGCACAGCCCGACTCCCTACCTGGTGCGGCGCGCAGTCGAACTGGGGCAGATGAGCCTGCCCGAGATGCTGCGGCAGGTAACGGCCGATGCCGGCTCGCTGGACAAGTTCTTCAGCCTGTTGGGCATCTCGGCGCCGCGCTGAGCGTACCGGCCGCCTCCGTGTCCGGACTCAGGACGCCGGCTCGAACTCGGCTTCCTCCAGCACGATCGTGCGGTTGCGCCCCCCGCGCTTGGCGGCATACAGGGCACGGTCGGCGCGGACGTAGATGTCCTCCCATGCCGGGTCGGCAGAACGGCGCCGGGTGGCGCCGATGCTGAGCGTGGGCGCCGCCACGCAGGAGCGCACGGATTGCCAGCCCTCGGCCACCGCACGCGACAGCCGCTCGCCGAGCCGCTGCAAGGCACCAGCCCCGACATCACCAGCCACCAGCACCGCGAGTTCGTCGCCGCCCAGCCGATAGACCTCTTCCCCGCTGCTGCGAATACCGCGCTGCACCGTCCGGGCGACATGCCGTAACACCTCGTCGCCGACATCGTGGCCATGGGTATCGTTGATGCGCTTGAAGTGGTCGATGTCGATCAGGAGCAGCGCATAAGGCGTCTCAGAGATCGTCGGAGAGGGCGAGGCGGCATGGATCTGCGCCATCCGGTGATTGAAGTAACGGCGGTTGTACAAGCCGGTCAGCCCGCAGGTGATGGACTCGTGCTCGAGCTGCTCGACCAGCCGCCGCAACTCGCCCAGCAGGTTGTCGCGGGACTGGTCGGCGATCATCCGGTTCAGCTCGGCCTGGATTTTCTGGGCAAACAGTTCGGTCAGTTCCACAGTCAGCTTCAGGCCGTCGCCGTCGATGACGGATTCGTTGAAGAAGAGCGCGACATGGCCGACCATCCGCGATTCGCCATCGAACAAGGGAACGCCGATGAAGCTCTGGAATTGGCTGCCGCGCGTCGCATCGAACAGTTCGCAGACACGTTCGCTGATGGCGACGCTGCGGCCGATTTTCATCGACGACCATGGATCCTCCAGCCGCTGCTGGTAGATCAGGTCGCAGGGCGTACCACAGAGCTGGAAGGTCCAGCCGTCGGTTGCCTGCCCGTCCCGGTGGGCCGCAATCATCCGGACGGTACCGGGTGCGCCATGTACCGTCTGCGAGATGAACACGAAGTCGGCCCCGAGGGTGCGGCCCAGCGACTCGACCGCCGCGCGCATGAAGGCTTCGCCGACGAAGCGGGCGGTGTCGTTGAGCAGGGTTTTCAGAGCCGTAAAGCTGTCGCGCTGGATCAAGTGCATCGTCCTCGGGATGGTTGCCAGGATGCGGAGAAATCAGACCATTGCTGGCCGTCAGGGTCGGCCTTGCGTGGCCGATCATTACGTCAATGAGTGGGATAAACAAAAAACGTTCAGAAATTTCCGGGCACGAACACCCGTAACGTCTTCACGATAGGCTTTCAGCGAACGCTGCCGGAGATCCGGACAAGCTTGGTGTCAGCGACGGGACTCGAACCCGTATCCCTTGCGGGGGCGAATTTTAAGTTCGCTATGTATACCAATTCCATCACGCTGACAAATCGCGCCAACCAACGAGAGTAGCGGCTGCTGCAGAGTGCAGCAGCCCTCGGGGAGGTCTGACCTTGATACCGTGCAGGCTCCTGCGGGAGCCGCGAGAAGATGCGGACGCTATTGTAAACCCGACAGCATGGCGCGCCTGCATGCGCGTTGCATCAGGCTATCCATTTCGACAAGGCAGTAAATGCGCCGAGCGCGACGACCACGATGGTGCCGAGCTTGATCGTCATCCGATGCTCGAGGATGATGAAGCGCTGGTCGATTTGGGCAAGACGCTGGTCGATGCCGTCGAGGCGCTTGTCGATATCGGCGAAACGCTTGTCAATGCCGTCCAGACGCTTGTCGATATCGGCGAAACGCTTGTCCATGCCGTCCAGACGCTTGTCGATGCCGTCGAGGCGCTTGTCGATATCGGCGAAACGCTTGTCCATGCCGTCCAGACGCTTGTCGATGCCATCCAGGCGCTGATCGATGCCGCCCAAGCGCCTGTCGATATCGGTGAAACGCTTGTCGGTGGGGACGAAACGCTGTTCGAGGCTGGCAAACTTCGGATCAAGCCCGTGAAGGCCGCGCTGGACCGCTCCCTCTACGTCGTCCTTGGTGGCGAGGTTCACCAGCGAATCGCGCGTGACGTCGATGATGGCCACCGACTGCTCTTCGGTGAGACCGGTGCCGCGAAGGCGCTTCATCATGTTGAGCGAGTCGAAGACGATGGCTGTCATGGCAAGGTGATCCTGACGTTCAAGCTTCATGCGCGGAGTATAGACTCGGCACATGAGTTCTTGCAGCGTTGATATCAGCCTCGTGAACGCTGCACAACGGATTCGTTCGACACAAGTCTGTCGTATTCGAAAACCGAACCGCCATCGTACAAAAACAAAACGGCCTCCGAAGCGGAGGCCGTCAATAAATTGGAGGCGGGGGTCGGAATCGAACCGGCGTAGACGGCTTTGCAGGCCACCCGCGAATCGTTAAAAATCAATTCATTAGACCCTGTTTTGTTTCGCCATTTTGTTTCCCAGAGGGATCAAAACCCGCATTCTGCCGTAAGAAAAAAGCCCGTGGCGAACAGAATTTCTGCCTAAAATCCATTCACCAATCTATTCACCACTCCGCCGCTTCGCCCTCTGCATCGCATCCCAATCGTCGCGGCAGAACGTATCGCAGAAGCGCATCGGATCGCTTAGTTCTTCCCCGCAGAAGTAGCACTCGCCTGTGTACGGATGCGCGACAGCCCTGCGGATACGGCTGATGCCGTCCTCAATAGCCGCTGCAATCTTCTCGTCGGAGCGGTCTGCTTCGTCGGTCATACCTTGATGACCTCCCCTCGGAAGTACACCAGCCCCGCATCCTCGCTGACCACCTCAACCAGTTCAGGCGGCATCAGCTTGCCCTCGTAGAAGGTCAGCACCGCAAAGCCGCTCCGGTGGTTCGCAGGCGAGTCCTCGGCATAGGCAAACTGATCCCCTAACGGATCAGCCAGCGTCCCTGTATCGACCCCGTAGCGCGTTCGTTGCGAACTAAAGTCCGTCCACGGCGTGACTTTCAGGCTATGGAGATGCCCCGTTATGACCGACACCCCTGCCTTCAAAGCGTTGTTGTAGGTTGCATGAACCCCGTTGTGCCAGCGATGCTTAATCAGCGTATGGTCGTTGACCATGATGGAGGTCGAGAACTGCCAGCGCGGAAAGTGATGGGTCAAGTCAAACCCTGTGACCCCTTCGTATTCCGGCACAAGGTTGGCGATCCGCGCATTGAACCGGAGGTCATGATTCCCCCATGTCCAGTGCAACTTCGCGTTACCTGCTACTGCCTCAACCTCGGCCAGCCTGTCCCTGACCGCTTCCAACTCTTGCTTGACCGTAGGACGGGCTTCAAAGCCATTGGCGGGGTGGCGGCTGACTCTTGCACCGTCGAAGGCATCGCCATTTATAACGACCATCTGCGGCTTCATTTCGCCAATGATCCTTACAAATGCACGGTGCGCGGTGCTGATGAGATTCGGCCAGTAGTGACAATCTGAAGCCACCACAATCACACCATCATCGACTTCGACAACTACCCGCTTACCATTTTGCGGCAGAGTCACATTGAAGGTCGGGCTGCGCTTGTGAGGCGAATTCAGCATCACCCCGTACCGCTCTTCGATGCGCCGTCTGCGCTGCTGGATGTTCCTTGCATCGACCTCAAGTATCTTTGCCATCTCCGTGGCACTTGGGTGCTTCTCCCACAGTGCCATGAATTCCTTGTCCGTACACCGCGCAGTCATCTCCCCCCCCTAGCTGTCACATTTGCGCTTAAATTCGCCGCACCATCCATCCGGCAGCGACATCGAGAACGAAAACCCCAACCCGTCCTCACCATCTGGGAACACCGTGGGCGGCAAGCGTCTGCACTCGCCCAACTCCTCCTTTTTGTCATGCACAAAAAAAGCGCACCTCGCGCATTTGGGCATCCAATCCTCGTCGGGCTTCTTCCTCGGCATTCATTCCTCGTTGTAGGCGCGGATGATCGATTGCAGAGCCTCCAGCCGCCTCATGCTGTCTCGGCACGCCTCGTAGTTGTCGATCACGGTTTCGGCAACGACTTGAGCGGCAACGGGGGCGACATCAGTTCTGGCGGCACTAGCAGGCGGCACTTCTGTGGCGGTGGCAGCGGCATCGTGGAGCAACCTGAAATCAGCACTAGCAGGGCAATCATTCGATACACGGGCAACCTCTCTCGTAATCGTTCGATAAACAACCCGCTCCTGGTGGGCAGCTTGGTGGACGGTTCTTGCCACAGAATCGGCAGTCTGTTGCTGCTTCCTTGCGGACTCTGCTGCAGCTAGAACACTTGCCGCTTTCTCCGCATCCCACGCCCTCTGCACGGCTTCCCTGCCCATCGTGTAGCACTTCCATCCTGCCCCCGCTAAAACAATCGATATGACCGCCGTAATCGCCAGCCTCAAGTACATTTCGCCTTCTCCACTGCTTCCAGCCTCTCCCGAAGGTCATGCACGATCCCCGCGCAAATCTGGAGGTTCTGGTTCATCTGATACCATTGGATTTCAATCCGCTGGACATCCTCACGGTCTAGGACTACCGAACCATCCTTCATGTGTTCGATTGCCAGCGTCGAGGCCGATAGCCCCAAGAACAAGCCCAAAACGAAGTTACGCATCTGACCCTCCCATGCACAGTCGATATTCCTGCTGGCGACGGATCGTCAGCCCCCGCAACGGCTTGTTATTGAACTTGTCCCACTTCAGGATTTCGGTACACGCGCCTCTGTAATCCCGCGCCTTCAATTTCTTCACCAGCGTGGACTTGCAGGCAGCACCCGTCCCTACGTTGTACGCCCATGAAACGATGGCATCCCACTCATGCTGATGCAGGGGGATGTCGCCAATGCAGCGTTTGAGGTCTTTCTGGAAGTTCTCCGTATGCGCGGAGAGTTTGATGAGAGCGCGAACCGGATCGGTTCTATCGCCTAGTTTGACGTTGTGAGTGTCCCCAAAGCCGATAGTCGGGACATCGCCAGGAACGGGAATGTAGGCTGTCTCGCGGTAGCCTTCGTGAACCGCAATGCCCACCAACGCTGCCGCAGACAGCGACAGGCTGGCAAGCATCAGCCGGTTATTCATCGCCAGCCACACCCTTCTTCTTGGCGATTTGCAGGTGCTGGTGCTTGAACCAGATATTGACCAGCAGGCCGACAAGCGCAATGACTACGCCGGAAACCGCAGCGAACTCATTGGCCGTCAACCCGAAGAACACTGCCGATCCTGCGCCTGTGTATGTTGCCGCTGTCGCTGCCTTTTCCATCGCTATGCCTTGATGATAAAGTTAATGCCCATGTAGGGCGGCAGGTTGGCGTTTGTGCCAGATACGCCGGATGCGTCGATTGTGTGAGCGTGTGCGCTGCCAGTCGAATCAACGATGTATGTGTTATTCCCAGATACCCCCATCCCCGGCTGAGTAAACGCTGTAACGTTGTTTCCGAAGTAATCAATGTCCGTATGCCACCCGTATACCGTTGAATGGTTATGTGCGCCGCCGTTTTGGACCGTATGAGCGTGGCTGACCACCACCGCATCCTTCGAACCACCTGTCGCTGCTACCGCCGCAATCGTGCCTGCGCCTATTGGCATCCGATCAGCGTAATTCGGCAGATTGAAAGTGGTTGCGCCGTCACCCGCGCCAAAAGTTGTCCCAAGCAGCGCAAACAAAGCGGCATAAGTTGAGCGGCTTACCGCACTACCATTACACAGCAACCAGCCTAGCGGAGCCGTTGCGGTAGGCCACATCATCAGGCCACCTGTCGGCGCACCATTCGCTAGTACAAAGGCAGTGGTGGCGATTTGTTGGGTGTTTGTGCCGGGAGCCGCAGTCGGGGCTGTCGGCACGCCGGTCAGGGTCGTTGTACCCGTGACCACTAGGTTGCCGCCCACCGTCAGATCATCACCCGCTGCGCCCGTCTGGAACTCCTTCAGGTCGCTCATCAACTGGCGAATCGCGTTGTTGATGCCGGAAGGAGCACACCCTTCGGCAATATTGATGCCGTTGATGTCGGTGTTATTCGCAGGGTTGGTGCTGAATTCGGAAATCTTTGTCTTTGCCATGATTAGTTCCCAAGTAGACCGCCAACCGTGCCAAGTGCGCCAGAGGTGGGCGGCATCATTGACGGTCGCCGGTTCTGTGCGCGACGGCGCAGTTCATCAATGATTGCTTTCTGCTCTGCCGGATCGGACGAAAACAGACGCTTTTGCAGTTCAGCCGACGATTCCTCGCTGATGCCCTTGGCGCGTGCCACAACCCGCTTTGTGAGGTTCAGCGCGGTACTGAGCGTGTTACCTCGCGCAACATCGGAGATAGAGTCAACAAACAAGTTTGCGTCATCGTTCATCGCTAGACGCTCGGCGGTTTTGGAGTTGCCCAAGACGTTCTTCATCGTGCGCGACTGCTTGTCCAAAGCCTCGACGTACTTAACAAAGTCCTGATACGACTTCTCGTTATCAAAGGCGTACCGCAGTAGCGATTTTTGCTTTGCGCTCTTGAATATTTGGCGGGTGAAGTCGCCGCCCTTGAAGTTGTCCAGACGCTGATTGATGTCAGCAATCATCCCCAAACGGAACGACTCGCGCTCGGCCTGCGTCATGTTCTTCAGTTTCGCCAGCAGTTCGGTTTCGCTCAGTTTCTGGTAGTTCGTGCCGTTTTCAAACGCCGATTGGATGCGTGCGGAGTCAGCAAAACGCTTGTTGGCTTTGGCGTAGTCAGGGTTCTGCTGCTTGATGAGGTTGTTGAAGTCTTCGCGTAGCTTGCTTATATCGCGGCCATAACTCGACATCTTGCCGAAACTGTCGATTTCTTTTTCCACCATCCGATCCAGACCAATCTTCAACTGGTGCAGGATTTCGGTGGAAATGAACTGCGCGTTTCTGATCTGCTCAAACGGCGGCAGTTTGCGACCCTGTGCATCTGCACGCTTGACCGCTTCCTGATACGCTTGCTGGATCGCCTCACGGTCAACAAACTGACGGAACGGAACCGCAGAAATGTCCTTGCTGTAGGCTTTGGGATACGCAGCATTTGCCGCCTTGCGCTGCGACTCCGCAAGGTCGTTCATGAACTGGAATTTGTCCACATTGGCAGGCAGTCCTGCTTTCTGCGTCAAGCCGCGCACCAGTTCGTTCGGCTGTTCTATGTACCGGCCTTCTAGAAAACCCTCTGTCGCGCCTTTTGCCTTGCTCGGTACGACATATGCGCTGTAACCCAGATCAGACAGGCTCTTGCCTTGGTCGGCAAGGGTAGGATTCGGCACACCCAGACGGCGTAGTTCATTAAGGTTCCTGGCGATCTGGTCAGGGCTAAGACCGTCCTTCATCATCCGGTCTTCAATCAGGCGCATGGCAACATCAGACTGATCGCCCAGACCAAACGAATTGCCGATATTGCGCCCCGTCTTTCCAACAAAGCCAGCAAGCGGCGGAATCGCACCGCCAAGAATTACGCCAGCCACACCAGAGGTCGCAGCCGCCTTGCCAATGTCACCAATCCCTTGCGCTTCACCCGCGCCAGTAATGCCGCCAGCAATCCCGCCTGCACCCGCGCCGATGCCGACAGTTTTGAGCAAAGAGTTTGTCGCTGTCGCACCCTGCCCAAGCCCTTTTGCAAAAACACCTAGTGGCAACGCAATCCCACCGGCAATTTCCAACCCTGTTTTTGCAAGCGGGTACTCGTTACCAAAAGCTTCCTGCTGGCCTCGCAGTTGGTCGCGCAACGCGATGTATTCTTCGCCGCTGATTTGCCCGGTGCGAAGCATGGCCTCCAACTCATCGGCAAAGCCAAAAGTCAGACCGCTAGCGGTAGACCGGATTGACTCGAGCGCAGCGTTGTAGCTCCGCCGAGGCATGCCTTTAGGAATCGCTCCGCCGGTAGGCTTTGCTGGCGATTGGTCTGGATCGCGCTCTATTTTTCCTACGCCGACATAAGCCCTGCCCTGCTCATCTTGGCCTTTGATAGTTGGGTCGCTAACAATGGTGGCTTCTTCCCATGCATTCGCCATTATTTTCTCCCCGGTTTGACGCGCAGATTTCCGTTCGGGTCGTAGAACTCCGCCCCTGGTGGAAGGCGATCGTATTCAGCATCCGATGTGATGTAAGGCGCAAACTCTGGAGCCGTCAGAGTCTGCTCTGGGTCATCTAAGTTGTTGTTCTTGCGCCGCCTGACGATATTGGTGCTGGAGTTTTTCGCTGCTCTAGCATTGAGATCGCGCAGCTTTGCAATGGCCGCGGCAGCGTCTTTCTGCGACTCAGCAGATTGCAGTTCCTTCGCCGCCCGCTCTGCATCACCTTCAGTTTGCGTACCTTTATTAAGGCGCAGTGATTCATTCACCAATCGTGTGCGGAATCGGTTGAAATCGTTTCGAGCTGCCGCATCATCTCCGGTTGCGCCAAGAAAGTTTTCAACAGGCGTGGTAAGCCGGTTGTAAAGACCAAACTTGATCCGTCCGCTTCCAATCTTTTTCAAGTAATCATTTGCTTCGTTTGCAAGGTCAATCGCAGACTGGCCTTTTTCAAAGTCCTCGTCCTCTGCCTTGATGACAGACGCTGGCGGCGGCTTCCCGCTCCCCTTGTTGACCGGCTCATACGGGACAGCTTGCCCCGTAGTCGCGTCATAGGCGGGCAAACCTGCTTGCATCGGGGGGAATACCGCACGTCCGTTTTTGTCAAACACTGGTTCCTTGCCGTACATCGGCTTTGGCTCTGCCGGTGCTTTTGGCTCGGTTCCGGCGACCTGCGTGACCTCCCCGTTCGCGCCAAGCTGGAAACGGCGGTTCGTTGGCAGGCCTAGTTGCCTCTGCTCCTCCACTGACAGCAGACGAGCCTGGGGCTTTGGCGTGGTTCCAGAAACTAGGTCAACCGTGCCGTCTGTCTTGCGCTGGTACACCTGACCGCCATCAATGGGCAGCCCCAACTGCACAGCTTGATCTCTGTTCAGCACGCTTGCTTGCGGCCTCATTGATGCCAAGGTTGAATCAACCACCTTGCCGGCATCAAGAATCATCAGATCGGATTGAGTCAGAGGCTCGCCACGCTCGGCTTTTTGAATGACTGCCATCCTTCGCTGGCGATCTTGCTCTTTGAAGTCCGATTCTTGGGCTGCAATGTCGGCGGCTTGCATTTCACGCGCCGCACGCTGCTGGAAGGCTTGCGCCTGTGCCTGACGAGTCGCGTTAATCATCGCGTTTTGGTACACGCCCTGCGAGGTTTGTAGGCCCGTACCCAGAGCGTTCAGGATGTTCTGCGCCGCACTCCTGCGCGGCCCCTGCGGACTCATCCCGTTGGCAATCGCGATCGCCGCACCCAGCAGACCGGACACATTCGCCTGTCGGCTGATAGCCCCCGCCTGCTGTTCACCCAGAAGCCCCGCGATTTGCGCCGGATTGCCACCGAAGACGTTCGGCAGGTAGTCCGCTATGCCACGCGGCTGCATTGGTTGCTGCTGGCGCAGATACCGCGCTTCAGCTTCGTCCATCGGCATTCCGAAGATCGTATCCATCGCTCACCTAGATCAGAGAGATCGGTTGACGCTGCATCTGCTGCGCGAGAATCCCGCCTATCGGCGCGTCTTGCAGCCCACGGGTCTGCATCGGCATGGCTTGCGGCATCTGAACTTGGGAGGGCTGCATCATGTTGTTTGCCATGTCCAGACCCTGCATCGCCATGAACGGGTTCTGCTGTGCATACGTTCCGATAGCGTTCGGGATTTCCTTCATCGTTGCTAGCAGGCCGGGATTAGCCATTGCCTGACCCGCAGCGGTGTTCATCGCGCCGTAGGACAGAGCCGGTTGTGCTGCCATGCCTGCCGCTGCTTGCGTGCCTGCTGCCGCTCCTGCCGCGCCTTGGGCTGCGCTGTAGATGCCGCTGCCAATACCGCCCGTGATGCCCCCCATGAGTGCGCCGGTCAGGGGATTCCCGCCGCGTGCAGCCGATACGCCGCCACCCAAAGCCGCACCAATCAGCATCGGTTCCATCCCGCTCATCACTTGCCTCCTGTCGGTGTGGCCTGCGACACTGTTTTCTGCTCCATCGGCGCACCATAAAAGATGCTGGCCGTGCGCTGGAGCCGGTCAAACGGCAGGTTGTCTTGTGCCATCAAGCCCTGAATGCGGTTCATGTCGTAGCCTTCCTGCGCCTGACCCACCTTCAGCAGCTTGTCGATGTCGTTGTAGTCCGCAGCCGCCATTGCAGGCGCAGCATTGATTGCTGCCATCTGACGCGCACGCTCAGCCTCAGACGATTGATACGTCATGTTTGCCATCGCATTGCCGATACCCGTGCCAAAGCCCTGACCGGCACGCTGGAACATCTGCGAAGCAGCATCCGAACCGTAGCGACCCGCCGAAGACAGTTGGCTCTGCAAGCCCCTGAACCCCTCCTGTGCGGCCTGCACGGTAGGCTGATAGGCAGCAGACAGTGCGCCTTGCAGGAACGGGTTAACCGAGTTGCCCTGAATGGTTTGCAGCATCTGCTGCTGTGCTGCCGGAACCAGCGGATTACCCGCCATCGCACGGCTTTGCGCCATGCCCAGAGCCTGCGTGGTCGCCTGCGAAGGATCGACGTATAACTGCTGCCCTGCCAGTGCAGACGGGGCTTGATACGCGGATTTAGCCTCGGACAAGGCAAAATCAACGTATGGCTTGAATTCCGGTGATAACTCGGTTCTGGTTTCGCTCTGCTGACCGCCGCCGCCGCCACCCATATTTACACCTCGCTCATCCATTTGCGCGGTCTGAAACCATAGGATTTCGCCCTACGATCCCATCCCGGCCTGTGGCTAGAAAACGTCAGGTATTTATTACCCGCTTCCCTCGCCATATTTTTGATAAATTGTAAAGCGTCTTTTACGGTTTTCTCGTCATTACCAACGGAATAAGCCGCCCAAATATGCAGTTCCTGCTCAATCGGCTGCAATATGAAAAACCCCTCGTACCGATTATTCTCGATCAGCACCCACAGCATCGCCTTCTGGTTGAAACAGTCTGTATAAACGTCCTCGACAATCCAGTTTTCGGGGCTTCGGCCCTTGATTTTCTCCAGCCCCGGGCGAATCGACCCCCACCATTTCCTCAAGTCCTGCTGCGGTATGAACCGATATTCCATCAGCCCACCACCACATACGAGAATTTACGGTCTGATAATGCGTTGGACGGATGGGTTATAACCGCAGACCCCTTATTGCGAGCCGAAACGTACATACTCCCCATAAATGCAGCAGCATTGACCGTTAGCGGAGTGAAAATAATCGCGGAACCATAGCCGATCCGCTCGTCCGTTAATGTCGTGATTGTCCCGTTTGATAGCGCGATTTCGCCGGTATTGTTCGTTTTCCCCGACATCGCGCCATTAACGACTTCAGCTACCTGACGGGCATCGCCACCAAACGGCGGGAGGGTTCGGTAGGTCATCGCGCCCCCTGCCCTGCAATGTCCACCTCCACCCCGACAATCGTCTGCCAATCGCCACCTGTGGCCTGCACCTTGACGCGGTGGTATCTACCGGCAGAGCGCACGCTGCATCGGCCTTCGTAGTCCGCAGCCACCAGATCGCCGTATTCGGCAGGGCTGTTAAGCAAATCACGCGAAGCCACCGCGACAGACCCTGAACCGCCATCGACCAGCGGACGGGCTAGCGTAATCACTGACCTTCCCACATCGATGTCGGCAGAGGCGACGGTGGCGGTCTTCTTCGCCCCCGTAAACGTCACAATTTTTTGCCCCCGCACGCCGGTAAACAGCAGTTGACCGCCAGCCCACAGTCGGGAGTCGAGCGAGGTTTCCAGCGCGTCCAGATTGCTGCTGAACGTATCCAGTTGCTCCAGCGTCGAGGAAGGGGTCAGCGCGTAGGAAATCGAACTTACATCCGTATCGGCGTAACTCCAGCGGTTCAGGGCGATGGAGTACATCAGCAGCGTCTTGCCGCCGAAGGTGTTCGGGAAAGCCCAGATAATCAGCTTGTTGACCGGATCAACCGTGGCACTCATGCCCGAAGCAATCTGCGACGGGATGGCATTGGCGAAGAACCAGCGGTCAACTTTCTCGTCCCCGATTGGCTTCGTCGTTTGACCGTCGCAGACATAGAAACCATCGTCTGCAAGGAAGTACGTCAGGCCGCCAAACTGGGCAATTGACCCGTCCGAAATACATCCAAGGGTGCGAGAGATCGCATCAAACTGGAAGAACAACGGCGAGCCTATGTAGGACATCCGGTAGATGGCGCGTTCCAGAAATATCAGCCCGTACTCGCCCCCCGCCATGCCGGTAATGTCGCCGCCATCAGGCAGCACCTGAGAATCAGCCTGCGAGGTCGCGGAGGGTGTCCACAGAGTTTCGTTGTTGATGTCTGACCAATAGACCTTGTTTTCTTCGCCGCTGACATTTGCCGCCACCACAAAGTCGCGCACCACCGTAATGAAGCGTGCGGACGGCGCATCAGCGGACAGGTCGGCGAAGCTCGTCGCAGTGTTCAGTTCATACGCTTGCAACTTGCCCTGACCGTTTGCCAGAATCATCTTCGATCCGAACTGAGTCACATCCCAACCTTCAACTGCCGAATAACCCGATACCGTCATCGGGTCGAGCGACAGGTCGGCATTGTCGAACTTGTAGATTTGCGTAGCACCGGCAGCAAACAGCGTAGTCGCCCCGCCGAACTTGCCAGCAAACGACACCAGCAGGTTCTGCCCTGCACTGGCCGAGTAGTCCACCGCTTCGCGTACCGGCGCATAGCCTGCCGCCACCGGATAGCAGTTCAGCGCATCGGTGACGTTCCCTGCGATCCCCGGCATATCCGGTGTCCACTCGCCAAACGCAATCTTCGTCTTTGCCATTTATTGCCTCAACCATTGATTTGCAGAGTCGGTGATGGGAGTCCAGTAGTTCGGCAAATCGTCTACATAGCCAAACAGCCAGTAATCAGGCTGGACGTATTCCTGCTCATCGATCCTGCCCCATGTGTTCGATCCTGCCGACGCATCGACCCAGACGGACGGGGAAACGGCAGAAGGCGACCAAATGCCGGAATCTGGTGCAACCGGCAACCAGTTCTCACCCAATATCTCGCCATCGGCAGAGATGATCGCCAACCCGCTGACCGATCCGACACCGGCAAGGATTGCGTTGGCTTGGGCTTGTACCGTGGCTTCTGCCGTAATGTCGGCGTTACCCGAATACTGGACACCACCGAGAGCGGTCAGGAAGGCTTCACCGACGATTGCGCCATCAGACAGGCGAACTCGGATGCCCTGTCCCTCGACCTGTGCGTTAGCGGTGATCTCGCCCTGCGACTCTTGGATGCGCGTACCAAGTGCTGCTACCTGTGCGGCAGCGGTAATGTCGGCTGCACTGTCGCGCACGCGAATGCCGATAGCAGCAACGTCAGCCTGACCCGCTATGTCGGCAGCACCATCGATAAGGACGGCATCGCCCTCGGCGTAGCCGTAAGTCCAGTAGTCATAGGTGACGTATTGCAGGCTCATTAGCCAGCTTTCGGGTACTTGTCTTTTACCGCTTGGATTGCAGCCTTCCATGCGTCATAGCCGCCGTGATACAGCAGATCAAGCTGGTCAACGATGGGCGGGTATTCGGCGGCGCGAAGATCGACATAGGTAGGTTGAAACGGCGGCAGTTCCTGCAATGCGCCGTCAACGATTTTGTGCGGCTTGCGCAAAGCCGCCGCCCACTGTTCTTCAGTTAGTTCAATGCGCGGCTCGGGGATGTCTTGGTGAACATCGTTAGCATAGAATCCTTTGATCTCGCCAGAGGTCGGGTCGTAATGTGCGTATTTCATATTAGCTTCCTATTGCAAAGAAGAAGCAAGTTGGGCCTCCAGCAAATACAGTTAACCGGAACTGCGAAGCACTCAGCACAGAGCAGGTCGGGGCTGGCGGGTTAGTTTGGTTGTTGTTGACGGCAACAAGTGACCAACAAACATTAGGAAAGGCAATTGGGAAATTGCTTGTAACGCCCGAAGTGTTTGCGCCGGCAGTACCCCATTGAATATAAATTCCAGACGGCAATCGAACGTATCCGTTTGCGTTTTTGCTTTCCGTAGCCAACGCACTGAAGATGCCGTCAGCGTCAATCGTGGCGCGAGTGTTATGCGACACACCTTGGCGGTGCGTCTCAAACGTGATCCATTGATCGCCGTTGGCGTTCTGGTTAAATGCAACCGCACAACCACCAGTTAAATTAAGCGAGTAATTTGTTGTGCCAGCAGTAAAGCCGTAAATTCGTCGGACGAGTGCGATTGCTGTACTTCCGAGTTCTAACTTAACATCGCCGCTCACAACCTGCCGAACACCGGACGGCAAAAGCGAACTTCCCACACCCAAAATGCTTGAAGAATTCCAAGTTGGCGCGCCAGTGGAAAGTTTGGATGGCGTGATCGCGCCGTTATCAATCGTCCACGTTGCGCCAGAAGCTGACACCGTGATGTCGCCTTTGTCGCCGTCCGATACGCCGACAGATAAGTCCCCGGAGCCAAGCAGTGATTGGCTGTTGACCGTCTTGATGTTTGTGCCGGAAACCAGAGTTTCCTGTACGCCGAGATTCGTGCGTGCTGCTGCTGCGGTCGATGCGCCTGTGCCGCCATCGGCAATGGCAAGGTCAGTGATCCCCGTGACCGAACCGCCCGTAATCGCTACGTTGGCAGCGTCTTGAGTCGCAATCGACCCCAGCCCCAGATTCGTCCTTGCACCTGCTGCGGTTGATGCCCCCGTGCCACCGTCAGCCACAGCCAGATCGGTGATGCCGGTGATGGAGCCGCCTGTAATGGCGACATTTGATGCGCTTTGGGTCGCCATCGAACCCAGACCCAGATTGGTACGGGCATCAGCGGCTGTGGTCGCGCCAGTGCCACCGCTGGCAACAGGAACCGTCCCCTCCAGCTTGGCGTTGTTCAGGTTGACGAAGTTCGCATCGACCTCTGCATGGGTCAGTGCGGAGCCTTTACCGGCGCGGGTGACGATGGTTGCCATGTCGTCCCCTTAACTCAGCGTCACCGAAATGCTGGATGCAGCAAACTTGAAGATGTCGCCCGTATCAATCGTCTTAGCAGTGGTCAGAGCCGTGTGATACAGCAGGTTGCCGCTTGTTGCCGCGTCATAGAGGCCAAGCCAGCCAATCGTTCCCCAGTTCGTTGTCGCCTGCGGGAACTCCACCGCTGCACTGTTGACCGTCGCACCGTTGGACGGGGATGCAAAGGTCACGGTCTGACGCGCATAACCGCCACCGGAGCATTCCGTACCCGTACCTGCGTCAGTCGGATCGCTGGTAAACAAAGCCACATAGACCGCAGCCGGGGCGGTGTAGGTTGTACCCCGAAGCGTGCCGTTAATCAGCACGTTTTCGAGGTAGTTCGACATTTCAGCCATGATTAGCCCACCCTCATCATCATTGATTGACCGCCGTATTCAATGCCCTGGTCGGCCTGCGTAATGCTTGCCAGCGCACGCTCGTACATCGCCGCCCACGTTTGCAGCCGCGCATCGTTCATCAGGTACGGTTCCGCTTCCCCAAGTGCCGCATACAGCAGCGCATCCGGCGTATTCGCCAGGAAGACGTTAGAACTGTTCGACTCGCTCAAAGCCTGTGGCCTTGCGTAGTACAGCATCTGCACCGTGTAGTTAGTGTCTGGAATCGGCGCGAACTGGAACTCGCTTGCCAGCACCGTGTAGAACTTCGGAACGCCAGACTCAGATGCACGCCAGTTCTGGTAGAAATTTGTCGGGGCTTCGTAGGTCAGCGTCTGGATCGGGTTCGCAGCAATGTGCATCTCCCGCATCTCCAGAAAGTCGCTTGGCAGCGCAATCGTCGGATCGCCACCCGTAGTCGTAGTCGTGGCGACCTTCAGCATCTGATGCAGCCGCAAGTCCCGCTGCAACCTCAGTTCAGCCAGTGCGATGAAGTCGGAAATCTGCGCCGTCAAATCTGACCGCGCCAGATAGTTCGCAACCGTGCTTTTCAGGTCGCTGTAGGTCGCCAGAGCCATTTAGACCACCCCCGGTCTAGTACGGAAGAACCGATTCTCAGGGTCGTTCAGCCAGCGTTTGAATGCCACTGTGTCCCGAACAGCGAAGCCCTGCATGATGCCCTTCTTGTTCAGGTCATCAATGACTGTCATCGGGACAGAAGCCACCTTCGTGAAGTCACCCCATCGCGCACCGTAGTCCGTCGCGTTGTATTCAGCCTTGTTCGCTTCGACAATCGAAGTCACATCCTGAATGGTTTCCACCACCAGACCGCCCTCGCCATCCTCATGGGCTACCTGCTTGCGGATACCGTCATCAAAGATCAGTTTGCTCATACGACCTCTAAAAAGGGGGGTGAGCAGATCACCACCCACCCCCAAGCGTGAAGCCTGATTACAGAGCTGCGTCCAGATCGAACACGCCACCGTGCGCTGCTTCGTTACGCATCTCCAGCGTGAACTCGGCCAGAAGCTGAGTCTTCTCGCTGTCGCCGGTCTTCGCCAGTTCGTTGGTCACGAACGGACGCAGGTAGGCGAGTGCTGCGTACTCAGGATCAAGCACCAGCGCGTCACGCGCACGCATGAAGCGGTTCGGGACGATGGACACGTTGCCGAAGTCCGACACATAGATGTCAGCCGCGCCAATGATGGTCGAGGGCTTCATGCCGGTGACGTTGAAACGCTGACCAGCGATACCGGCAAACGTCGAAGCCTTCTGCTTCAGACCCGAACCGACCATCAGGATTTTCGGAGAGCCGCCCTGATCGAACACTTTGGCGATCACATCCTTCAGTTGAGCCTCGGTGAAGGCGCGCACCGTGCCATCGGTACGAGCAGATGCACCGATAGTGGTCGGGTCAGCGCCGCCCGTACCCTTGCTGGTGTTCGTCTTGATCCACGAAAGCACCGAACCCAGCTTGCGGGCAACCGACGACGAACCGGCAGCGCGTGCCTGGTTCGACAGGCAGATGGCTTCCATGTCGCGCTTCAGTTCAGCCGAAGCCTTCGCCAGTTGGTAAGCCTTTTCGGACTTGCGGCCTGCCTTGTTGACCACATCCAGCGTGCCGGAAACCGAGATGGTCTTCTGCACGATCTGGGTGTAGTTGCCCAGACGGGTGGTCGGAGCCAGCGTAGCCGACGATGCGTCATCGCCTTCAACGGCAGCGTTGCCGGTATTGACGGCAGCGAGGGAGTCCGTTTGCCACTCATGGAAAGTCGCGGTAGCTTTGGTCTTGCCAACCGAAGACATAAACGGAGTCTCGGTGGGCGAGATGTCATAGATCATGTCGGTCAGGTCTTCGCGCAGGCCGACTGCTGCGTTGGTCTTAAAAGTAGACATTGCTTATCCTTTCAGAGCATTCGTTCAAATAGTGCAGCAGCATCAGCAACCCTTCCCGATTGCCTTGCCTGCTGCTTCAGTTTCTTCACCACTTGGGCATCGCCATCGCTGCGTGTGGTAGCGGTTCCGGCCTTCAGCACCCTCGGGGCTTCCTGTACCTTCTTCGTTACCTGCGGCTTGCTCGCCATGAGCCTGTCGTACTGCATCGCCTTGTAAAGCGTCAGCACGGCACGGCTGTCATAGACGTTTGCCAGTTCAGCGTCACTAAAGCCCAATTTCTTGCCAAACTCGCGTATGTCACGCTTGATCGCCTGTCCCTTATCGGGATCAGTCAGATCAGGAATGGCTTCAGCAAGCTTCTTGGATTCCTCCGACACCACCTGCTGCAATTGGCCTATCCGGTCAGCCTCTTGCTGCTCTGCGATCCGCGCACGTTCAGCCTGTACGGCTTGCAGTTGCTTCTCGCGTTGTGACATCTCTGCCACTTTCACGGCATAGCCAATTGGGTCGGTGTCCTTCAAGGACTCCAGGTCTTCCTGCGGCATCTGCTGGCTCAGTACCTGCTCCATCATCTGAAGACGCTGGGCATACTGGTCACGCAGTTGCTTGGCTTCGGCAACGGCGGTCTTCTCAGCTTCGATGACCTTGCGTTCCTCTGCCACCATTTGCGACTTCTTGGTGTAGTCCTGCCCAAGCTGGTACGACTTGATGAGTTCATCTAGCGTCACCTCGCGTTCTTCGCCAGCGGCTTTCACGCGGTATTTCGGTTGCTCGACTCCCTCGCCATCGTCCTGCTCGTCGGCTTCGGATTCGTCCTCATAA
>JAMNXS010000083.1 GCA_023653025.1 Burkholderiaceae bacterium
ACGCCCAGCCACTTGTGCCACGAAAAGTACTTGAGCTTGGTCGGCGTGATGCCGGGGATGTCGACCATCACGACCCCGAGTGCAAAGGCGGCGACGATCAGCGCGGCCACCAGCCAGTGCAGCAGCACGGCGAGGCGATCATAGCGCGGTGTTTCGAACATGTGGCAGGACTCCGTGCAAAACCGAATGCTGCGTATTGTGACCGAAGCGCGCGGTGCGCGCCCGCAATCGGCGGACATCAGAGCAGGCGCACCGGGTTCGACAATTCGTCGGGATTGGGGCCGGACGACGGAAAGCGCCGCCGCAGCTCGGCGCCGATGTCGTCGATCGCCGCCGTGCAGCCGGCGGCAACGCGCCCGCTGCGAAAGGCCTCGCGGAAAGTGGTCGCTGCCCTTGTCCAGGCCGGATCGTCGGCCGGCCCGAGCCCGCGGTCGGCGACGATTTCAACCGCATGGTCGGCCAGCAGCAGGTAGACCAGCACGCCGCTATTGGCCGCGGTATCCCAGACGCGCTGCTGCGCGAAGACCTCGAGCGCGCGCTCGCGCGGGCCCATGCCGCGCCAGATCTGGAGCGGCGTCAGCGAAGCCTCGACCACCACGCAGATCTCGCCGGCATGGCCCTGCTCGGCACGCCCGATTGCGTCGGCCAGCCGGCGCTGCGCATCGGCCGGGAACAGGCGAGCGGCCTGCCAGTAGGCGCACCAGAAATGACGGAAGAAGCGCGCGAGCATCACCACTGCCCCGAGGCGCCGCCGCCACCGAAGCCGCCGCCGCCGCCCCGAAAGCCGCCGCCACCGCCGCCGAAGCCGCCACCGCCCCAGCCGCCGAGCGGACCGTGGCCGCCGCGCGCGCCCTGCCAGCCGCCGCCCATGCGGCCGCCCGCGAGGGTAATGACGAAACCGACGACGGCCGCCAGCAGCCCCAGCAGCAGCGCGCCCGACAGCAGCCATGCGGCGATACCGAGCAGGCCGCCGGCGGCCACTGCGCCCTTGCCGCGGCCGAGGATCGCGCGCAGCACCCCGCCGACCATCAGCGCCCCGAAAAACAGCAGCGGCAGCAGGGCCAGCGGATTGTCTTCGGCCACGCTGTCGACCGTCGGCGCCGGCAGCGGCTCGCCGTCGATCACGCGCATCATCGCGTCGGTGCCGGCGCGGATGCCGCCGTCGAAGTCGCCGGCCCTCAGGCGCGGCACGATCCGTTCGTCGATGATGCGGCGCGCGGTCGCATCGTTGAGCGCGCCCTCGAGACCGTAGCCGACTTCGATACGCAGGGCGCGCTCGTCTTTCGCGACGATCAGCAGAGCGCCGTCGTCGACCTTGCCGCGCCCGATCTTCCACTGCTCGGCGACGCGGATCGCGTACTGCTCGATGGCTTCGGGCGCCGTGCGGGCAACGATCAGTACCGCGATCTGGCTGCCCTTGCGCTGCTCGAAGGCACGCAGCCGATCGTCCAGCGCCTGCCGCTGTGCGGCGGACAGCGTCGCGGTCCGGTCGACCACGCGCCCGGTCAGCGGTGGCACCGGCTGCAGGTCCTGCGCCCGCGCCGGGCCGTGCGCGAGAACCAACGCGCACAAGAGCGCGCACAGCGGCACGACCAGCGGCACTGCCAGCAGCGCAGCGCGCATCAGGCCGGCCATCGCGGCCAGCTTACCTGTTGACGGCGGCGCCATCGGCCGGCAGGTTCGGTGCGGAGGACGGCGCGCTCGGCGTCGATCCGAAATCGACCGCGGGCGCGGTCGAGATCGCGCGTTCGTTGTCGACCGAGAAATTAGGCTTGACGGCAAAGCCGAATGCCATCGCGGTCAGGTTGCTGGGGAAGGAGCGCACGGTCACGTTATAGTCCTGCACGGCCTTGATGTAACGGTTGCGGGCGACGGTGATCCGGTTCTCGGTGCCCTCGAGCTGCGCCTGCAGGTCGCGGAAGCCGGCGTCGGCCTTCAGCTGCGGATAGTTCTCGCTGACTGCCAGCAGCCGCGACAGCGCGCCCGACAGCTGGCCCTGCGCGGCCTGGAAACGGGCCAGCGCCTGCGGATCGTTGAGCACCTCGGGCGTGACCTGCATGCTGCCGACCCGGGCGCGCGCCTCGGTCACCTGCGCCAGCACCTGCCGCTCGTGCGCGGCATAGCCCTTGACGGTATTGACGAGATTGGGCACGAGGTCGGCGCGGCGCTGGTACTGGTTGACGACCTCGGACCAGCTGGCCTTGATCTGCTCGTCGCTCGCCTGCAGCGTGTTGTAGCCGCAGCCGCCGAGCAGCGCCGACAGCCACAGGACGAGCGGCCAGAAAAGGATTCTGCGCATGGGGTCTCCGTTTGGTTGGAAAGCACGGGCGTCCCTATGGTAGCCCGGCCTTCGCCAGTGCATGTGGCGGCGCGGGAAAAAATTTCAACCGCGATGCTTTCCCGCATCCGTCCGGAATGCCGTTGATGCCGCGCAATGTTGATGCGGGACCCGCCCGTAATCTTCGAAGATCGCCCCCTGCCTCCTGTATCCGACCATGCCTGCTCGCTGCTGGCGCGCCGCACTAGCCGGCATGCTCCTGTTGCTGGCCCTGCTGCCCGTGCGGCAGGCAGGCGCACAGGGCTATGCGGTCGAGATCGTCGGCGCCGGCGATCTGTCGCCGTTGCTGCAGGAACACCTGACGATCACGCGGCTGGCGCGCGAGGGCAAGGCGCGCGACGAAGAGTGGCAGCGGCTGGTGCGCGCCACGCCGCAGCAGATGGCCGAGTTGCTGGCCACCGAGGGTTATTTTTCGCCGCAAATTGACAGCGAGATGCCAGCGGTCGGCAGTGACCGGGTGGTGCGCTTTCGCGTCCGGCTTGGCGAGCCGGTGCGCGTGACCGAGGTGAAGATCGCCTTCAGCGGCGCGCTCGCGATGCAAGATGCCGGGCGTGCCACGGACCTGCGCGCGGCATGGGCGCTGGAGCGCGGAGCGCGGTTCCGTCAGTCGGCATGGAACGCGGCCAAGGATGCGCTGCTGGGCGACCTGCTGGTGCGCGACTATCCTGCCGCGCGCATCATCGGCAGCCAGGCGCGCATCGATCCCGAGAACCGCAGCGCGGTGCTGGAGGTCGATATCGACTCGGGGCCGGCGTTCACCTTCGGCGAACTCGACATCCACGGGCTGCAGCGCTACCCGCCGGATATCGTGCAGCGCACGAACCTGATACGCACCGGCGAGCGCTATTCGCAGGCGCGGCTGTCCGAGTTGCAGTCGCGGCTGCTGGCAACCGGATATTTCCGGTCGGTGTTCGCGACCGTCGATGCCGATCCCGCGCAGCCGGACCGCGCGCCGATCCGCGTCGAAGTGACCGAGAACCCGAGCAAGCGCCTCGGCCTGGGCGTGGGCGTGTCGACCGACAGCGGCGCCCGGCTGCAACTGCGCTGGACCGACCGCCAGTTCCTCGGCCGCGACTGGCGGCTGGAATCGGTACTGCGGGCCGATCGCATCAGCCAGCTCGCCCAGGGCGAGTTGTATTTCCGGCCGCTGCGCGACGGACTGTTCGGCGACAACTTCGCGGGCTGGATACCGAGCGTCGTGCTGGGGCTGGAGCGCACCAGCATCACCGGAGAAGAGGTGGAACGCATACGCAACAGCCTGCGGCTGTCGACGCCGTCGCGCACGAACGAGCGCGTGGTATCGGTGTCGCTGCTGGCCGACCGCCCCACCCTGCCGGGCGGCGAGGCCTTCTCGCGACGCGCGCTGGTCGGCGGCTATCAATGGACGCGGCGCCGCTTCGACCAGATGCTGGCGCCGACGCGCGGCTATTCGGCCACCGTCGATCTGTCGGCCGGCTTCGGCGGCGCACTCGGAGATTCGCGCATCGCGCGCGTGTTCGTCAACGGCATCTGGCTGCGTCCGCTGTCCGACGCCTGGACCGTCGCCGCCCGCGTGCAGGCCGGCGAGATGTTCGGCGCGGGCATCCGCACGGTGCCGGAAGACCTGCTGTTTCGCACCGGCGGCGACCAGACGGTGCGCGGCTACCGCTTTGGCAGCCTCGGCGTGCCGCGCAACGGCGCCATTGTCGGCGGCAATGTGCTGGCGCTGGCCAGCGTGGAACTGGTGCGGAAAATCACGCCGGACTGGGGAGCGGCCGTATTCCACGATATCGGCGACGCGGCGCTCTCGTGGTCGGATTTTCGCGCGCGGCGCGGCGTCGGCATCGGCGCGCGCTGGCGCAGCCCAATCGGCGCGGTGAACATCGATGTCGCGCGCGGGCTCGACAGCGGCGAGACGCGTCTGCATTTTTCGGTCGGCTATGGCTTCTGAGATTCCTCGACCGGCAGCCGGCGCGAATGCCGCAGCGCCGGCAGCGTCCACCGGACGGACGCGCCGCTCGCGGCTGGCGGCCGTGCTGTTCGTGCTGGCCGCGCTGATGCTGGGGGCGGCGCTGGCCGTCGTCTGGATGCTGGCAACCGAGTCGGGCACCCGCGCCCTGCTGTCGCTGCTCGGGCGGCAGCTGCCGGTCGAGGCCTCGGGGGTGCGCGGATCGCTGATCGACGAGCTGCAATTCGAACGGCTGCAGCTGGCCGCCGGCGACAACCTGATCCTGATCGAGGGCGCGCGCCTGCGCTGGCAGCCATGGCGGCTGCGCGACGGCCGGCTCGAGATCGAGCGCATGTCGGTGCGCAAACTGACGATCGTCACCCGCGCCGGCAAGGACAAGGCGCCGCAGATGCCGGCCACGCTCGAGCTGCCGTTCCGCCTGTCGCTGGCCTCGCTGCAGGTCGGGCGCCTGAACGTGAAGCGCGACGAGGCTCTGCTGCTGGCAGCCGACGACGTACTGCTGTCACTGCACTATGACGGCAGCCGCCATCGGCTGCAACTCAAGCGGATGCGCGTGCTGCCGCAGGGAGCGGCGGCACTCTCGGGCCGGCTGTCCGGCGAGCTCGACATCGCCGCGCGGCCGCCGTTCGCACTGGCCGGGGAGTGGCAGCTGAACGGAGCGCATGCGCAAGGCAAGGCTGACGGCACGCTGCGGCTCGACGGCACGCTGGCGGCGCTGGCGGCGCGCTTCGACCTGCGCGTACAGCGGGCGGCGCTGCAGACGCGGCTGGAAGGTACGGCATCGCTGCGGCCGTTCGCATCGCAGCCGTTCGCCGGTGCGCAGCTGCGTACCCGCGCACTCGATCTGGCGACGCTGGTGCGCGGCTGGCCCCGCACGCGCCTCGATGCCTCACTGACGATGGACTCGCAGGACCGCGGAAGCTTCAGCCTCTCGAACACGATGCCCGGCCCGCTCGGCCGCGAGCGGCTGCCGCTGGTCGATGCACGCGGCGAGTTCGCCGTCGCGCCCGATACGCTGCGGCTGTCCTCGCTGTCGGTGAACGGCGGCGAGTTCCGCGGCGACATCGGCTGGTCGCGCACGCAGGAAGGCAGCCAGTGGCAGGTGCGGGGCCGGCTGCGCGGCTTGCGGCTGGCAGACTGGCGGCGCGTGGCCGGCCTGCCGGAGATCGTGCTGCACGGCGAGATCGATGCCGACGGAGCGGCCACGCCGCGCCCGCGCGGACGGCTGGCGTTCACGCTGGACGACAGCCGGGTAGGCCTCTGGCCATTGTCCGGCGCCGGCCGGCTGCGGGTCGATGCGCTCGCCGTCGATATCGACCAGCTCGATCTGCGCGTGGGGGCGAACCGGCTGCGCGCCGACGGTCGGATCGACATGGCCGGCGGCGACCTGCGTTTCGCGCTGACGGCACCGCGGCTGGCGCAGTTCGGCGACGGCTACCGCGGCAGCGCGCAAGTCGAGGGCCGGCTGTCCGGCACGTTCGCTGCGCCCGCGCTGGCCGCACGCTGGCAGGCCGATGCGCTGCAACTGCCGGGCGGCGTGGCCGTCGGCAAGGCCGGCGGCACGCTGGACGCCGGCAGCACGCTCGATACGCCGCTGCGGGTGGCCGTCGACGGCGAGCGCGTGACCGTCGCAGGCACGACGGTCGATGCGCTGCGCCTGAGCGCCGACGGCAGCCTCGCGCAGCATGCGCTGCGCATCGCGGTCGAGCGCGGCGCCGACCGGGCACAGGCCGAGGTCCGCGGCGGGCTTGACCGGCTGGACGAGAACGGTCGCTGGCAGGGCACGCTCGACAAGCTCGACATGCTCGATAAGCACGGACAAATCGCACTGCGCAGCGAGCGGCCAGCCGAGCTCGGCATCGACCGCACATCGTTCAGCCTGCGCCGGCTGCAGCTCGGCGGCGCACTTGGCCGCATCGTGATCGACCGCCTCGCGCGCGACGCAAGCCGGCTGTCGAGCAGCGGCCGCATCGAGGCGCTGCCGGTCGCCCCGCTGCTGAAAAAAGTGCGGCAGGATGCGGTGGCCAGCACCGACCTCGTGCTCGAAGGCGACTGGGACCTCGTACTGCCGGCCGGCGGCGTCAGGGCGGCCAGCGGCGGCGTGCGGCTGCGGCGTCGGAGCGGCGACCTCGTGCTGACCGGCGAGCAGCAGATCGCACTCGGCCTGTCGGTGCTGGCCGTCGAGGCGCGTGCTGCCGGGGCGCGCATTGCCCTGACCGCCGAGTTACAGGGAAGACAGCTGGGCATCATCGGTTTCGGCGGCAGTATCGGCAATATCGGCAACGCAGGTCGGGGACCGATCATCGGACGCGACGCCGCCATCGATGGCGTGCTGAGCCTCGAGCTGCCGTCGATCGCAGCCGTTGCCGCACTGGCCTCGCCGAACCTGATTGCCGGCGGGCGCATCGACGGCCGGATGGATGTGACCGGTACTATCGCCGATCCGCGCCTGTCCGGGCAGCTGGCCGGACGCGACTTGCGCCTGCTGCTGGTCGACAGCGGATTCGCGCTGCGCGGCGGCACGCTGGACGCGACCTTGTTCGGCAACACGGTCGAACTGCGCGAGCTGAGCTTCATCAGCAGCGGCGGCAGCAGTGGCACCGGGCGCGTCGTCCTGCGCGGCCCGGTGCGCTTCGACGAAGGCCACGCGGCCGGCACGCTGGACTGGCGGCTCGAGCGCTTCCTCGCGTTCGACCGCGTGGACCGGCAGCTGCAGCTATCCGGCCAGGGCCGGCTGGTACTGAGCGACGGCCGCCTCGACCTGTCCGGCCAGGCCACCGTCGATCACGGCTTGTTCGATATCGGCCGCTCCGACGCGCCGGAACTGTCGGACGATGTGGTGGTGGTCGGCAAGGCGGTCGGCAAGACGCCGTCCGCGCCGCGCCCGCTGGCGCTCGGCCTCGATGTCAGGGTGGCGCTGGGCGACCAGATCCGGCTGCGCGGCCGCGGCCTGGATGCGCGCATCGGCGGCACGCTGCAACTGGCCAGCTCGCCCGGCGAGCCGCTGTCGGCCAGCGGCGAAGTGCAGGTCGTGCGCGGCACCTACCGCGCCTACGGGCGCGAACTCGCGATCGAGCGCGGCACGCTGCGCTTCGACGGACCACCGGGCAATCCGGCGCTCGACATTCGGGCGATGCGGCGCGAGGCCGAGGTCGCGGCCGGCGTGTCCATCGTCGGCACGGCGCGCGCGCCGCGCGTGTCGCTGGTGTCCGAGCCGCAGTTACCGGACGCGGAAAAGCTGTCATGGCTGGTGCTAGGGCAGGGACTGTCGGGCACTTCGGGCGCGCAGGTGGGCGCGCTGCAGAGTGCCGCCGGCGCGCTGCTGGCGCAAGGCGCGGCGGCCGGCGTGCAATCGCAAATCGCCAGCAGCCTCGGCGTCGACAGCATCAGCGTGGGCCGCAGCCAAGACAATTTGCAGCAGCGCATCGTCAGCGTCGGCAAGCGGGTGTCGTCGCGACTGTTTCTCAGCTATCAGCACGGCTTGCAGACTGCCGGCTCGACCGTGCTGCTGCGCTACATCTTGTCGCCGCGCATCACGGTCGAAGCCGAAACCGGCGTGCGCAGCGTGTTCTCGCTCTTCTACAACTTTAGCTTCGATTGACCGAGGTCGGACAACCGGCTTGCGGCGTGACGGCGCCACCCGCTCGCGGCGTGAACCTGCGCTGACGGCCGATGCCTAATTCACAGTTTGTCAATGACCTGGATTACTTCGCGAGGAGAGAGGAAATGAACTTCATCATCTGGATAGTGATTGGCGGCATCCTCGGCTGGATCGCCAGCATGATCATGCGAACCGATGCGCAGCAGGGGATGTTCCTGAACGTGGTCGTCGGCATTATCGGCGCGCTGCTCGGCGGATGGCTGCTGGCGCCGCTGTTCGGTACCGGAACCATCAACCAAAATGACTTCAGCCTCGGTTCGCTGGTGGTGTCGCTGCTGGGGGCGGTGATCCTGCTGGCCATCGTCAATCTGTTCCGGCGGGGGACACCGAGGTAGGGGGGAACACGGTCATCCCTGCGGCCCCAGCATCGCCTCCGGTCTCACCCAGCGGTCGAATTCTTCGCCGCTGACAAAGCCGAGCTGCAAGGCCGCCTCGCGCAAGCCGATCTGCGACGCATGCGCGAGCTTGGCGATTTGCGCCGCGCGGTCGTAGCCGATTTGCGGCGCGAGCGCGGTCACCAGCATCAATGAGCGCTGCATGCTCAGGGCAATGTGCTGCGTGTTGGCGACGATGCCGCGCACGCAATGCCGGTCGAGGCTGTCCATCCCATCCGACAGCAGTCTCAGGCTCTGCTGCAGCGCGTGCGTGATGACGGGCTTGGCCACGTTAAGCTCGAAATTGCCCGAGGCTGCCGCCATCGCCACCGTCACATCGTTGCCGATCACCTGGTGGCAAAGCATCAGCATCGCCTCCGGCTGGGTCGGATTGACCTTGCCCGGCATGATCGAGCTGCCGGGCTCGTTCTCGGGCAGCGTGATCTCCGCCAGCCCGGCACGCGGCCCGGACGACAGCCAGCGCAGATCGTTGGCGATTTTCATCAGCGCGCAGGCCAGCGTCTTCAACGCGCCATGCAGCATCACCAGTGCTTCGTGCCCGGCCAGCGCCGCGAACTTGTTGTCGGCCGACGTGAATGCGAGGCCGCACTGCGCGCCCAACTCGCGCGCGACGCGCTGGCCGAACTCGGGATGGGTGTTGAGCCCGGTGCCGACCGCCGTGCCGCCGATGGCCAGCGCCATCACGGCCGGCAGCGCGCCGCGGATCGCCTGCGCGGCGATCTCGAGCTGGGCGACATGGCCGGACAGCTCCTGTCCGAGCGTGACCGGCGTGGCGTCCTGCAAATGGGTGCGGCCCACCTTCACGATGCCGGCAAAGGCCTGCGCCTTGTCCGATATCACCAGCATCAGGCGCTGCAGGGCGGGCAGCAGCTTTTCCTCGACGGCGACGGCGGCGGCCACATGCATGGCCGTCGGGAACACGTCGTTGGACGACTGGCCGAGATTGACATCATCATTCGGATGCAGCCGCCGACCCGTGCCGCGCGCGCCGCCGAGCAGCTCCGAGCCACGGTTGGCTAGCACCTCGTTCATGTTCATGTTGGTCTGCGTGCCGGAGCCCGTTTGCCAGACCGACAGCGGAAACTCCGTCGCATGCAGACCGGCAAGCACCTCGTCGGCCGCGGCGACGATGGCGTCGGCCTTGTCGGCAGGCAGCCGCCCGAGTTCACGGTTGACGACCGCGCAGGCACGCTTGACCCGGGCCAGCGCCAGCAGCAATTCCGGCGGCATGCGTTCGGTCGAGATCGCGAAGTACAGCAGCGAACGCTGGGTCTGCGCACCCCACAGCCGGTCGGCCGGCACGGCAATGTCGCCGAAGCTGTCCCTCTCGATGCGCTCGGACATGGGCGGCCTCAGTGCAGGGCCAATTCGATCGTCAGGCGGCTGCGGACCGGCCGGCCGAACAAGTGCCCGGGAACGAAGCGCATACCCCGCAGCCGCCGGTCCAGCCATTGGCGTACCGGCAGTTCCAGCGCTTCGTCATTGAACTGCACGCGATTCACGTCGCCTTGCTCGTCGATCATCAATACGGCCTCCACCGTCGTCGGGCTGCGCCACGCAGCAAAGGGCGCGGTGTCGGCCTCGCTGTCCTCGACGTACGTCGCGGCGAGTCGGCGCGCCTGCGGCCAACCGGTCAGTTTCGACGCGGGAAGGTAAGTCTCGTTGTCCGCTTCGTTGCCCGGTACGTTATCCGCCTCGTAGTCCGCCTCGTAGTCCGCCTCATCGTCCGCCTCGCCGCTGCCGGCGATCCATGCAGACGGTTCCGCGCCGGCGCTCCTGCTGTTCTGATCGGTCGGGCGTGCGGAGTTCACCGCCGGCGGCTGCGCGGCCTCAAGTTCCGTCATCGGACCATCGGCAGAAACCACGGATACCGTGATAGCGCGTGCCTCGGCCGCAACGGCCGTCCGGCGCGGCTCCGGATGCCGTGCGGCGTCGAGCGCCCGCAACGATCCTGCCGCCATCAACAGGGCCAGCAGGCCGCACGTCGCACGGCGGGCCGGCATCATTGCAGGTCGAGTTCGCGCCACGACACGCGCCGCGCCGGGCGCGGGCCGCCGCCGGCCGACGGCGTG
>JAMNXS010000006.1 GCA_023653025.1 Burkholderiaceae bacterium
ACGTCGGGCGGCGAGCAGCAGATGTGCGCGATCGGCCGCGCGCTGATGGCCAAACCGTCGATGATCCTGCTCGACGAGCCATCGATGGGACTGGCGCCGCAGATCGTCGAGGAAATCTTCGGCATCGTGCAGGACCTGAACCAGCGCGAGCAGGTGTCCTTCCTGCTGGCCGAGCAGAACACGACGATTGCGCTGCGCTATGCGGACTTCGGCTACATTCTCGAGAACGGCCGCGTGGTGATGGAAGGCGCAGCATCGGATCTCGCGTCGAACGAGGACGTCAAGGAGTTCTACCTCGGCATGTCGGGCGCAGGACGCAAGAGTTTCCGCGACATGAAGTTCTATCGCCGCCGCAAGCGCTGGCTCGCATAACACCATCCACCGATACCCACTGCCATGGCCGATCTGTACGACGCACTGGAATCACGCGACCCGTCCGCGCGCGAGCAAGACCTGGTGTCCGCCCTGCCCGCGCTGATCACGCGCGCGAAGCAGGCCAGCGGCTGGGCGACGATCCTGAGAGACGTGAACCCGCAGGACATCATGAGCCGCGCCGCGCTCGCACAACTGCCGGTCACGCGCAAGTCCGCGCTCAAGGAATTGCAGCAGGCGGCCCTGCCCTTCGGCAGCCTGAACACGACGCCAACCGGAAAGCTGTCGCGCGTGTTCATGTCGCCGGGCCCGATTTTCGATCCGGAGGGACGGGGCGCCGACTGGTGGCGCTATGCGCGTCCCCTGCATGCACTCGGCTTGCGCGCCGGCGACTTGATCCAGAACTGCTTTGCTTATCACTTCACGCCGGCCGGCCTGATGGTCGAAGGCGGCGCGGCGCAGCTCGGCTGTCCCGTGATCCCGGCGGGCATCGGCCAGACGGAGATGCAGGTGCAGGCCATGAAGCTGCTCCGGCCGAAGGCCTATGCCGGTACGCCGTCTTTCCTGAAAATCATCATCGAAAAAGCGCAGGAGATGGGCGAGGACGTCTCGTCGCTGCAGTTGGCGCTGGTCGGCGCGGAAGCGCTGCCGCCCTCGCTGCGCCAGTGGCTCAATGACCATGGCGTACCTTTCGTGCTGCAGACCTATGGCTCGGCCGACATCGGCAACATCGCCTTTGAAACGCTCACCGATGGCACAGTGAACCCAGGCATGGTGCTCGACGAGACGCTGCTGCTGGAGATCGTGCGCCCGGGCACTGGCGATCCTGTGCCTGAGGGCGAAGTCGGTGAAATCGTGATCACCTCGTTTAATCCGGATTACCCGCTGATCCGCTTCGCCACCGGCGACATGTCGGCGGTGCTGCGCGGCACCTCGCCCTGTGGCCGCACGAACACCCGCATCAAGGGCTGGATGGGCCGCGCGGATCAGACGACCAAGGTGCGCGCGATGTTCGTGCATCCGTCGCAGGTGGCCGACATCGCCCGTCGGCATCCCGTCATCCGGAAAGCGCGCCTCGTGGTGTCGGGAGAGATGGCGAACGACGAGATGACATTGCATTGCGAAGTCGATGACCCGAACGGGGTGTCGAGCGAAGTGGATGCCATCGTCGCATCGATCCGGGACGTGACCAAGCTGCGTGGCGACGTGAAGCTGCAGGCAGTCGGCAGCCTGCCGAATGACGGCAAGGTGATCGAGGACGCGCGCAGCTACGCCTGATACGCACCCTTGCAGACCCGGGACACGGGCGGCAGGGAACACGGCCCAGCCATGCGGTCACGGACAGGGATTCTGGTGCTTCAAGGAGTCCCCCATGTCCACTCCCCTCTCGCGCAACGGTGCCAACCCGTCGCTGCCAGCGATCCGTTCGAGCGAATCGCCAACGGCCGATCCGCTCGATTTCATGTTTGTCTCCAGCCGGAAGGACTTCGATCCCGTCATGCGCAAGCTGCTGGAGAACTGCAAGCTCGCTGGCGTGCGCGCCACCGTCATCTACCTCGAAAGCCTTCCCGGAAAAACCGAGGATGAGAAACTGGCGCAACTCCAGCAGCTCAATGCGACATGGCAGGCCCAAGGCTTGATCACCGACTCGACCCTCAAGGTCGTAGCGCTGCATGGGGACGATTTTTCTCGGCCGGGAGGTGCCAAGGTTCATCTCGAATCTCATTTCCTGTCCGCGTCGGGCGATAGCCTTCGCTTTCCCACCAAGGCATTTGATGCTGCGATGCGAAACATCACGTCGAATGACGGGCAGCGCTCGGTCGGCTTTTCCGGCACCCTGATTTATCAGAGTTGCAACGTGGGTTCGATGCGGCAAGCGCTTCAGGCATCCGGCGGAGCGTATGTGCTGCTGGCAGGGAAACAGCCCTCCATGGTCCGAGACAGCATGGCATGCCTTGCGGATCTGACTCAGGAGGCAGGCAAACGCAAGCGTGAACAAACCTCCCCGCTGTCCGGCCGGGAATGCTGGATGCGTGTAAGTCAGGTGAGCGGTGAACATGTCGCTTATGTGAAGGGCGACATCATAGACGTCACGAAAGTGACCCAGTCAGGCAACGCCGCTTTCCCCCCTGCGGCCAAGTCACTTGGGGCACAAAAAATCTATTACGCGCTGGTAGCGAAGCTTCTTCACGGAACCGCAGAAACCGTAGAGCGCCTGTTCGATGTCTGGGGACCGGAGGTGATCCGGCAGGCAGTGCAGTCCACCGAAGTGACGCCGTATCACCTCCTGCTCACGACAGGCCTCACCCATCGCGCGATGGCCGACAAGCTCCTGATCCTCAACCGGCATGGCCTGGGGCTGCCTGAAACGACTGAAAGAATGCTCGCCTGCATCGAGACGGTCATTTCACATTCAAGAGAGGCATTGTTGGCGCTCGTGTTCGGGGCATGCGCCTCCGAGGCCCGCTCACTCACCCCTGCCACGTTCCTTGACTGGTTGGCGACGACGCCGGAAATTCAGAAATCGCTAGCGACGTTGTGCACCACTCACCCTGAATTACAGAAGGCTCTGTCGGAATTTCTGCGGGGTCGGCCCGACACGCAGCAGCCTGCCCTGCCGCTGGCGGGTCTGATACCGGCACTCCGACGCATCGTGATGGCACCCGCGCTGGCCGACCTGCCGCCCTGGCTGGCAGATGAGCTTATCGACTATGCGCTCCTTCCGACACGACGGCCGGGAGAATCCATTGACCAAGTGGCCGTGCATGCGTGGCGAGCTCTGCTGGCGCAGAAGGCCTACAGCAACGCCCGCGAGTTTCTCTCGCTCGCATGCATGCAAAGGTCTTCCGAGATCAACTCTGCCGTGCGAACGGCATTGCCGGAAGTTTTCGTCGAGGCCGTCAATTCGCGTAACGTGAAACTGACTCGGGCATTGATCAGTCTTGACCACGAGCGCAGGCTGGCCGTCGGCCTTTTCCCCGCGTTGGCGTTTCCCGGGGGAGAGGCGTTACGGGTCCTCATGAGCGAACAGAGTGCCGAGGGTGAGTCACTGCGCATGTTCTTCAAGGCAGTGCTCCCCAACGGTTGACGTTGGCTTTGCAAAGCGCCGCTGTCCCGCGATCCCCGCAGGGATGAACAGGCAAGCCGTCCCATGCGATCGCGACGTCAGTCCGGCATCAGCAGGGCCGGCACGCCAAGCAGTGACGGGAGTTGTTTTCAGTACACAAGAACTACGCCTTGCACTATAAGCGAACAAGGCCGCCTGCCCGGAGACAGAACATCGGTAAGCCACTGCCCCGAGGCACCGATGGTCCGACCGGTTTCCACTCAACATCCTCCTTCTGGCCCGCCGTCTGATGCAGCGGCGCAGGCTGCCGGCGTGTCGAGCGTCGCGCAGGATGTTGCGGCCGTCAAGCCGCTGGATTTCCTGCTTATCACCAGTCGCATCGATTTCGAGCGCTCCTGCAAGCAATTCGTTGATGCCTGCGGACGCGCTGCGGTAGAGGGCGAGATTGTTTTCATCGAAGATCTGCCTGGAAATGCGGCCGGCGACAAACTGGCCGCACTGCACCGCAAGAATGCCGCCTTGCACCGGAGCGGACGCCTTAGCGCCTCCACCATCAAGATCGCGCTGCTCCACGGCGGCATGGGTGTTCCGGCCGCACACCCCGATTTGGTCCGCTTCCGGCAGGATTACCTTGGCGATCCGGCAACGTCACCCTCCACACCGGCAGCGGAAACTCATACGATGTCGGCTGCCAATGACACCATCTCGTTTCCTACCGAACTGATGGATGCGGCCTTGCGGGCTACCTCCATCATCGACGGTCAGGCCCGGGCGGAATTTCGCGATACGGTTATTTTTGGCGCCTGCGGGTCGGCCATGTTCAGGGAGGCCGCGAGCAAAACCGGTGGGAGTTATGTGTTCGGCTCGGGCAAGAAAAGTGTGTACGTGCGGGACTTCGATGCCGGCTTAAGCGCACTGGTCGACGCGCAGGCGCGGCGTGCTCGCGAGAATCTCCCGCCCCTGTCGGGACGCGACTGCTGGATGCTGATGAGCAACGTGAGCGGCGAACATGTGTCCTATGTCGCTGGCGACTCAATGGAAATCCACAAGATTCTGCAATCCGGCTTCAGCGAGCCTGTCCTGAGCGCACGCACGGCCGCGGGTGACGGCAACGACCGCAGGGTACAGGGAATACGGACGCTGTACGCAAAAATCAGTCATGGTTCAGCGAATTCGGTGAGCCGGGTCATCGCGCGCTGGGGGCCGGACCTGCTGTCGGCCGATCATGCCCAAGTCGTGGGGCCCATCACGCTGTGGACGGAGGTGCTCGCGTCGGAGCGCGAGAGGGCACAAAAAATGCGGTTGCTGCTCTCACACATGCCAGACCAGTTGCCGCCGATGCCCACACTGCTCACCTGCCTGAACGCGGCCATCGATGATTCCTCGCTGGACTTGCTGGTCGAATTATTCGAACGCATGAAACGCAGCTCGCCATTGCCGATGTCGCTGGAAACGTCGATCGCGTGGCTGAAATCGAGGCCCCAACAGGCAAAAGCGCTGGCAAAATTCTGCAGGGGCAGCCGGCAGATGACGGATGTCGTTGGCAGCCACCTTGCCCGGGCAGTGGCGGAAGCCGTCCGGACCGGCTACCCGGCCCATATGAGCCTGCCCGAGCCCTTTGCCGGCATGGTCAAGCGTGCTCAACAACAAACTCATCAGTCATCACCTCAGTAACCGGCCGAGTCCTGGTGGGTCGGTACCCTGCAATCATCGATCGAACCACTTCCCGCCGGCAATTGACCAACGTCAATCACACACCGCGCTGACCCCGCGCACCGTCATGGATGCCCACCAGCAGCCGAGCGAGCTGGCGCTTCGCCTCGGGCAGTTCATGGACTGGCTGACGACGCTGGCCGGGCAAGCGGGGCGCCCAAGCACTGACCTATAATCGGGCAAACCAATAACATGAGGAGACACCGCATGGCCTTGCCCGCCGTCCTGCAGCACTTGAGCCTTCCGGTCATCGGCTCGCCCTTGTTCATCGCAAGCTGCCCGAGCCTGGTGATCGAGCAATGCAAGGCGGGCATCGTCGGCTCGTTTCCGGCACTGAACGCGCGCCCCGCGGAGATGCTCGGGCAGTGGCTGGACCAGATCCAGCAGGCGCTGGCCGAGCACAAGGCCGCGCAGCCGGACGCCGTCATCGGACCGATCGCGGTCAACCAGATCGTGCACCAGTCGAACGACCGGCTTGCGCACGATGTCGAGGTCTGCGTGCAGCACCGGATTCCGATCATCATCTCTTCGCTGCGCGCACCGCCGAAGGAAATGCTGGACGCCATTCACAGCTACGGCGGCATCGTGTTGCACGACGTGATCTCGATCCGGCATGCGCAGAAGGCGCTGGAAGCCGGCGTGGACGGCCTGATCCTGGTGGCGGCCGGCGCCGGCGGGCATGCCGGCGGGCTGTCGCCGTTTGCACTGGTCGGTGAAGTACGCAAGTTCTTCGACGGCCCGATCGCGCTGTCGGGTTCGATCGCCAGCGGCGATGCGGTCCTCGCCGCGCAATCCATGGGCGCGGACTTCGCCTACATCGGCTCGCGCTGGCTGGCCACGCAGGAAGCCAACACCAGCGAAGGCTACCGACAGGCGATCGTCGAGTCGAGCGCGGCCGATGTCGTCTACACCAATCTGTTTACCGGCGTGCACGGCAACTACCTGAAGAAATCCATTGTCAACGCCGGACTCGACCCCGACAACCTGCCGGAGGCCGACAAGACGGCGATGAATTTCTCGACCTCCGCCGGCGCGAAAGCCTGGCGCGACATCTGGGGCGCCGGACAAGGCGTGGGCCTGATGGACGATGTGCCGACGGTGGCCGAAGTCGTCGCGCGGCTGCGCCGCGAATACGAAGCCGCGCGCGCGCGCGTGATGGCGACCGCCTATCCGCGCTAGCGGCTGACACCGACAGACTTCAGCGGCCACCTGTTCATCATCGGCGGCGGTTGAGGATTTCCTTGCGCCTTGGCGTGTCGAAGCCGTTTGGGCGGGGAATCCCGATGAAAACCGACGGCAAGATTTTTCAGGTCAGCACGCAACGTCCGCAGCGCGAGGAAGCCCTGCCGCGGCTGCCGCATGAGCGCGACGAATCCGATGACAGCCAGCAAAGCAATGTACGCGCGCCAATGCGGCAGGCGTATGACGACATCATGTCCGGCCAGCAGGACACCGACCTGCGCGAGGGGCGGGGCGTGGAAGATGTGGTGAAAGATCAGGTGGGCCGGCAACGGGGCGCGGGGCAGGGGCAGACGCCACCGACACCGGGAACGCAACGGCCACGAGGAGGGTAGCGGGCGTTATGGCGACGCCAGAGATTTCTACCGTCGCTCCACATTGACCAGCATGTCCCCCTCGACCGCCAGCGCGCCCACGCGCTGTAGCTGCGTGATCGCCCAATGCGCGAGATGGATCGCGCCGTAGTGCATGTAATGACGATTGGCGGCGGCTACCAGCGGGATGCCGGACAGCAGTTGCGGCACCTCGGTCAGCTTGATTCGCTGGCGTTCCATCAGTAAAAACTTCAGCAGGACCTTGATGCCGTTCTGCGCATTGCGTATCGGATCCGCTTCCAGATAGGCGATCCGCGAATATGCCTCCTTCAGTGCCTGCCTGACATCGGAGAACGGCCGGCCATGGCCGGGAATGACGATTTTCGGCTGCAGGTCGTCGATCATGTCGAGCGTCGCGCGCGTCTCGCGGAAACCGCCCGGGCTGTCGAGCGCGGGAAACACGACGCCGAAACCCTTTTCCCACAGCGCGTCGGCCGAGATCAGGATGCCGTGGCGACGATTGAACAGCAGGTACGAATACGGATGATGGCCGGGCGCGCACATCGCCTGCCACTCGAGGTCGGCCAGCAGGATGACATCGCCCGCGCGCACCGGCTCGTCGGCACGGAAGGGCTCGCACTGCTGGCCGGTGGCCTCGAAGCTCGTCTTCATCCGCGCCCAATGGTGCACGCGCGGGAACTCCGCCGCAGGCACATGGGTGCGCAGCGCCGGGTAATGCTCCTGCAGGATCGCGTTGCCGCCGCAATGGTCGGAATGCAGATGGGTGTTGTAGATCGCATCCAGCGGCCGCTCGCCAAGCAGGCGCCGGACCAATGCCAGCGTCTGCTCGCCGTGCGTGCAGTAGCCGGTATCGACGATCGCGGTGCGCTCGGCACCAATGAAGACGACGTTATTGGACGACAGCCAGCCGCGCTCCAGGATGAACATGCCCCTCGGGAGCTTCATGGCGCCGTCCTTACCGCTTGAGCTCGTAGGCCACCGATATGCGGGCAAACTCGGTCAGCAGTTCCCGGGTGCCGCCATTGAAGGTGTAGAAGGCGATGCCGGTGCGAACGACCAGCCGCGGCGGCGACAGCCAACCTGCATGCGGCACGCCGATCAGCTTCGCGCTGCGGATGTCGGACCACGCAACCTGCTTGCCGAGCAGGCCGCCCTGCCGTATGCCCTGCGCGTCGATGGTCACGGTCGCGTGCAGGAAGCCGCGCCAAGACCAGAGCAGCAGCAGGATGGCGACTGCCATCAGCAGTTTCGGCATCAGGCCGTCGAGCGGAAACCGCAGCAGGAAGCTCGTCGCGTAGCCGGCCAGACCGAAGGTCAGGACGGTGGCGATCAGCTTGAACCACGGGCTGTAGGCGGGCCCGGTGATGGCGGTGGCGGGCTGGTAGAACATGCGCGTCATTCTGCCTCCGCCTGGGCCGCATGGCGAGGTCTGTGGTCATGGCGCGACACGCCGGTGCTCAAGCGCTGCCCAGATGTCGCGCTTTCTCGCTTCGCTCGCCATGCCCCAGTCGATGATCTCGTCGATCGTGCGCAGGCAGCCCTTGCAGTAACCGGTCTGCGCGTCCATCTGGCAGACGCCGGTGCAGGGCGACGGCAGCGTTTCGGGCTGCTTGCGCAGGTTGAAATCGGGGACTGTCATGCGCTCAGCTGTGCCGCGCGGCGCGCCGCGATCGCGTTGCCGGCGCGGCTGGCCGCCTTGCGGCCCAGGTGCGCCGAGATGAATTGCCCTGCATCGACGACTGCTTCAAGGTCCACCCCCGTGTGTATGCCCAGACCGCGCAGAAGATACACCACGTCCTCGGTCGCCACGTTGCCTGTTGCGCCTTTTGCATAAGGACATCCGCCCAGCCCCGCCACCGACGAGTGGAAGATGCCGACGCCGGCCTGCAGCGCGGCCAGGATGTTCGCCAGCGCCTGGCCGTACGTGTCGTGGAAATGGCCGGCGAGGCGGTCGATGGGAAATAACGATGACAGATGTTCGAACAATTGCGCCACCTGCCCGGCCGTACCGACGCCGATGGTGTCGGCAATGTCGATCTCGTCGCAGCCGAGGTCGCGCAGCCGGCGCACGACATCGGCCACCGCTGCCGGCGTCACCGCGCCCTGGTAAGGACAGCCGAGCGAGCAGCTGATGCTGCCGCGCAATCGGATCCCCTGCGCCTTCGCCGCCCGCGCCACCTCGTCGAAGCGCGCGATCGACTCCGCGATCGAGCAGTTGATGTTCTTCTGCGAAAAAGCCTCGGAGGCGGCGCCGAAGATCACCACCTCGTCCGCACGCGCGGCGACCGCCGCCTCGAAGCCCTTCATGTTCGGTACCAGCACCGAGTAGATCGCGCCGGAGCGGCGTGCGATGCGGTCCATCACCTCGGCCGAGGTCGCCATCTGCGGCACCCACTTCGGCGACACGAAGGACGCCGCCTCGATGTTCGGGAAGCCCGCCGCCGACAGCCGGTCGACCAGTTCGATCTTGACCTCGGCCGGAATGGTCTCCTTCTCGTTCTGCAAGCCGTCGCGCGGGCCGACCTCGACCAGTTTCACTGTCTGCGGCATGCTCATCTCAAGCCTCTTCCGGGGTAAACGCCAGCAATTGCGCGCCGTCGGCGACCTGGTCGCCGACCGCATACAGCAGTTCTGCCACGCGGCCGCGCGCCGGGGCGCTGATCGTGTGCTCCATCTTCATCGCTTCCATGATCAGCAGCGGCGCGCCCTTCTCTACCGTGGCGCCGGCCTCCACCAGCAGCTGGATGATCTTGCCCGGCATCGGCGCGGTCAGGCGGCCGCCCTCGGCCTCCTGTTCGCCAGCATGCGCGATCGGGTCGCTCCATGCCAGCTGCCAGTGGCTGCCCGCATGGAATACATGGAAGAGGTCGCCATCGCGCACGACATGGCCGCGCACGCGGCGGCCGTCGACGGACAGCATTACGGCCGCGCCCGCGATCTCGATGCCGGCCAGCGCGGCGCCTTCGCCGTCGCGCCGCAGGTGCCAGCCGTCGCGCCGGTATTCGAGCGTCAGCGCCAGCGCCGCATCGGCGGCCGAGGGCAACGTGAAGCGCAGCATGCGCGCGAGGCTGCCGTTCAGGCGCCAGCCGGACGGCGCGCCCCAAGGATCGCCGCTCACGCCCGCCGGCATCGACAGCATCGCCACCGCCAACGCCAGCACCGGCAGCGGCGGCTCGGCCGCTGGCGGGAGCAGCGCATCATGATGGCGCTCGATCAGGCCGGTGTCGAGGTCGGCCGCTGCAAATGGCTGCGAACCGATCAGGCGGCCGAGGAAGGCGACATTGGTCGCCGGGCCGACCACCTCGACCGCCGCCAGCGCCTGCGCCATCCGTGCGAGCGCCTGCGCGCGGTCGTCGCCGCGCACGACCAGCTTGGCGATCATCGGGTCGTAATGCGGGCTGATCGTATCGCCCTCGCGCACGCCGGCGTCGATGCGCACATCGCCATTCATGAACTGCGCGGCGTCCGGCATCCGCAGGTGCAGCAGGCGGCCGGTTGATGGCAGGAAGCCCTTCTCGGGGTTTTCGGCATAGATGCGCGCCTCGATCGCATGACCCTTGATGCGCAGCTCGTCCTGCCGCAGCGGCAGGCGCTCGCCGGCCGCGACGCGCAGCTGCCATTCGACCAGATCGGCGCCGGTGATCATCTCGGTGACCGGGTGCTCGACCTGTAACCGCGTGTTCATCTCCATAAAATAGAAGCTGCCGTCCTGATTGGCGATGAATTCGACGGTGCCGGCGCCGACATAGCCGACCGCCCGCGCGGCATTCACCGCCGCCTCGCCCATCGCGCGCCGCCGCTCGGCGCTCATGCCGGGCGCCGGCGCCTCTTCCAGCACCTTCTGGTGGCGGCGCTGCACCGAGCAGTCGCGCTCGAACAGATAGACGCACTCGCCTTGGGTGTCGGCGAACACCTGGATCTCGATGTGGCGCGGCCGCTGCAGGTATTTCTCGACGAGCACGCGGTCGTCGCCGAAACTGGCGGCGGCCTCGCGCTGGCAGGAGGCGAGCGCGGCCTCGAAGTCCGCGCTGCGCTCGACGATGCGCATGCCCTTGCCGCCGCCGCCGGCGCTGGCCTTCAGTAGCACCGGATAGCCGATCGCATCAGCCTCCGAGCGCAGGAAAGCGGCATCCTGTCGCTCGCCGTGATAGCCGGGCACCAGCGGCACGTTGGCCTTCTCCATCAAGGCCTTCGCGGCCGACTTCGAGCCCATCGCGCGAATCGCCGACGCCGGCGGGCCGATGAAGACCAGGCCGGCCGCTTCGCAGGCTGCGGCGAACGCCTCGTTTTCGGACAGGAAGCCATAACCCGGATGAATCGCCTCGGCGCCGGTGGCCTGCGCCGCGGCGATGATGCGCTCGATCTTCAGGTAGCTTTCTCCAGCCGGCGCCGGGCCAATCGCCACGGACTCGTCGCACAGCGCCACGTGCCGCGCGTTCGCGTCGGCCTCCGAAAACACGGCGACCGTGCGCACGCCGAGCCGGCGCGCCGTTGCAGCAACTCGGCAGGCGATTTCACCGCGGTTGGCGATGAGGATTTTTTTGAACATGTCTCGCTCCGATCGTTCTCGTTTTTATTCTTCGTTGAGGTTGTTCACAGGTGGGTCCCATGGGTGCGTACGTTAAGCGTCGGCATCACGCACATCGCTCCACCACCGCCAGCGTCCTCTCGCCCAGCCAACCGATCTCGTCATCTGTCAGCACATACGGCGGCATCCAGTACACGGTTCGGCCGATCGGCCGCAGCAGCAATTCCTGCTGCAGCGCCTCGGTAAAGAAGCGCCGCGCGAAGCCGTCGGCCACTGCCGGCGTGACGTCGAACGCGCAGATCATTCCCCGTTGCCGCACCCGGCTCACTGCCGGATGCGCGGCCAGCTTCGCCAGTGCCTCGCCGAGCCGCTGCGCGCGCTCGCGGTTGGTCGCGAGCACATCGTCTTCGTCGAAAATTTCCAGCGTAGCCAGCGCCGCGCGGCAGGCCAGCGGGTTGCCGGTGTACGAATGCGAATGCAGAAAGCCGCGCGCGGTCTGTGGGTGGTAGAAGGCCTCGTACACCGTGTCGGTCGTCAGCACCAGCGACAGCGGCAGGTAGCCGCCGCTGATGCCTTTCGACAGGCACAGGAAATCCGGCCAGATGCCGGCCTGTTCGCTGGCGAAGAAACTGCCGGTGCGGCCGCAGCCGACGGCGATCTCGTCGGCGATCAGATGCACCGAAAACTCGTCGCACAACGCGCGCAGCTGCGTCAGGTAGCTCGCGTCGTACATCGCCATGCCGACCGCGCACTGCACCAGCGGCTCGACGATCACGGCAGCGATGCGGTCGCCGCGCCGCTCGAGCAACTGGCGCATCTGCTGCAGGGCCGCCTGCTCGCCAGCGGCCGGCGAAGCCACCACGTGCGCGCGCCGGAACATGCCGCCGTACGCTTCGGTAAACACCGGCACATCGGTCACGCCGAGCGCGCCGACGGTCTCGCCGTGATAGCTGCCGGACAGGCAGGCGAACTCCTGCTTCTGCGCGCGGCTGGTGTTGCGCCAGAAGTGAAAACTCATCTTCAGCGCGATCTCGACCGCCGATGCGCCGTCGGATGCGTAGAACGCATGCCCGAGCGCGTGGCCGGTGCGTGCCGCCAGCCGCTCGGACAGCTGCACCACCGGCTCGTGCGTGAAGCCGGCCAGCATCGCATGCTCGAGCCTGTCGAGCTGGTCTTTCAGTGCCGCATTGATGCGCGGATTCGCATGGCCGAACAGGTTGACCCACCACGAGCTGATGCCGTCCAGATAGCGCCGGCCTTCATGGTCAAACAGCCACGCGCCCCGGCCATGGCTCAGGGCCACCAGCGGCAGCGTCTCGTGGTGCTGCATCTGCGTGCACGGATGCCAGACGGCCGCGAGGCTGCGCCCGACCCAGTCGGCACCTGCTGTGTTGTGGGCTGGCTGGTTCATCACATCCTGAAAATGCCAAATCGGGTGTCCGGTATCGGCGCGTTCAGCGCCGCCGACAGTCCCAGCGCGAGCACCATGCGGGTGTCGGCCGGATCGATGACGCCATCGTCCCACAGCCGCGCGCTCGCATAGTATGGATGGCCCTGCTCCTCGTACTGGCGGCGGATCGGCGACTTGAACGCTTCTTCTTCGTCGGCACTCCAGTTGCCGCCCTTGGCTTCGATGCCGTCGCGCTTGACGGTGGCCAGTACCGATGCCGCCTGCTCGCCGCCCATGACCGAGATGCGCGCATTCGGCCACATCCACAACATGCGCGGGCCGAACGCCCGGCCGCACATGCCGTAATTGCCCGCGCCAAAGCTGCCGCCGATGATGACGGTGAACTTCGGCACCTGCGCCGTGGCTACGGCCGTGACCATCTTCGCGCCATGGCGGGCGATGCCTTCATTCTCGACCTTCTGCCCGACCATGAAGCCGGTAATGTTCTGCAGGAAGACCAGCGGTATCTTGCGCTGGCAGCACAGCTCGATGAAGTGCGCGCCCTTGACCGCGGACTCCGAGAACAGGATGCCGTTGTTGGCGACGATGCCGACCGGCATGCCATGCAGGTGCGCGAAGCCGCACACCAGCGTCGTGCCAAAGCGCGCCTTGAACTCGTCGAACTCGCTGCCGTCGACCAGCCGCGCGATTACTTCGCGCACGTCGAAAGGCTTGCGGGTATCGGTCGGTATCACGCCATGGATGTCGCGGATGTCGTATTTCGGTGGCACCGGCTCGCGCAACGCCAGCGGCTGCGGCTTGCTGCGGTTCAGGTGGCCGACGATGCTGCGCGCAATGGCCAGCGCATGCGTATCGTCCTGCGCCAGATGATCGACCACGCCCGAGAGCCGCGTATGCACGTCGCCACCGCCGAGGTCTTCGGCGCTGACCACCTCGCCGGTGGCCGCCTTCACCAGCGGCGGGCCACCGAGGAAGATCGTGCCCTGGTTCTTTACGATGATCGACTCGTCGCTCATCGCCGGCACATAGGCGCCGCCGGCGGTGCACGAGCCCATCACCACCGCGATCTGCGGTATGCCCTCGGCCGACATGTTGGCCTGGTTATAGAAGATGCGGCCGAAATGCTCGCGATCGGGAAACACCTCGTCCTGGTTCGGCAGGTTGGCGCCGCCGGAGTCGACCAGGTAAATGCACGGCAGGCGGTTCTGCTGCGCGATCTCCTGCGCGCGCAGGTGCTTCTTGACCGACACCGGATAGTAGGTGCCGCCCTTGACGGTGGCGTCGTTGCAGACGATCACGCACTCCTGCCCCATCACGCGGCCGATGCCGGTGATGACGCCGGCGGCAGGTGCGGCGTTGTCGTACATGCCGAAGGCCGCCAGTTGCGACAGCTCGAGGAAGGGCGTGCCGGGATCCAACAGCTGGTTGACGCGCTCGCGCGGCAGCAGCTTGCCGCGCGCCAAATGCTTGTTGCGCGCCTCTTCGCCGCCGCCCTGCGCGATGCGCTCGCAGTGCGCGCGCAGGTCATCGACCAGCGACTGCATCGCCGCCGCATTGGCGGCGAACTCCGGCGAGCGGGTATTCAGTTTCGATTCAATGACGGGCATTGCTCATTTCTCCGCGGGTTCTTTTTGCTTGAATTCGCCGTCGATATAAAACCAGAGGCCGTCCTCGAACACGAAGCGACTGGTCTCCTCCAGCCGCTGCCCTCGGCCAGCCACCCGGCAGCGGGCGACGAAATGCACAACGCCGCGCTCGCCGTCCTGCGTCGCGCCCCTGACCTCCAGCCCGAGCCATTTCACGGACGGATCGGTCACGGTCTCCTGCGGCCGGGTCGATGGATGCCAGGTGGCCTTCAGGTAATCCTCGGTGCCGGTCACGTAGGCGCTATAGCGCGAGCGCATCAGCGTCTCCGGCGTATCGGCCACAGCCGCACCGGCGAGAAAGGGGCCGCAGCAGGTCTGGAACCGCTTGCCGCCGCAGGGGCAGCCATGATCAGAGTTCTTCATGGTGTCATTGTTTGGCGGATTTCGCCTGCGGCTCCATCCGCCCTACGATGTGCTCCGGGCAGTAGGGCGGATAGAGCGAAGCGAAATCCGCCAATACCGTCATCAAGGACATAGGGCGGATAGAGCAAAGCGAAATCCGCCGGATTCACGCTCAAGCCAGCGCCCTTCCAATCAATATCTTCTGTATATCGCTCGTGCCTTCGTAAATTTGGCATACCCGCACGTCGCGATATATCCGCTCGACCGGAAAGTCGGCGAGGTAGCCGTAGCCGCCGTGGATCTGTATCGCGTCGCTGCAGACCTTCTCCGCCATCTCGCTGGCGAACAGCTTGGCCATCGCCGCTTCCTTCAGACAGGGCATTCCCGCATCCTTCATCGCCGCTGCATGCCAAACCATCTGCCGCGCCGCCTCGATCTGCGTGGCCATGTCGGCCAGTCTGAATTGCACCGCCTGGTGTTCGAAGACGGGCTTGTCGAAGCTGAGGCGGTCTTTCGCGTAGGCGAGGGCCGCGTCGAAGGCCGCGCGCGCCATGCCGACGGCCTGCGACGCGATGCCGATGCGCCCGCCCTCGAGCCCGGAGAGCGCGATCTTGTAGCCCATGCCTTCGTCGGCGATCAGGTTGGCCGCCGGTATCCGGCATTCGTCGAGCACGATCTGCGCGGTGTCGGACGAATGCTGGCCGAGCTTGTCCTCGATGCGCGCGACGTGATAGCCGGGCGTATCGGTCGGCACCCAGAACGCGCTAATGCCGCGCTTGCCGGCCGCCTTGTCGGTGACGGCCATCACGATCGTCACGTCGGCATGCTTGCCGCTGGTGATGAATTGCTTGACGCCGTTGAGCACGTAATGATCGCCATCGCGCCGCGCCGTGGTGAGCAGCGCCGAGGCATCGCTGCCGGCCTGCGGCTCGGTCAGCGCGAACGCGCCCAGCATGGCGCCGGAGGCCAGCGGACGCAGCCACTGTCGCTGCTGCGTCGGGTTCGCATAGGCCAGCGCGATGCTGCAGACCGGGCAGTTGTTGACCGAAATAATGGTCGAGACGCCGCCGTCGCCGGCGGCGATCTCTTCGATCGCGACGGCCAGCGCCAGATAGTCGAGGCCCGCGCCGCCCTGCGCCTCCGGCACCGCGATGCCGAAGACGCCCAGCGCGGCGAGCTGCTCGAGCGCCTCGCGCGGGAAGACCCGGTCGCGGTCCCAGCGGGCGGCGTTCGGTGCGAGCTGCTGCTGCGCAAAGTCGCGCAGCGCATCGCGGATCATCTGGTGCTGTTCGGGGAGGATCATTTTTTTCGCGGCGCTTACATCATCTCGACCGCAAGTGCCGTGCCCTCGCCACCGCCAATGCACAGCGCGGCCACGCCGCGCTTGCCGCCGGTCTTTTTCAGCGCGCCGAGCAGGGTGACGATGATGCGCGCGCCGGAAGCGCCGATCGGATGGCCGAGCGCGCAGGCGCCGCCGTGGATGTTGATCTTGTCGTGCGGGATGCCGTGTTCGTGCATCGCCGCCATGGCGACCGCCGCGAAAGCCTCGTTGACCTCGAACAGGTCGACTTCCCGGCTCGACCAGCCGGTCTTTGCGTACAGCTTCTCGATGGCGCCGACCGGTGCGGTGGTGAACCAGTTCGGCTCCTGCGAATGGCGGGTGTGGGCGACGATCTTCGCGATCGGCGTGGCGCCGAGTTTCTTCGCGGTCGATTCGCGCATCAGCACCAGCGCGGCGGCGCCGTCATTGATCGACGACGACGAGGCGGCGGTGATGGTGCCGTCCTTCTTGAATGCGGGCTTCAGTTGCGGGATCTTGTCGATCTTGGCCTTCAGCGGGCCTTCGTCCTTGTCGATCACGACCTCGCCGCCGCGGCCGGCCACGGTGACCGGCGCGATTTCCCAGGCGAACGAGCCGTCGGCCGTGGCGGCCTGCGCGCGCTGGACCGAGGCGATCGCGTAGGCGTCCTGCGCTTCGCGGGTGAAGCTGTACTTGCTCGCGCAATCTTCGGCATAGGTGCCCATCGCGCGGCCCTTGTCGTAGGCGTCTTCGAGTCCGTCGAGCATCATGTGGTCGTACATCATGCCGTGGCCGATGCGGTAGCCGCCGCGCGCCTTCGGTATCAGGTAGGGCGCATTGGTCATCGACTCCATGCCGCCGGCCACGACCACGTCGTTGGTGCCGGCCGCGATCGAATCGAAGCCGTAGATCGTCGCCTGCATCGCCGAGCCGCACATCTTCGACAGTGTGACCGCGCCGGCCGAGACCGGGATGCCAGCCTTGATCGCCGCCTGGCGCGCCGGCGCCTGGCCCTGCGCGGCCATCAGGCAGTTGCCGAAGATGACGTCATTGACGACCTCCGGGCTGATGCCGGCGCGCTCCACGGCGGCACGGATGGCGACGGCGCCGAGGTCATGCGCGGCGAGCGACGAGAAGTCGCCCTGGAACGCGCCCATTGGGGTACGGGCGGCGCCAACGATGACGATAGGATCTTGCATGAGGTTCTCCAGAGTTGAAGTTCAGGCAGCTTCGGCTGCCGGCAGCGCCGGCGCGGCCGAGCCGTCGCGGTTGATGAATCGGATTTCGGGCGGGTAGGGGAACACATCGTCGACGAGCCCCTCACGTATCCGTGCCTGCTTCTGGCGCCAGTAATCGGCCGTCAGCAGGTCGGCGTGGTGTTTCATGAAAAACCGTCGCACGGCCGGGTTCCCGAGAAGGAAGACGCCGAACTGCTCGGGAAAGACATCGTTTTTCGCGACCGGATACCAGGGCTCGCTGGCCATCTCGTCTTCCTCGTTGCGGGGCGCCGGTATATCGCGGAAATGGCAGTCGGTGATGTACTCGATCTCGTCGTAGTCGTAGAACACCACGCGCCCCTGGCGGGTGACGCCGAAATTCTTGTACAGCATGTCGCCGGGGAAGATGTTGGCGGCGACCAGGTCCTTGATCGCATTGCCGTACTCGCGCACGCCGTGCTCGAGCTTGGCCTCGTCACCGGCGGCTTCGGCCTCGGACAGCCAGATGTTGAGCGGTGTCATGCGGCGCTCGATGTACAGGTGGCGCACGATGATCTGGTCGCCGTCTTCCTCGACCAGCGAGGGCGCGACCTGCTTGAGCTCGGCCAGCAGCTCGTCGGAGAAGCGCGAACGCGGGAAGGCGACGTTCGAATACTCGAGCGTGTCGGCCATGCGGCCGACGCGATCGTGATATTTGACGAGCAGGTATTTTTCCTTGACCAGCTCGCGCGTGGTTTCCTTCGGCGCCGGGAAATGGTCCTTGATGACCTTGAACACGTAGGGAAAGGATGGCAACGCGAACACCACCATCACGAGGCCGCGGATGCCGGGCGCGATCGCGAAGCTGTCCGACGAATGCTCGAGGTGGTGCAGGAAGTCGCGGTAGAACGCGGCCTTGCCCTGTTTGTGCAGGCCGAGCACCGTGTAAATCTCGCTGCGCGGCTTGGCCGGCAACATGGTGCGCAGGAATTTCACATAGGCCGACGGCACTTCCATGTCGACCTGGAAGTAGGCGCGCGTGAACGAGAACAGCAGCGTGATGAGCCCGCTGTCGGTCAGCACGGTATCGAGGTAGAGCTGGCCGCGCCGGTTGTGCAGCACGGGGATCACGAAGCCGAAGCTCTGGTTGCCGTTGACGAGTTTGCCGACCAGATAGGCGCCCTTGTTGCGGAAGAACGGCGAGGACAGCACCTGGATCTGGTGATTCGCCTCCGGCGGCTGGCTGCCGAGCAGCGCGCGCAGGCGCGTCTCGACCTGGCCGATGTCATGGTCGAGGTCGGCGAAATCCGCACCGAACTGGAAGTTGGTGACCATGCGCCGCAGCGAGCTCCGCAGCCCGTCCTTGGCCGGGTAGTAGACGCGGTAGACCGGCGTGCCGTCGCGCGGCTCGATGTACTCGGTCGAGATGGTCGGCCAGACGAAGATGAAGTCGTTGTTGAAGTAGGTGCGGTGCAGGATGTTGCAGCAGACCGAGTTGAAGAAAGTTTCGGCCAGCTCCGGCTGCCGATGCTCGGTCAGCATGCCGATGTAGTGCAGCTTGACTTCGCGCCAGACGGCGTCGGTCAGTTCATCTTCGTCGTACTCGTCCTCCAGCGCCTGCACGCACTCCTGCACGCGGCGATCGTAGAAGGCGATCCGCTCGCGCGCCTCGGCCTGCGCTTCCTTCCAGGTCATGCGCTCGAAATGGCGGCGCGCGGCTTGGCTGGAAGCGCGGAACAAACGATAGTGCTTGTCGAAGCCGTCAAGGATCACGCGCGCAATGTCGAACGCGATCTGCGACGACAGGAGCTTGGGGAAATGCTGCATCGTGGACGACTCCGTGTCGGTCTGGAGAATGGGCGTCAGGCCGTCTCGGCGAACAGCTCGCGGCCGATCAGCATCCGGCGGATCTCGCTGGTGCCGGCGCCGATTTCGTACAGCTTCGCGTCGCGCCACAGGCGGCCGGTCGGATAGTCGTTGATGTAGCCGTTGCCGCCGAGCGTCTGGATGGCCTCGCCGGCCATCCAAGTCGCCTTCTCGGCAGAATACAGTATCGCGCCGGCCGCGTCCTTGCGTAGCGCGCGCACCTGCTCCGGCGAGCGCGCGCGGTCGCAGGCCTGGCCGACGGCGTACACGTAGGCCTTGCAGGCCATCATGGTCGAGTACATGTCGGCCAGCTTGCCCTGCATGAGCTGGAACTCGCCGATCGGCTGGCCGAACTGCTTGCGCTCGTGTACATAGGGCACCACCGCATCCATGCAGGCCTGCATGATGCCGAGCGGGCCGCCGGAGAGCACGGCGCGCTCGTAGTCGAGGCCGGACATCAGCACATTGACGCCGCGCCCGAGACCGCCGAGCACGTTCTCGGCCGGCACCTCGCAATCCTCGAATACCAGCTCGCCGGTGTGCGAGCCGCGCATGCCGAGCTTGTCGAGCTTCTGCGCGACCGAAAAGCCCTTGAATCCCTTCTCGATCAGGAAGGCGGTGATGCCGCGCGGACCGGCCTCGATGTCGTTCTTCGCGTAGACCACCAGCACGTCGGCATCAGGGCCGTTGGTGATCCACATCTTGCTGCCGTTGAGCACCCAGCGATCGCCGCGGAAATCGGCGCGCAACTTCATCGACACCACGTCAGAGCCGGCATTCGGCTCCGACATCGCGAGCGCGCCGACGTGCTCGCCGCTGATCAGCTTCGGCAGGTAGCGAGCGCGCTGCTCGGGCGTTCCGTTGCGCCGGATCTGGTTCACGCACAGATTCGAGTGCGCGCCGTACGACAGACCGACCGACGCCGACGCGCGCGAGATTTCCTCCATCGCGACGATATGCGCCAGATAGCCCATGGCCGTGCCGCCGTATTCCTCGTCAGCGGTGATGCCGAGCAGGCCGAGCTCGCCCATCTTGCGCCACAGGTCCATCGGGAACTGGTCGCTGCGGTCGATGTCGGCCGCGCGCGGCGCGATCTCGGCGCAAGCAAAGGTGCGCACGGCATCGCGCAGCGCGGCAATGTCCTCGCCGTGGTCGAACGTCAGTCCGGGCAGGTCGATCATGGGGGTCTCCGTGGGTGGTTCCGTAATTCGGGGTCAGGCCGCGCGGCGCGCGCGCGTGCCGGAAGATTTCGCTCGGGCCGGGCTGCCGTCGAGCATGCGCCGGCACTGGTCCTCGTGGGCGGCGATCTCGGCCAGCGTGACCTCGATGTCCTCCCGCTGCTGTTCGAGCGATTCGCGATGCTGCGCCAGCACCGACAGGAAGCGCTTGAGCTGGGCTGCGGAGTCCTTCGGCGAATCGTACATGTCGACCAGGTCCTTGATCTCCGACAGCGTCAGCCCGAGACGCTTGCCGCGCAGCGTCAGCTTCAGGCGCGTCCGCTCGCGCGCGCCATAGACGCGGATGCGACCGCCCGCGCCTTCGCGGCGCGGGCTGATCAAGCCCTGATCCTCGTAGAAGCGGATCGCGCGCGGCGTGATGTCGAACTCGCGCGCCAGCTCGGTGATCGTGTAGGTGGCCATGGTCCCTGAAATGATGTGCCCGGCGGCTGCAGCCTTGTTAGAATGGACGTTTACGTAAACGTCAATCAGGCGGCTATTGTAGGCGGGAGCTTCGCATTTGCAAACCCTCGCCGCGCGTGCCGCCGACCTCGCTCATGAATCCTCAGGAATCCGAACTCCGCTATCCGCTCGACGACCTTTTGCCCGCCACCGGTACCAGCCTCGAGGTCGCACCCGGCGTGCGCTGGGTGCGCATGGGGCTGCCCTTCGCGCTGAACCACATCAACCTCTGGCTGCTGGCCGACGGCGACGGATGGACCGTCGTCGATTGCGGCATCGCGACCGATGCCACGCGCGACGCCTGGGAACAGGTGTTCGCCACCCAGCTCGACGGACGGCCAGTGACGCGCGTGATCGCGACGCATTGCCATCCGGACCATGTCGGGCTGTCGGACTGGCTGTGCGCCCGCTGGCAGGCGCCGCTGTGGATGACGGTGGGCGAATACGCGTTCGCGCGCATGATGGCCGCCGGCCTGCCGGGCGCGGACGGCCCGGCGATGCTTCCGCATTTTCGCCGCCACGGCCTGACCGACCCGGACCAGCTGGCCGTGCTCGACGGCCGCAAGAGCTATTACCCGACGCTGGTGCCGGCCGTGCCCGAGCACTTCGTGCGGCTGTCGGAGTCGCAGCCGGTGCGCATCGGCGCGCACGACTGGCGCGTGATCACCGGCGCCGGGCACTCGCCCGAGCATGCGGCGCTCTGGTGCGAGGCGCTAAACGTCCTGATCTCGGGCGACATGGTGCTGCCGCGGATATCGACCAACACCTCGGTGTTCGCGATCGAACCGGAGGCCGATGCGGTCGGCCAGTTCCTCGAGTCGCTGCAAAAATTCCTGCCGCTGCCCGCGGACACACTGGTACTGCCGTCGCACGGCAAGCCCTTTCGCGGCCTGCACCGGCGGATCACGCAGCTGCAGCAGCATCATGCGGAGCGGCTGGCCGAGGTGCGCGAGGCCTGCCGCACGCCGCAATCGGCGGCCGACATCGTGCCGCTGATGTTCAAGCGCGAGCTCGACATGCACCAGATGACCTTTGCCATGGGCGAGGCGCTCGCGCACCTGCACCGGCTGTGGTTCGACGGCGAGCTGCGGCGGGTGGAGGGCGACGACGGCGTGCTGCGCTTCGTGGCGGCCGCCTGAGCCGGCCGCCTTCCGAAAAATGCAATTTTCTTATTTGTTACAGACAATTGCCGCGCTGATGACTGACTATTACAGGGAGACGTGAAACAGTCGCGGATCATGAATTCATCCCAAGAACGCTTGGAGTTCAGCGAAAGACTGCAACAAGCGCTGCGCAATTCGGACTTTTCGCCGAACAGCCCGACCCAGCTCGCGCGCGAATTCAATCTTCGTTTCGGCGGCCATCCCGTCACGGTGCATGCGGCACGCAAGTGGCTGCAGGGTGAATCCATTCCGACGCAGGACAAGCTGCGGGCGCTGGCCGAGTGGCTCGAGGTGCCGGCCGACTGGCTGCGCTTCGGCAACGCCGACAGCCCGCGCGACCAGACCTGCATCGCTCTGTCGTCGATGGACGCGAAAATGATCAACCACCTGCAGCAGCTCGACGAGCACCACCGATCGATCGCGTTCGAGTTCCTGCGGATGCTGGTGAAGACGGCCGGGAAAAAATAAGCGCCGGCGGCCGCGCCCCCCTGCTTTGCGACACTACTGCGCCGCCAGCTCCCTTAAGTAGCGCAAGCCCGCGATCGCGCGGCTGCCGTACCACGACAGCATTTCGCCATCGACCAACCGGACCGGCTTGCCGATCTGGCGCTCGAGCGCATCGGCATGCGCGTCGGTGAAGCGAAAGGGCTCGGTCGACAGCAGCACCTCGTCGACCGCATCGGCCACCTCCCCGCTCCAGCGGAATTCCGGATAGCGCCGCTCCGACGGCGCCGTCCACTGCGTCCAGCCGACCAGCGCCAGCATACGTGCGATGTAGGTATCTGCCGAAACGGTCATCCACGGATCCCGCCAGATCGCATACAGCACCCGGCGCACGCACTGCGGCTGCGCGAGCGTCAGCGCCAGCTCATGCTCGAGCTGCGCGCACAGTAATTCGGCGGCATCTTGCGCGCCGAAGATGCCGCCGAGCAGCCGGTAAAGCGCGAGGTTGTCCTGCGGCGCGACCGGGTGCGTGACGATCACGTGGGGTACGAACTGCGCGAGCGCATCGACGGTCGGCTTTTCGTTTTCGTCGATATTGACCAGCAGGTGCGTCGGCGCAAGGCGACGGATCTTTTCGATGTTGACATCCTTGGTGCCGCCGATCTTCGGTATCGCGGCCACCGCCGATGCGGGATGGATGCAGAAGCCGGTGCGCCCGACCAGCTGCGACGCGAGGCCGAGGTCGCAGGCCAGCTCGGTCACCGAGGGCACCAGCGAGACGATGCGTGCCGGAGCGTCGACTGGACGATGCTCGCGGCCGAGCGCGTCGACCAGTGCGCCGTGCGCGCTCATCGATCGGGCGGCAGCTCGTCGCAAGCCGCCTTGTGCGGCGCGCGCGCGAACGCCGCGTCATACAGCCAGTTCGGCAGCAGCCGCAGCAGCCACGACACGCCGCGCATCGGCCACGGAATGACGGCATAGCTGCGCCCGGCGGCAATTACGTCGGCCGCGCGCCGCGCGAACGCATGCGCCGGCATCAGGAAAGGCATCGGGTACCGGTTCACCTGCGTCATCGGCGTGTCGATGTAGCCGGGAGCGATGGTCACGACCCGGATGCGGTGACGCCGGAGCTCGACGCGCAGCGATTCGCAGTAGCTGATGACGGCCGCCTTCGATGCACTGTAGGCCTCGGCGCCGGGCAGGCCGCGGATGCCGGCGACACTGGCGATGCCGACCAGCCGCGGTTCGGGCTCGCCGCGCGCGACCTGCGCCTTCATCGCGTCGATGAACGGGCCGAAGGTGGCGGCAGTGGCAATGACATTGGTGCGGATGATGCGCTCGAAGACGGCAAGGTCGGCGCTGCGCTCGGTCAGCGTGCCGTAGGAGATGCCGGCATTGGCGATCACGATGTCGGCACCGCCGGCGCGCTGCACGAAATCGGCAGCAGCGGCCGTCAGCGCCGCGTGGTCGTTCACGTCGGCCGCATAGGCAAGGTGCAGCGACGGGCCGGGTAGCGAGCGCAGCAGTTCCTGCAGCTTGTCCTCGCGGCGGGCCAGCAGGCCGAGCCGCGCGCCGCGCCGCGCGTATTCGTGGGCCAGCGCCCAGCCCAGCCCGCTGGAGGCGCCGGTGATGAAGACGCGCTGCATCCGGCGCTGCTTACTTCGCCTTCTTCGCGACCAGCGCGTCCATCACCTGCAGCGTCGCATTGTTGAGCACGTCCTCGGGCGCGCCGCGCATGGTCTGGCCGACAATCGACGGCGACGTCACGTACTGGCCGTCGATCGCCACCGTCGGCACGCCGTCGATGCGGAAGGCTTCCTGCAGCTGGCGCACGCGGTTGACCTTGCTCTGCACAGTAAACGAGTTATAGGTATCGGCAAACTTCTTCTTGTCGATGTCCTGCTTGTCGATGAAGGCCATGATCTGGTCTTCGCGGTCGAGCTTCTGGCGCTTGCCGTGGATGGTGTCGAAGACCACCTTGTGCAGGTCGAGGCGGTTCATCGCCTCCAGCGTGTAATAGAGCTTCTGCTGTGGCACGAAGGATTCGCGGAAACCCACCGGCACCCGCTTGACGACGACGCGCTCGCCCTGCTTCTTCGCCCAGTCGGCGAGATAGGGCTCGAAGACGTGACAGTGCGGGCAGTTGTACCAGAAGAATTCCAGCACCTCGACCTTTTTGCCGGCGTCGGTCGGCTGCGCCTGCTGCAGGCGCTGGTACTCGACGCCCTCGACGGGCGCGTTCGGCGCGGCAAAGGCCGAGGCGGCAATAAAACCGAAGCTGGCGATGATGATCAGGCGTTGCAGGAGTCGCATGGCATTTTCCAGAGAGTGGTGATCATTTCGGGACGCGCACGACGGCCGCGTCCACCCCGTTATCGGACAGCCGCACGCGCGCGCGATTCATGGCATCGACATCGGCGAACGGGCCGACGCGCACGCGGTACAGGGTGCCGAGCTCGGATTTGCGCTCGGCGATGCCCGCCGCGACGCCCATCAGCGCCAGCCGCGCCTTGGTCGCCTCGGCATCCTGCAGCTCGCGGAACGCGCCGGCCTGCAGATAGTAAGTGAAGGCTTCGCCGTTTGCCGGCGTCGAAACATTTGCTGACGAAGCCGGCGGCGTCGAGCCGGCAGCCGGCTTGTCGGCAGGCGGCTTGTCGGCAGCCGGCGGCAGCGCCGCAGGAGCCGGCGCGGCCGGCAGGGTGGCAGGCGCCTGGGCAGCCGGCGCGGAGGCCGGCGGCCGCGCGTCGTCTGCCTCGGCAGCCGGCCTGAGCTCGTCGGCGGGAGCGCGCTCGCGGCGCTCGCGCGCGCCGCCGGGCAGAGTCTTGTTCGGATCGCCGAGCTCGCCTGCAGCCGGCGACTGCTTGCCGACCTTGTCGACGAAGGGCAGCGGCGTCTTCATGATCGTCGTCGCGACCCAAACAGCGATCAGCAGCCCGATGATGAGCCCGACGATCAGGCCGGTAACGGTGCCGCCCTGCTGGCGTGCGGGCCGGTGGTCGGGATGGCGGCGCGGCGGCTTCATCGTCACATCCGGGACGGCGTCGACACGCCGAGCAGTTCGAGTCCGTTGCGCAGCACCTGGCGCGTGGCCAGCAGCAGCGCCAGCCGCGCATGCTTGAGGCTGTCATCGTCGACCAGCACGCGCTCGGCGTTGTAGAAGGCATGCAGGTCGCCGGCCAGCTCGCGCAGATAAAACGCCACCTGGTGCGGGCCGAGTTCGTCGGCAGCCTTCGCCAGCACCTCCGGGAATTCGGCCAGCTTGGCCAGCAGGGCGGCCTCGCGCGGCGCGACCAGCGGCGACAGGTCGGCCGCGACCAGCGCGCCGTCGTCGCCGCCCCATTGAGCGAGCACCGAGCAGATGCGCGCATGCGCGTACTGCACGTAGTACACCGGGTTCTCGTCGGACTGCGCGACAGCCAGATCGACATCGAACACGAACTCGGTATCGGCCTTGCGCGAGATGAGGAAGAAACGCACGGCGTCGCGACCGCGCGTGAGGTCGCGCCGGCCGTCGGCGCCGACCGCTTCGCCGGCCGACCATTCAATCAGGTCGCGCAGCGTGACGTAGGAGCCGGCGCGCTTGGAGATCTTGACCTCCTCGCCGTTCTTCATCACCGTCACCATCTTGTGCAGCACGTAGTCCGGGTAGCCGGGCGGGATGCCGGCGGCCGACGCCTGCAGGCCGGCGCGCACGCGCGCGATTGTGCCGTGGTGGTCGCTGCCCTGGATGTTGATGACCGTGCGGTAGCCGCGCTGCCACTTCGTGATGTGGTAAGCGACGTCAGGCACGAAGTAGGTGTAGCCGCCGTCGGACTTCTTCATCACGCGGTCCTTGTCGTCGCCGTAGTCGGTGCTGCGCAACCACAGCGCGCCGTCCTGCTCGTACGTCTTGCCTGCCTGCGCGATGGCATGAACGGCGGCCTCGACCTTGCCGTCGCTGTACAGCGAGGACTCGAGATAGTAATTATCGAAGCGCACGCCGAAGGCCTGCAGGTCGAGGTCCTGCTCGTGGCGCAGGTAGGCCACCGCGAAGCGGCGGATCGACTCGATGTCGTCGGCGTCGCCGCTGCCGGTGACGGGCTCTCCGTCCTTCGCCGCCACCGTCTTCTGCGCGAGGAAGTCGGCCGCGATGTCGGCGATGTAGTCGCCGTTGTACGCGGATTCCGGCCAGTCGGCGTCGCCCGGCTTGCTGCCCTTTGCGCGCGCCTGTACCGAGGATGCCAGCGTAGCGATCTGCACACCGGCGTCGTTGTAGTAGAACTCGCGCAGCACCTCGTGGCCCTGCGCCTCCAGCAGCGCGCAGATGGCGTCGCCGAGCGCGCCCTGCCTGCCGTGGCCGACATGCAGCGGGCCGGTAGGATTGGCCGAGACGAATTCGACCAGCACCTTGTGGCCGGCGCCAGCATTGCTGCGGCCAAAGCACTGCGCATCGGCGAAGATGCGGCGCACGACGTCCTGCCGGGCCGACAGCGCGACACGCAGGTTAAGGAAGCCCGGACCGGCCACCTCGACCGCCTCGACCAGCCCCTGCCGCGCCGGATTCGCCATCACGGCCTCGGCGAGTGCCAGCGCCAGCTCGCGCGGGTTCTTCTTCAGCGGCTTGGCCAGCTGCATCGCGACGTTGCAGGCGAGGTCGCCGTGCGACGGATCGCGCGGACGCTCCAGCGTAACCGCCGGAGCGGCCAGGCCGGAATCGGCCAGCAGCGGCGCGATGGCATCGGCGAAAAGGGAGGCGATCTGTTCTTTGTGTCGGGATTGCATCGGGAGTCGGGCTGGGTCGGCGCGAATGGCGCGCAAAGCCGGGATTATAGCGGTCGCGGCAGGGGCGGTCGGCAGTCAAAAAAGAGGGCACCCAACCGGGTGCCCTTGAGAGGAGATACAGCTGCTTCCATGCTACGTGCCCACGCGGGGCACATCTGCAGGATGGGGAAAGGCCCAGTGTGTGTCAATTGATAATTACAATGTATAAGTAAATCTTTATTGACACTTTGGTGCGTCGGGCATAGAGTGCGTCGATGGGTCAATGGGACAGTCCGTCCCGGCCGCCGCCTGATCGCGCTCATGAAGCTGCTGTATACCGTCATCCGCAAAGTCACCTCATCGCTGGACATGCGATGGATGCCCTTTGCCGATGTGGCAACGCCCGAGCTGCCGCTGGGCCGGCTGCTGCGGCTGTCGCTGTTCCAGTTCTCCATCGGGCTGGCGACCGCGCTGCTGGTCGGCACCCTCAACCGCGTGATGATCGTCGAGCTCGGCGTGCCGGCCTGGTGGGTCGCGCTGTCGGTCGCGCTGCCGCTGGTCTCGGCGCCGCTGCGCGCGCTGATCGGCTTCCGCTCCGACACGCATCGCTCGGCGCTCGGGCTGCGCCGCCTGCCCTACCTGTGGACCGGCAGCCTGCTGCTGTTCGGCGGGCTCGCGATCATGCCCTTCGGCCTGCTGGCGCTGTCGGACCCGCAGCCTGGGATGCTGTGGATCAGCCGCATCGGCGCAGCGCTGGCCTTTCTGCTGGTCGGTATCGGCATGCAGGTGACGCAGACCGCGGGACTTGCGCTGGCCACCGACCTGGCCACGCCCGAGACGCGTCCGCGCGTGGTGGCGCTGATGTACACGACGCTGCTGCTGGGGCTGGTCGGCAGCGGCATGCTGTTCGGCTGGCTGCTGGCGGATTTCACGCCGCTGCGGCTGGTGCAGGTGGTGCAGGGATCAGCGCTGGCGGTAGTCGTGCTGAACCTCAACGCGCTGTGGAAGCAGGAGGCGCTGAACCGCGCGCGCGCGCAGCAGCCGCGCAGCGAGGCCGCCTTCGGCGAGCACTGGCGCGCCTATGCGAACCGTCCGGGCGTGAAGCGCTTCTTGTGGACGGTCGGCCTCGGCACCTGCGCCTTCAACATGCAGGACATCATTCTCGAACCCTATGGCGGGCAGGTGCTGCATCTGGGCGTGGGCGCCACCAGCCTGCTGACGGCGCTGACCGCCTGCGGCGCGCTGCTCGCCTTTGCGACGGCCGCGCGCCTGCTGTCGCGCGGCATCGATGCCACGCGGGTAGCCGCGCTGGGCGCGCTGGCCGGCCTGCCGGCCTTTGCGATGGTGATCTTTTCCGCGCCGCTTGAGGCGCCCCATCTGTTCCGCGCGGGTGCCTTCCTGATCGGCGTCGGCGGCGGCCTGTTCTCGGTCGGCACGCTGACGATGGCAATGGACCTGCAGACTGGCGACGACGCCGGCCTCGCGCTCGGCGCCTGGGGCGCGGTGCAGGCCACCGCCGCCGGCGCCGCGGTCGCTGCCGGCGGCATCATCAAGGATGCCGTCGGCGCGCTGGCCTCCGCCGGCTGGCTGGGTGACAGCCTGATGTCGGAAGTCACCGGCTACAGCTTCGTGTACCACCTCGAGATGTACCTGCTGTTCGCGGTGCTGGTCGCCGTCGGCCCGCTGGCGCGCCGCGCGCGTCCCGCCGAGCCGGAGCGGCGCCAGCGCTTTGGCCTGGCGGAGTTCCCCGGCTAGCGGCAACGAAAAAATTGCAAACCCGTCGTCGGGTTGACGACAAGCCCGCCGGATGGCGGGACCCATCATGGAAGGAGAAGCACCATGGAAACAGGCGCGATCACGCAATACGTCGACGTAGCCCAGCTTGTGCTGTACCTGTTCTGGATTTTCTTTGCGGGGCTGGTCTATTACCTCGTGCAGGAAGGCCACCGCGACGGCTATCCGCTCGACCCGGGCACCGGCCGCGACACGAAGATCGACGGCTGGCCGCCGATTCCGTCGCCCAAGACCTATCTGCTTGCCAACGGCGAGCAGGTCGTGATGCCCTACCCGCTGAAGGCGCCGGAATTCCTGCAGGCGCAGCCGCGCCACCGCTGGATCGGCTCGCCGATCGAACCGACCGGCAATCCGCTGCTGGCCGGCGTCGGTCCGGGTTCGTGGACGGCGCGTGCCGACCATCCGGACGTGACGCCGCACGGCGAGCCGAAGATCACGCCGCTGCGGGCCAATCCGGAACATGGCGTCGCGCAGCAGGATGTCGATCCGCGCGGCCTGCCCGTGGTCGGCGCCGACGGCGAAGTAGCCGGCACCGTGCTGGACCTCTGGCTCGACCGCTCCGAAATGCTGTTCCGCTACATCGAGGTGCGCCTGGCCGACTCCGGCAAGGACGTGCTGCTACCGATACCGTTTGCGCGCATCCGCAAGGACGAAGTCGAGGTCAATGCGATTCTCGCGCACCAGTTCGCCGATGTGCCCGGCCATCGCGAGGCCGAGCAGGTGACGATGCTGGAAGAAGAAAAAATCGCCGCCTACTATGGCGCGGGCACGCTGTACGCGACGCCGCTGCGCCAGGAACCGCTGGTCTGACGCGCGATGCAAGCCCATCACGAGTACGAGTTCGAAGCCACGCCCGGCCTGCCGGAGCCGCTGCCGGCCGGCGAGCACATCCTGTGGCAGGGCAGCCCCGACTGGAAGCTGCTGGCGCGCGATGCCTTCCACGTGCAGCGCATCGCCGTCTATTTCGCGCTGATGCTCGCGCTGCAGGTCGCGCTCTCATGGAATGCGGAGGCGGGACTGGCGACCAATCTGTCGTCGCTCGCCGGGTCGACAGTGCTGGCCGGGATCGCGCTGGCGCTGCTGGCGCTGGCTGCCCGGCTGTCGGCGCAGACCACGATGTACACGCTGACCAACAAACGGGTCGTGATGCGCGTCGGCATCGTGCTGACCGTGAGCTTCAACCTGCCGCTGCGCTGGATCGCAGCCGCGCAGGTGCGCGCCGCTGACGACGGCAGCGGCGACATCGCGCTCGAACTGCGCGGCGCGGACCGCATCGCCTATCTGCACCTGTGGCCGCATGCGCGCGCGTGGCACCTGAAAAAGCCGCAGCCGGCGCTGCGCTGCGTGCGCGATGTCGCGCTGCTGGGCGAGCGCCTGCACCATGCATGGCAGCAGCGGCGCGCCGAGATCGGCGAAATCGAGCCGCAGAAGCGCATCCCGGTGCGCATGCCGGCGGCGGCGATGGCGCGATGAGCATGCACACGCCCGACTTCTCCCGACGCCTGCGTTTTCATCCCGGCATTGCGCTGGCCATACTGATGGGAGTCGCCGTCGGCACGGTCGCGCTCGAGCGGCTTTCGCATCGCCCGCCAGGTGCGGCGGTTCGCACCGAAGCCCCGCTGCAATTGCGCGTGCTGCGCTTCGACGACCTGCCCGATGGCGCGGTGGCCGTCGTCGATACCGGCAGCGGGCAGCCGCTCGCCCGTTTCGAGGGCGAGCAGGGATTCCTGCGCGGCACGCTGCGCGCCATGGCCCGCGAGCGGCGCGCGCACGGCGTCGGCGCAGACCGGCCGTTCGAACTGATCGCCCATGCCGATGGGCGCCTGACGCTGCACGACCCGGCCACCGGCATGCGCATTGCACTCGAATCCTTCGGATCGACCAACGCCGGCGTGTTCGCGCGCCTGCTGCGCTGAGCATGCGCGCCGCAGCCGCTCCGGCGCCGGCGACAGCTCCGGCCAACGCGCCGGCCACGGCACCGACGGCCATCGTCATCGGCAGCGGCTTCGGCGGGCTGGCCGCGGCGATCCGGCTCTCCTGCAAGGGCTACCGCGTGCAGGTGCTGGAAAAGCTCGAGGCCCCGGGCGGACGCGCGTCCGTACACCGGCAGGATGGCTTCACTTTCGACGCCGGCCCCACCATCATCACCGCGCCGCAACTGCTCGAAGAGCTGTGGACGCTGTGCGGCCGCGACATGGCCGACGACATCCGCCTCAAGCCGATGGAGCCGTTCTACCGGCTGCGCTTCGACGACGGCAGCTGGTTCGACTACAGTGGCGACGAGGAGACGATGCGGCGCGAGATCGCACGTTTCAATCCGGCCGACCTTGCCGGCTACGAGCGTTTCGTCAAGGACGCCGACCAGGCCTGCCGGATCGGCTTCGAGGAGCTGGGCGGGATGCCGTTCAACAGCATTTCCGACCTGGTGGCGGCCATACCGAGCCTGATCCGCATGCGAGCCTGGCAAACGCTGTATTCGCTGGTGGCCTCGCATATCAGCGACCCCCGGCTGCGCATCGTGTTCAGCTTTCATCCGCTGCTGATCGGCGGCAATCCGTTCTCGGTCACGCGCGTCTACAGCCTGATCAACACGCTGGAGCGGCGCTGGGGCGTGCACTGGGCGATGGGCGGCACCGGGGCGCTCATCAACGGGCTGGTGAAGTTGCTGGCCGAGCGCGGCGTGGCGGTGCGCTGCAATGCGCCGGTGACCCGCATCGACATCCATCAGGGCAAAGCTACCGGCGTCACGCTGGCCAATGGCGAGATGCTCGCCGCCGACCTCGTGATCTCGAATGGCGACGCGGCCTGGACCTATCGCCACCTGATCGATGCGCGCCACCGCCGCCACTGGACTGACCGCCGCATCGAGACCCGCAAGTACTCGATGAGCCTGTTCGTCTGGTACTTCGGCACCGACCGCCGCTGGGAAGAAGTGCCGCACCACATGATCATGCTCGGCCCGCGCTACAAGGGCCTGCTCGACGACATGTTCCGCCGCCAGCACCTGGCGGACGACTTCAGCCTCTACCTGCACCGCCCCAGCGCCAGCGACCCCTCGGTCGCGCCGGACGGCTGCGATGCGTTCTACGTGCTGGCGCCGGTGCCGCATCTGGGCAGCGGCACCGACTGGGAGGCGAAGGCCGAAAGCTACCGCCAGGCCATCCAGGCGCATCTCGAGGCGACCGTGCTGCCCGGCCTCGGCCAGCATGTGGTCAGCAGCCGCATGATGACGCCGCAGGACTTCGAAGACCGGCTGTGGTCCTACCGTGGCGCCGCTTTCGGGATGGAGCCGGTGCTGGTGCAAAGCGCCTGGTTCCGCCCGCACAACCGCAGCGAGGACATCGGCAACCTCTATCTGGTCGGCGCCGGTACTCATCCGGGCGCTGGCGTGCCGGGCGTACTGATGTCGGCCAAGGCCATGGCTGCCGGAGTGCCGGATGCCGGCTGAGGAAACCATCGATCTGGCCGCCTGCGAGGCGCTGATGCGCGGCGGCTCGAAATCCTTTTTCGCGGCCAGCGGCCTGCTGCCGCAACGGGTGCGGATCCCGGCCATTGCGCTGTATGCGTTCTGCCGCGTGGCCGACGACGCCATCGACGACTGCGGCAGCCACGCTGGCGACTGCGCGCAGGCGATGGCCGCGCTGCGGCAGCGGCTGGACGCGATCTACGCCGGCGAACCTGGCGCCATCATCGAAGACCGTGCGATGGCCATGGTCGTGCATCGCTACCGTATTCCGCGCACGCTGCCGGAGGCGCTGCTCGACGGTTTTGCCTGGGATGCGGCCGGCCGCCGCTACGACACGCTAGCCGATTTGCACGACTATGGCGCGCGCGTGGCCGGCAGCGTCGGCGCGATGATGGCGATGGTGATGGGGGTGCGCGATCCGCATGCGCTGGCGCGTGCCTGCGAGCTGGGCAATGCGATGCAGCTGACCAACATCGCGCGCGACGTCGGCGAAGACGCGGCCAACGGCCGGCTCTACCTGCCGCAGTCATGGATGCGCGAAGCCGGCATCGACCCGGATGCCTGGCTGGCGCAGCCGGTGTTTTCCGGCGCGCTGGCCGGCGTCATCGGCCGCCTGTTGCTGGAAGCCGATCGCCTGTACCGGCTCGGCTCGACCGGCATTGCCGCCCTGCCCCGCGATTGCCGCGGCGGCATCCTCGCCGCGGCCATGATCTACGCCGACATCGGTGGCGTGATCTCGGCGCAGGCGATGAACTCGGTCAACCGCCGGGCCGTGGTCGGCAGCGCGCGCAAGCTGACGCTGCTGTGCTTGGCGAAGGCACGCGCGCAATTGCCGATGCGTTGCGCCGAAGCCGAGCCGCTGCCGGGGATACGCTTCCTGGCCGACGCCAGCGCCTCGGCCGCGCTTGACGGTCCGCGCCCGTTCGCACGGCGCAGTTTCGACGAGCGCTGCGAATGGCTGATCGATCTGTTCGAACGCGTATCGATGCCGCCGCGCACCTATTGAAGCCGGTCAACCTGCCCTAACCTGTTTCCGCTGAACTTTGCCCGCCGCGCCGACTCCATCCGTCGATGGAAAGACTGACGTGGCTCAAGCCCTACCTGCTGATGCTGGCGCTGATCGCCGGCCTGACGCTGCTGCGCCTAGCCTTGCTGCCGGTGATGAAATTCGTCGGCCCGGTAGCCGTGTATTTTTTTGCCACGGCGGTCGCGGCCCTGATGGGCGGGCTGCGGCTGGCCCTGTTCACCGGCGTAGTCTGCCTGAGCGTGGCGAACTTCTTCTTCGTCGAGCCGCAATTCACTTTCAAGATCGCCCGGCCCGCCGACATGGCGCTGATGGTGATTTTCGCGACGACGGCGATGATGTTCGGCATCGCCGGCGAAATTCACATGCGCGAACGGCGCCGCAAGGCGGAGCTGGTCGAATCGCTGGAAAAAGTCCGCAGCTCCGCCGAACTCAACGAACGGACCACGCAAGCCCTGCTCGAGGCGTCGTCGCAGGGTATCTTCGGCATCGACCTCGACGGCAGGATACGGATCGCCAACGGCGCCGCGCACCGGATGTTCGGCTACGAACCCAATGAATTGCTGGACAAGTCGATCGAACTGCTGATCGACGAACGGCAGCGAGGCCGGCATGCGCAGCACCGCGGCGATTTTTTCAGCTCGCCGAAGGAAAGGCCGATGATGCACGGCCTCAAGCTCGAGGGCCGGCGCAAGGACGGCACGCTGTTTCCGATCGAGGCGCTGATTACCGTGACCGACACGCCGCACGGCAAGATGGGCGTGTCCTTCGTGTCCGACACCACTGAGCGCAAGCGGATGGAGGCAGAGCTGCTGCGCGAGCGCTCCGAGCTGCGCAGCCTGGTCAACCATACGCCGGTGCTGGTGTCGATGCAGGATCTCGAGGGACGCATACACCTGATCAACCGCAGCTTCGCCGCCGTGCTCGGCCGGCTGGAGGCCGACATTCTCGGCAAGCCGATGTTCGAGGTGTTTCCTCCCGGCCTGCGCGAGCGGATCGCCGTCTCCAACCGCGAAGTGCTGGACAACGGCGCGGCCGACCAGCTGGAGGTCGACATCCGGCATCCGGACGGCGTGCTGCACACCTACCATCTGGTCAAGTTCCCGCTGCGCTACCTCGACACCGACGAGCCTTTCGGCATCGGCGGGTTTGCGATGGATATCACCGAGCAGAAGAAGGCCGAGGAAAAGATCCGGCATGCTGCCCAGCACGATATGCTGACCGGCCTGCCGAACCGGGCGCTGGTCTATGAACTCGGCGCGCAGATGATCAGCGCCTCGCATCGCCACCGTACAATGCTGGCCGTCATGTTCTTCGACCTCGACCGCTTCAAGCCCATCAACGATACCTACGGCCACCGGGTCGGCGACATGATGCTGCAGGAAGTGGCGCGCCGGTTGCACGGCTCCGTGCGCAGCAGCGACCTCGTCGGCCGCCTGGGCGGCGACGAATTTGTCGCCGTGCTGACCGACCTGAACTCGGCGGACCATCTGGAAGGCATTGCCTCGCATCTGCTGCAGCGGCTGTCCGAGCCGTACCGGATCGAGGCGCTGGAACTGCACACGTCACCCAGCATCGGCATCAGCGTGTACCCGGGCGACGGCACCGGCATCGACTCCCTGATCCGTCAGGCCGACGAGGCGATGTATCACGCCAAGACCAGCGGCCGCAACAACTACCAGTATTTTTCCGATGAGATCCGGCGCAACACGGCGCGCGTGTTCGAGCTCGAGCAGCGGCTGCGGCGCAGCCTGCACGAGGAAGATTTCGAACTGGCCTACCAGCCCATCATCGACATGCGCACCGGGCAGCTGTCGTCGGTCGAGGCGCTGATCCGCTGGCGGCAGGCCGACGGCGGCGAGCTGATGCCCGGCGACTTCATCGCCGCCGCCGAAGCCAGCGGCTTGATCCACCAGATCGGCGAGTGGGTGATCCGCGAGGCCTGCCGCCAGCACGAGGTATGGCAGCAGCAGGGATTGCCGCCGATCCGGGTCGCGGTCAACGTGTCGCCGGTGCAGTTCCGTTCGCCGGAATTCCGCGAGCGCCTGCTGTCGGCGCTGCGCAGCAGCACGATGGACCCGTCCTGCCTCGAGCTCGAGGTCACCGAAAGCGCGGTGATGAGCCAGGTGGACGAGGCGGCGCTGACGCTGGCCTGGCTGAAGGAGATGGGGCTGAAGGTGGCGCTCGACGACTTCGGCACTGGCTATTCCAGCCTGAGCCAGCTGGCGCGGCTGCCGATCGACAAGCTGAAGGTCGACCGCGCCTTCGTCACGCACATCGACACCGATGCGCGCTCGCTGGCGATCGCCGAGACCGTGCTGGCGCTGGGCCAGAAGCTCGGCGTCGATGTGGTGGCCGAGGGCATCGAGAGCGCGGCGGCAATGACGCTCCTGCGCAAGCTGGGCTGCGGGCAGGGCCAGGGCTACCTGATCGGCACGCCAATGCGGCCGGAGCGCTTGCAGGCGTGGCAGAAGGAGCGCGAGGCGATGGCGGCGGCGTGAGGAGCACGCGGCGGATTTCGCCTGCGGCTCTATCCGCCCTACGGCAAGTTTACAGGCCGACTTGAATTTGTAGAGCGGGTAGAGCGAAGCGAAACCAGCCACGCCACGCCCGCTATCCCGAGCGAGGCATCCTGAAAGGCAGCATCCGCTGCACCACCGGCGACACCAGACGCGGCACGTTCAGCGTCTCGTGCACGCTGATCACATCCTCGCCCAGCAAGCGGCTCGCGAGCACCGAGCGCTCGTAGAACGGCGTGTCTTCCAGCCGGTCGATTTCCCTGACGGGCGCACTGCCCTCGCTGCGCATGCGGCGCGGCAGCCGCCAGCCGGTCGCCGGCAATGCCTGCCGCGGCGGCGGCACGAAAGCTTCGATGCGGCCATCGGGAAAGAAGCGCTGCCCGAGCAGGCGGTCCGGGCCGTCCTTCGGCTGCACGTCATAGATGACGGCGGTCGATCCGTCCGACAGGCTCGCGCGCGACCAGTCCCATTCGCGGAACGGGCGGTCGATCGGCTCGTCGCCCTCGTTGGCGTCGAGATAGGCATGGCCCTGCCAACGCAGCGCCGGCTGCGAGAGATCGACCTCGACGCGCGCGCAGGGCGCGATCGGTCCCCAGCGGTGGCGGCCGGCGGCGTCGAGCGGCGCGCCGAAGCCGCACAGCGACGCCGGGTGTACGCGCACCCGCCCGCGCACCGGCAGCGGCAGCGGCATGCCAAATTCATGGATGTCGATCTCCAGCCAGCGGCCGTTCCAGCGCAACTGGCTGGGGCCGATGGTGAACTGCGTCGCATCGCGCTGCACGCTGGCCCGGCCGCGCTCCGTCATGGTCCAGCGGCGCTTGCCGCCGTACAGTGCGACATTCAGCGCGCAGTGGTTGTCCGGGTCGCCGTCGCCGCGCCTGAATGCGCGCCGGTAGTACGGCGAGAACACGCTGCCGACGAAGGCGATCAGCGTCAGCCCGTAGTTGCCGCAGTCCGAGAGCGCATCGACGTACCACCACAGATACGCACCCGGCGCGAGCGGCTGGTCGAATCGAGGCGCGCCATCAGCGTCGCGGCCGCCAGCTGGCCCGACATCGCCGCCATCGGCACGCCCGGCCCCGGATGCACGCTGCCGCCCGCCAGGTACAGCCCCGGCAGCCGGGTCGTCGCACCGCTCCTCGCGAAGGCCGCCATCCAGCCATGCGTCGCCATGCCGTACAGCGCCCCCCCGCTGCCCGGGAAACGACGGTGGAAATCCGCCGGCGTGCTGCGCAGCGAGTTCTGCGGCGTGCGCCTGACAGTCAGGCCGTAATCGGCCAGCAGGGAAAAGGAATGGCGCTCGCATGCATCGATCTCCGTCTCGGTAAGGGTGCGCGGGCCTTCGGCCGGCGCGTTGACGAGGACCAGCAGGCGGTCCCGCGTGGGGGTCAGCGCACCGGCGCCGCGGTCCTGGGCGCAGACGTAAACCGTCGGCGTCTGCGGCAGGCGGCCGCGACCGAAGATATCGCGGAACTCGCCGGCGTAGTCGGGCTGGAAAAAAACATTGTGGCGGTCGAGCGCGAAGCCGTCGGTCTCCGCATGCACGCTCCACGTCAGCGCCGACAGCGAGCGCTTTCCCGGCGCCAGCGGCTTGGCGGCACGCCGCACGCCATCGCCCAGCAGACGGTGGCCGAGCGCCGACATGTCGCCGTTGAAGACCACGCTGTCGGCCGCGATCTGTTCGCCGTCCCCGAGCGTGACGCCGCAGGCCCGGCCGTGCGCGGTATCGATCGATGCCACGCGGGCGCCGTAACGCAGCGTCGCGCCGCGCCGCTGCGCGAGCCCGGCCAGCGAGGCGGCCAGCGCATGCATGCCGCCGTCGACCGACCAAACGCCGTCGAGCTCGACCTGCGTGACCAGCATCAGCGTCGACGGCGCCTGCCACGGCGACGAGCCGCAGTAGGTGGCATAGCGCGCGAACAACTGCTGCAGGCGCGCGTCATGGAAATGCACGCGTAGCGCATCCCACAGCCGGCTCATTGGCCCCAGCGCGGCCAGCACCGCCAGCCCGCGCAAGCCAAGGTCGCCGGCCATGCTGGCCAGCGTCGGCGCCTGCGAGCGGATGAACGGGCCTTCGAGCGCGTCGTAGACCGCGCGCGCCTGCCGGCAGAACTGCCTGAAGCGCGCCGCCTCGGCCGGGCCGGCGAAGCGCGCGATCGCATCGCGCGACTGCGCCGGATCGGCGAACAGATCCATGCGCTCGCTGCGGCTCCAGGCGTGGCGCGCGAGCACCGGCAGTGGCGTCAGCCGCAATTCGTCGGCCAGCGATGCGCCGGCCGACGCGTAGATCTGCTCGAATACCCAGCGCATAGTGAACACGGTGGGGCCGCTGTCGATGGCCGCACCGTCGACCAGCGGCTGCCGCATCTTGCCGCCCGGCGCATCAGTCGCCTCCAGCAGCGTAACCTGCAGGCCGCGCTGCGCCAGTTGCAGCGCGGCGACCAGGCCGCCGACGCCGGCGCCGATCACCACCACCCGATGCGGACCGCGCGATTCAGCCATGGAAGCGCCCTCCCCAGCGGCCCTCGATCGCCACCGGCGCAAAGCGCACGAACATCGATTCGGAAAAAAACCGCCGCTGCCACGCGGCGCGGATGGCTTCCTGGTGCGCGCCGGTGCGCGCATAGGCGTCCATCGCCGCCGCATTGCGCCACAGGCTGAAGGTCGCCTGCCGCAGCAGCGGCGCCTCGCCGAGGCCGATCGCCAGTTCGCAGCCGTCGGCCTGCGCCAGCCCGGCCTGCGCGGCCGGCGCATGGCGCCAGAAGGCAGGCGCGGCCAGCGGGCGAATGGCGGCGCGCGTCAGGGCGGCCACTGGCGCGTCAGCAGCGATTTCCGGTCCGGCGGCCAAGGCGACGCCGTCCCACGACCCGCGCGACGAGGACGGGCGCAGCGTCAGCAGCAGGCATTCGCTGCTGGCTTCGCGGTAGCGATCGACGAGCGACGACTCGGCGACGAAGGCGCGCGCCGCAGCATCGTTCGAAAACAGGCAGAACACGCCCTGATGCGAGGCGCTCGGCAGCAGGCCGAAGCCGCCGTCGCGGCCGCTGCCGAGGGTCTTCATGAAGCGCAGGCCGGGCGAGCGCGGCGGGGCCCAGCGCGAGAAGGCCAGCCGCTTCCAGCTCCACGGCCAGTGCGCGGGGCGCAATTTGGCCAGCAGGAGGAAGGCGGTGGGAGGTTCGGGAGGTGGTTGCATGGGCATGCGGTTCCCGGGTGGGAGTGCGGGGGTGGCGGGAGGCGTATGGCGGGGTGCATGCGTCCGGCGGGTTTCGCTTCGCTCTACCCGCCCTACGGTTTACCTGAAGACTTCAGCACGGTAGCAGATTTCGCCTTTGGCTCTATCCGCCCTACGGTCCCTCCGGATGGTTCGTAGGGCGGGTAGAGCGCAGCGAAACCCGCCGTCACCCGCGCTTATTTCTTCTCCGCCCCCGCAATCGTCGCCAGCTCCGGATAGCTCGTCAGCATCGGGAAGCCGTACAGCGGTTTGTAGGCGCCCTGGTGGCAGGTCGCGCAGCTGACCTTCGCGACGTCGCCGCCCGGGCCCTTGCGATGGACGGGGAAGACGTCGGTCAGCGGCACCATGTAGTCGTTGTTGACGTCGCGCGCCATGCGGATGCCGTGCCATGCGGTGATGCGCTGCGGCGGGCTTTCGGCCCAGCTGGCTGCCGCTCGCGTGTTGTGGCAGTAGGTGCAATTGACGCCCAGCGAGGTCGACATGTGCATCATCAGTCCGTAGGTCCACTCGGTCTGCTTGATCGACTGCCGGTTGCCGGATGGCAGCGCGGTATCGCCATTGACACGGATCGGCTTGTCCTCCAGCAGGAAGGGCGTCAGCGGATCGGTCGGCAGCGACGACAGGTTGACCAGCTTGCCCGGCGTGTTCTGGCCGGCGAGGTCGCCGATAAAGTCGGCGCGCTTGTCCTGCTCCAGCGGCGTGAACCAGACCTGCTGCGGCACCGGGTTGCCGCGATGGCAGGTATAGCAGGTGACGCCGGTATTGGCGACGTGCGTCTGCCAGTTGGCATTGATGTGGCGCGTCATCTCGATCATCTTGCGCGAGACGGTCTTCGTGTACTTGCTGTCGTCGGCGAAGTTCTGCACGTTGTGGCAGTACGCACAGCCTTCCTTCGGCGACACCCAGTTCGTGATGGCCGTCATCAGGCCGATGAACTGGCCGGCCGACACATCGCCGAGCACCTTGACGTTCTGGTAGACATCCTTCGCTCGCGGGCCGTCCGGCGACGCCGGCGGCGGCGACTCGGGCGCGGTATTCAGCGCATCCTGCGACGCGACCGTGCGCGGGTTATAGACCTGGACCATGCCGGTGCCGCGGAAGCCATGCTGGACGCTGTCCATCGGCGGCCGTTCGACCGGCGACTGCTCGCAGCCGGCGAGCAGCCCGGCGCCGAGCGCGAGCGCCGCGACGAGTTTCAGTGATCGGAAGTTCATGGTTTGGCCCCCTGCAGAGTGGCGGGATCGATGACGTCGCCCCACACGGGCGGATAAGGCGGGGCGACGCCATGCTTGACGGCCCACAGGTACCAGTTGTCGACCACGGTGCCGGTCAGCAGGATGCCGATGCCGCCGGTCAGCGGGCACAGCACGGCGAACCACCAGGCCCAGCGATGGATCGACTCCATCGTCGCATTGAAGCCCATGGTCCAGCGCCAGAACAGGGCGGCACGCTCGGTGGCGGTGCCGCGGTCGATGATCTGCTCGATCTCGCGCTCGCCGCCGTAGCGGCCGACCGCGAGGATGGTCGCGCCGTGCATCGCGAACAGCAGCGCCGATCCGTACAGGAAGGCGATCGACAGCGCATGGAAGGGGTTGTAGAACAGGTTGCCGTAGCGGAGTGAAAATGCGGCGGTCCAGTCGAGATGCGGGAAGATGCCGAACGGTACCGCCTCGCCCCAGCTGCCCATCAGCACCGGACGGATCAGGCCCAGCACGAGGAACAGCCAGATCGCGGCGGCGAACGCCCACGCGACATGGGTGCCTAGGCCGAGCGCGCGCGCGCGACGGTAAACGTTGGCCCACCACAGCAGCACCGAGATGGTCAGGAACAGGCCGGTGATCTGCCACCAGCCGCCCTGGTTCAGCGGCGCGAGGCCGAGGCCGTTGCCGGGAGCCGGCGGATCGAGCGACAGCCAGAACAATTGGCGCACGAACTGTATCGGGTCCCAGTTGACCGAGGCCAGCATGTTCATGCCGATGATCGTGAAGGCGAAGACGCCCAGCACTAGCGACAGCGTGCCCAGCACGCCCAGGTAGATCGGGCCGATCTGCGCATTGCCGAGGCGGCCGGCCAGGTGCCACAGCAAGGGCTTGCCGCTGCGCCCGAGCGCCGGCTTGTACTGCGGCACGCCGTCGTGCAGCGGTCCGACGACCTGCACGGCGGTGAAGAGATTTTGATATTCAGCCATCGCGCGCTCCTTATCGGTTCCAGATCGGCATGTTCAGCCACCAGCTCCACCACTCGGGCCAGCCGCGGCTCCAGAACGGTCCGGAGATCACGATGCACAGCGCGGAGAACAGCACGGCGGCCAGCGCAAGGAAGAGTCCGAGACGGTGGATGCCGAGCGTGCCGACCGAATAGCCGATCAGGTCGCGGAAATAAGTGTCTTCATGCTCCGGCGTCTTCACGACCTGACCCTTGGGCGGGTTGGTCGACGACAGCACCAGCCCGCCGTGCATCGACAGCGCCAGCGTGGTGGTGAAGAAGAAGGTGATGGCCAGCATGTGCGCCGGGTTGTAGTGGAAGTGCAGGTACTGATAGCCGACGTTCGATACCCAGTCCAGATGGCTGAAGATCCCGTACGGGAAGCCGTGTCCCCAGGCGCCCATCAGCAGCGGACGCACGACGTTCAGCGTCACGTAGGCGAGGATCGCGATCGAGAAGGCGAACGGCACGTGATAGCCCATGCCGAGCTTGCGGCAGATCTCAACTTCGCGCAGCGCCCACGATCCGAACGCGCCGATCGCGCACACCGTGATCAGCTGCCACAACCCGCCCTCGAGCAGCGGCGCCATGCGCAACCCGTACTCGAGGTTGGGCGGCGCGATGTTGATCTGCCAGAGGTTCCAGGTCGGCCCCTGCGATGCGCCCCAGAGGATCAGCGCAGTGCCGAGAAAGCTGAAGAACAGCGTGGTGACGCCAAAGAAACCGACGTAGAAGGGACCGACCCAGAAGTCGAACAGGTCACCCCCCACCAGGGTGCCTCCGCGTACGCGATATTTTTTTTCAAAACTCAACATGGCCATGATCGAGCCCTCCTGCAGGAAACGCGCTCAGGCATTTCCTCGTTGTCCTTGAACGGGCAGGCGCAGGCGCTGTCGCGCCGCTCCCGCCCGCCACCGCGAGGGTGGAATTACGACGATGCCTTCGGCATCGGTGCGTTCTGGGCGGTCGGCGCGGTCTTTGCGCCGTCCATCCAGTTGAACTTGTTCGTCGACAGCAGGATGAGGTGAATCATCGCCGCGAGGCCGAACAGAAAAATCCCCTGGACAACCATCGCCCGCAGCGGATCGTAAAGGCGCCATATTCTCCACATGGTCCTATCTCCCTAAAGTGTGTGTGACATGAATGAATACACCGCAGCCTGCACGCTCCCGAACAGGGACTTGCCGCTTTCCGCGCCGGGCAGCCAGCTGCGCCATTGCATGCCGGTCAGCGAGCCGACCAGGGCAATGGCGAAAATGACGATGAAACCCATCGCGAAGATCATCCTGAAGGTCGATCCTTCCGCCTGCAGGTGCCGTTCCATATCCGTTTGCATATTGGCCATGATGATTCCTTGTGTTAGCAGCTAACCGGGATCAGACGATCCAGGGACGCCATGCCCATACGAGGAGGTGGGCGACGACGGCGATCGCCGTAAAACCCACCAGTCCCTGCATGTAAAACGCATGGAATTCCTGAGCCTCGTCATCGGTCAGGCCGGAAATGCTCTTCCTTTCAGCCATGAGAACGCTCCTTCAAATCGGCCTTGCGGCCAGTGGTGCGTGCAGCCCCGCAACCGTGGGCATCCGCGGCGGACTGCCACGACATTCTTCCGGTCGTCATCGGCAGCGTCACGCCGCCTCCCCGACGCGCAACGACTCCCTTGCTCTGGCCACCCGCGCGGCCGACACGCTGGCCTCGCCGGCATGGCGCGCGTCGCGCTCGGCGCGGTCGCGTATCTGCTTGGCGGCCGAGATCTGCACCAGCACCGGCTCGGCCGACACCAGTTCGGTCAGCAACTCGCGCGCTTCCTCGTCCCACGCCGCCTGCGCACGGGCCGGCGTCGGATCGACGCGGTCCATCTCCGTGCTCAGCGGCAGGATGTTGAACAGCGCGTCGAACAGGCAGTTGCAGAATTCCTGCAGCAGGTAGGTCGCGCCCGCATAGCCCATGAACGGCGTGCCGGTGTGGCGGCGGATGATCGCGCCCGGAAACGACGCCGGGACGAAGGCCGGCTTCATCGGCGAGGCCGCGCCGCCCTCGGCGAGATACATGCGCTCGTTGTAGCTGCCGTACAAGACCAGCGGCGGCTTCTCGCGCACCAGCGTGCGGATGGCCTCACTGTCGGTCTTCTCGCCGGGCTTGCGCGCGATGGCGAACGTGCACGGCAGGCCAAGCTCGTCCTCGAAGTAATGGCGCAGGCCGCGCGCATAGGTCTCGTTGGCGACGACGGCGAAACTGGCGGTGCCGAAGAAGTCCTGCGTGACCGAGCGCCACAGGTCCCACACCGGCTTGATCGTCGTGTGCTTCTCGCGCTCGATGAAAGGCTCCGGGTCGAGATGTAGCAGCTCGCCCAGCGAGCGCAGGAATTTCGTCGTGCTGTGCACGCCGATCGGCGCCTGCAGGTAGGGCCGCTCGAGCGCCTCGCACAGCAGGCGGCCGAACTCGCGGTACAGGCAGATGTTGACGTCGGCGTCGGCCAGCTTCTGCACGTCGGACAGGTGGCTGCCGAGCGGGAACACCATGTTCACTTCGGCGCCGATGCCCTCGACCAGGCGGCGGATCTCGGCCAGGTCGCTCGGCATGTTGAAGGTGCCGTAGCTGGGGCCGATCAGGTTCACGCGCGGCTTCTCTCCGGGCTCGCGCTGGTCGAACGGCTTGCGCTGCGGCACATGGCGCAGCCCGTATTCGCTCCACAGCCACAGCATCGCGCGGTTCGCGCACTGCCACTGGTCTTCGTCGATCGTGCGCGGCAAAAAGCGCAGGATGCCGGTGCCCTCGGGCGTGACGCCGCCGCCGATCATCTCGGCGATCGAGCCGGTCACGACCACGGCCGGCAGGTCGGGGTCGAGCGTGCCGTGCGCGCGCTTCATCGATCCCTCGGTGCCTTCGCGGCCGAGCTGCTCCTCGGCCAGACCGGTGACGACGATCGGCAGTTCATGCGGCGGCAGCGCGTCGGTGTAATGCAGCACCGAGGTCACCGGCAGGTTCTCGCAGCCGACCGGGCCGTCGATGATCACCTGCAGCCCCTTGATGGCGGTGAAGACGTAGACCGCGCCCCAATAGCCGCCCGCGCGGTCGTGGTCGATGATGTTCATATCATCTCCTCCGCCTTGCGCTTCTTCGCCGCCTTCTCGAGGCGACGGCGATTGTGTTCGCGGAATTCGGGGCGCGCCACGGGCACGCCTTCCCAGACGCCGGCGCGGTCGCCGGATCCGGCATCGCCGAAGAAAGACTTCATCGCGTCCATGCGCGGCTTGTTGGCGATGGCCGCGTTGATCACGGTCGCCAGCGAGCCTGCGCCGGCTGCGCCCATCAGCGGGCGCGCCGAGATCAGGTTGGTGAAATACAGCGCCGGCAGCGACAGCTCTTTCGCCGCCTGCACCACCGGCGTGGTGCCGATCGCAACATCAGGCTTGAATTCGTTAACGGCCGCGATGTCCTGCTCGAGCGACGCACGGTACTGCACCTGAACGCCACGCGCCTGCAGCCAGGCGCGGTCGGTGTCGGAGGCCGGCGTCTGCGGGCAGGCGCTGCCCACGTAGCGCAGGTCGGCGCCGCTCTCGACCAGCAGGCGCGCCACCAGCAGTTCCGACCCTTCGTAGCCGGACAGCGTGATGCGTCCCTTGATCGGCGCGGTGGCGAGCGCGCTCCGGATCGCCGGCAAGAAGCGGTTTTTCGCGTTGTCGATCATCCGCTGCCCGACGTTGCAGGCGTCGCCGATGGCCTGCAGCCAGGCCTCGGTGCCGTCATGGCCGACCGGCGCCGAGCCGACGGCGGGACGGCCGGCGGCGTCGAACTCGCGCAGGCTGGCGGTGTAGAACGGATGGATGGCGGCCACCGCCGCACAATCGAGCGCCGCATACAGCTCGCGCCATTCGCGCGTCGGCACGACCGGTCCTGCGGCCAGCCCCAGCAGGTCCAGCATACCGCCGATGATCATCGGGTCGGCGGGAAACATCTCGCCGAGCAGGGTAACCGTCGGCCGGTCGCTGATACCGGAACGCGGAGCGGCCACAGGTCCGGCCGCTATCTCGCCGCGCGCGTATTTCAGCATCGCGGCGGACAGCACATCTTTGGCTTCGGCATGCGTGGGTACGCCGAAGCCGGGTACGTCGATGCCGATCACGCGCACGCCGTTGATCTCCTTGGGCAGGATCTGCAGCGGAACGCCGGAGGCGGTCGGAACGCACAGGTTGATGATGACGATCGCGTCATAGCGCGCGGGATCGGCCTGCCCGTGCACGGCGTCGCGGATATCCTCGAACAGCTTGCCCGTGACCAGCGTCTCCGAGTTGAACGGCACATAGCCGACGCTGCGGCGCGCGCCGTAAAAATGCGAGGTGAAGGTCAGGCCGTAGACGCAGCAGGCAGAGCCGGACAGGATGGTCGCCGTGCGGCGCATGCGCAGGCCCACGCGCAGCGAGCCGAAGGCGGGGCACATGCTCTGCGGCTGGTCGTGCGGGCCCTTAGGATAATCGTTCGCGTACTGGTCGAGCATGCCGGCCTTGCCGGCCGCGCGCGCGGCGGCCTGCATCTGCTCCGCGCCCGCATGACAGCCGGTCCCGTCGCCGTCGAGGGCGGCCGGGTTGGCGACGATTGGTATCACGCTGCGCTCGCTCATCGGCTCAGGCCTCGTCGTAGATGACTTCGAGCGAAGGCTTGGCGACGATGTCGCGGCCCATCATGTCGGCCGTGGTGGCCGGCTCCAGCACCACGTCGCGGCCGACGGTATCGGCCGAGAACAGGCCGAGCAGGTCTTCCTGCGACAGCGGCGTCGGGCGCACCGGCGGCGCGTCGGCGACGTTCTGCGCGAGCGCGCCGAACAGCGGACCCCACTGTCCTTCCGGGCGGCCGATGATCTCGTAGCTGGCGCTCTTGCGGCGGATGTCCTCGTTGGCCGGGATCGCCGACAGCACCGGTATGCCGGCCGCCTGCGCGAAGGCCTGCGCCTCGCCGGTGCCGTCATCCTTGTTGATGACCATGCCGGCCACGCCGACGTTGCCGCCGAGCTTGCGGAAGTATTCGACAGCCGAGCAGACGTTGTTGGCCACATACAGCGACTGCAGGTCGTTGCTGGCGACGACGATCACTTTCTGGCACATGTCGCGCGCGATCGGCAGGCCGAAGCCGCCGCACACCACGTCGCCGAGGAAATCGAGCAGCACGTAGTCGAAGCCCCAGTCGTGGAAGCCGAGCTTTTCCAGCAGCTCGAAGCCGTGGATGATGCCGCGGCCGCCGCAGCCGCGTCCGACCTCGGGGCCGCCGAGTTCCATCGCGTAGACGCCGTCGCGCTTGAAGCAGACGTCGCCGATGGCCACCGGCTCGCCGGCCAGCTTTTTCTTCGACGAGGTTTCGATGATGGTCGGGCAGGCACGGCCGCCGAACAGCAGCGACGTGGTGTCGCTCTTCGGGTCGCAGCCGATCAGCAGCACCTTCTTGCCCTGCTGCGCCATCATGTAGGACAGATTGGCCAGCGTGAAGCTCTTGCCGATGCCGCCCTTGCCGTAGATGGCAATGACCTGCGTCTCCTTTTTCGTCTCGCCGGTGTGCGCCGGCGGCGGCTCGATGGCGGCCTCGGCGCGCAGGCGCTCGGTGCGCATGAAGTGCACGGGCGCCGCCTGTTGTTCGTCGGGCTTGTTCATCGTGCGCTTCTCCAGTCGAGGATCATTTTCAGGCAGCCCGGGTCGTCGAAGGCGGTGCGGTATGCGTGTTCCGCTTCTTCCGGCGTGCTGCGGTGGGTAATCAGGCCGTCGAGCGACAGGCGGCCGCTCTCGGCCAGGTCGCGTACGGCCAGCAATTCGGGCGGTTTCCACTGGGCGGCGACGCGGATGCGCACTTCGCGCATGAAGGCCGGCGGGAAGGCAAACTGCATCGGCTGGTCGTAGAAGCCGGCCAGCACGATCTCGCCCTGCGGCGCGGCGCGCGCGATCAGGCGGTCGAGCACCGTCGGGTCGCCGCTGACGTCGCAGATGCTGCGGTAGTTGGCGCGCGGGTCATCTTTCGGGTCGATTACCTGATAGCCGTCGGCGCCGGAACGCCGGTCGGGATTGATTTCCCAGACGGTCGGCTGGCCGCCGGCCAGTGCGGCCAGCCGCGCGATGATCCGTCCGAGTACGCCATGGCCGACGATCAGTTCCGGGCCGGCGCTGCCGCAGGCGGCGTTCGCATGGCAGGCCGTGGCGGCCAGTGCCAGCAGGGTGCCGCGCTCGCCGAGCTCTTCCGACACGCGCAGTGCGCGCAAGGCGGGAATCACCACGCGCGAGGCCGCGCCGCCAAACAGGCCGCGGACGTCGCCGAAGCAGGCCGCGCCCGGCACGAACACCATCTCGCCGACCTCGTAATTCGTGCTGCTGCCCGCCTGCGCGACGCGGCCGACCGACTCGTAGCCGGGGATCAGCGGATAGCCCATGCCCGGAAACGCGGGCATGCGCCCCGACCACAGCAGCTTTTCGGTGCCGGTCGAGATACCGGACCAGCAGATGTCGACCACGATGTCGTTGTCGGTGGGGTCGGCCAGCGGCACCTGACGCACGCGCAGGGTCTGCGGCTGCTCGACGACGACGGCGTGCGCGTTCACCGCGCCCTCTTTCGGCGTCGGCACGGCACGGTCGTTTCCTGGAGCAGGTGCATCATGGTGTCAACCTGGCGGGGCAAGATTAGTGTCATTCTAGGCTTACATCAGATACTGTCAAGTAATATTTACGACACAAAAGTCACGTCTGTGTCAGGCGCGCCTGTCACGCACGCGCCTCCGGCATTGCTTGCGCGACCAGCATCCGCACCTGCAGCGGTATCCGCGTGGGCAGCAGCCGCACCCGGCCGAAACCGGCGCGATCCAGCAGCGCCGCGAGGTTTTCCACGGTGCGTGCGCGGCCGCGGCCCATGGCCAGCAGGTAGAAACCGAAATAGGCATCGCCCATGGCCTCCGCGCCCGGCGTGCCGGCCATCGGCTCGGCCAGCAGCAGGGTGCCTCCGGCCGGCAGCGCGCGCCGGACCGCCTTCAGGATGGTCAGTGCGCGCTCGTCGTCATGGTCGTGAATTACCCGCACCAGCGATGCGATGTCGGCGCCGGCTGGCAGCGGGTCGGACAGGAAATTGCCGCCGACGGTCTGCGCGCGGCCGGCGATGCCGGCGGCGGCGAAACGCTCGCGCGCTCGCTCGGCCACGGCCGGCAGGTCGAACAGGGTCAGTTGCAGGTGCGGCGCGCGCTCGGCCACGCTGCACAGAAAGCGCCCTTCGCCGCCGCCCACGTCGAGCAGCCGGCGGTGGCCGTCGAGCCGGTAGGCGTCAAGGATCTCGGCCGCCACCAGCGGCTGCGACGCGGCCATCAGCTGCGAGTAGCTGCCCACGTTTTCCGGCGCGAGCGCAGCAGCGCGCGTGACGGCATCGTCGGCGGTGTACGGATAGAAGCCCGAGAGCGCCGGCGGCGGGCCGCTGCCGCGCAGCAGCGCCACCGGGTCGGCCAGGTCCGCGTACAGGGTGTCGTGGTGGCGCACCATCGCCAGCACGGCCTCGTTGTCGGCCAGCGGCGCGCCCAGTACGCCCAGCCCGTAACGCTGGCAGCCGGCGGCGTCGCGTCCGCGCAGCTCGACCAGCTTCAGCGACACTGCCGCCGCCAGCAGGCGCTCGGTGGCCTCGTCGCTCATCCGGCAATGGCGCGCCAGCGCAGGCAGGGCCAGCGGGCCGCCCGCCAGCGCACGGAACAGGTCGAGCTTGACGCAGGCCGACAGCACCTGCGAATAGACAAAGCCGGCGACGAGATCGAACAACTCACGCGCGCGGCGATGCGCGATCGGACGCGTCAGCGCAAAACCGGAGGCGGTGCGCTGGAAGGCCGGGCTGGCAAGCAGCCGGTCGCGCCAGCCGAGCAAGCGGTCGAGCAGCCGAGTAAGCAGCCGAGTAAGCAGCCGGTTGGGCAACGGGGGAGCGGCGACGGGCATCGCGCTCAGACCGGTGCGCGCGCGATGCCGGGCGCGACGCGGCGCGCCAGTTCCACCGGCACCAGGCGCTTGGCCTGCAGGCGCACCAGCGTGCGCAATTGCGCCGAGCCGCGGCAGGCTGGAATCGATGCGCTGGCGGCGGCAATCAGCTGGTCGAAATGCTGGATCGCGCCGGACAGCCCGAGTTCGGCGGCCGAGCTCGGCCGCCCGTGCAAGGCATCCTGCCCGGCGGGCTTGCCGAGCGTATCGGGATCGGCGGCGACATCGCGGATGTCGTCGGCCACCTGGTAGGCTTCGCCCAGCCATTCGCCGAGCGCGCGCCACGGCGCGCTGGAAGCGCCGGCCGCCTCGGCGCCGGAGACGGTGGCGGCGACGAACAAAGCGCCGGTCTTGGCGCGCTGGTAGTCGGCCAGCGCCACGCGCGGCTCCGACTCCCATGCCTGGCCGGCGATGATGCCGGAGGCCGAACCGACGGCCGCAGCCAGCGTCTGCAGCAGCGGGCCGAGCCGCTGCGGCAGGTCGGCGCCGGCGGCCGCCAGCGACTGGAAGGCGCTGACGATCAATGCGTCGCCGGCCAGCACCGCGAGCCGCTCGCCATGCGCGGCGAACACCGACGGCCGGCCGCGACGGGTCAGGGCGTTGTCGAAGCAGGGCAGATCGTCATGCACGAGAGAGGCGCAGTGCATCAGCTCGATGGCCGCGCCAGCGGCGGCGGCCAGCCCGAGATCGTCGGCGCCGCAGGCCTGGGCGACGGCAAGCGTCAGTTGCGGCCGAATGCGCGCGCCGCCAGGAAACACCGCATCGCGCATTGCCTCCGACAGGCGCGGCGGCCCGTGCATGCCTTGCTGGGCGGCCAGCGCATCCGATAATGCGGCCTCGATTCTCTGGGTAGTGTCCATGACGCCTCCGGATCGACCGACTGTGCCGGCCATTCCGGTGTAACTTATTCCTGTCAAGCATCTATGTCAAGCTGGATTGACATCTTGGCGTCCCGGCTTGCGGGCCGCCAAATCCGCGCGCGGTCTGCGGCACGCGGCGGCCCGCTCTTGTCAGCCCTCAATGAACTCCGGCACGCCTGCCCTAAGGTCTGCTCCGAAGCCGGCGAAAACCGGTTCGGCTGTCATTCAACGCAATCACAGGGAGCAGGAATGAACAACTTCATGGGACGCAGCGCGGCCGCCGCGCTGCTGGCGGGCATATTGGCGGGCTGCGGTGGCGGCAGCGGCGGCGGCAGCGACGTGCTCGCAGGGGGCAGCGGTACGGGCGGCACGAATACCGGCGGCACGGGCAACCCGCCGCCGCCGGCGGCGAGCAGCTGCCCGCCGGGCGTGGCCGCCTGCAGCGGCAGCGGCGAGATCAGCCGCACCGACACGATCAAGCTCACCGCTTCGGGCGTGCAGACGATGACGATGTCGACCAACGACCTGCTGGCGACGCCGCGCGCGCGCGGGACCGATGCCACGACCGCCTTCGGCCTGGCGCCGAATGTCGCCGGGCTGGCCGAGGTGCGGGTGGCGCGCGACGCCGGCGGGCCGGTCACGAACCTGAACCTGCTGCTGTCGGGACTGGGCATCAGCTGGGACGGCAGTACCGAGCGCCCGGCCATCATCGAGACCTTCGGCCTGCCGCGCTCGCGCGTGACGCCGTCCGCGCAAGGGCTCGCCACGCTGGCAGCGTTGCCGGCGGGAACCGACACCGCATTCTGGAACAACAACGCGGCCACCTTCGCCGGCACGCAGGCCAACTATGCGAACAACATCTACTTCGCGCGCGCGCTATCGACCGCGCACTGCGCGTCCGGCGATGCCGACTGCGTGACGGCGGCCGGCAATGGCCTGCGGCTCACGCGCGGCGACTGGAGCAGCGGCGGCCTGCGCCCGGACGAGGTGAGCGCCTCGCGCCTGCACGAGGACGGCGCGACGCTGGCGCCGGACCAGATACCGTTCGCCGGCTTCAAGGGCTACCGCGATGTCTGGAACTGGAATTATCGCTATGCGCACCTGAGCGGCTGGGTCACGCAGGATACGGTCGATATTGTCGAATGGGGCGGCACCGACGAGCACAACAAGGCGCGGCGCGGCGTGGTCGCGTTCGGCGACGTCACGCCGCCGGCGTCGATACCGGCAACCGGCAGCGCGCGCTACACCGGCTATGCGCGCGGCTGGTACAGCCCGGACGGCCGGGTCGAGGCATTTCCGATCGCGGCCGATGTCGAAATCGTGGTCGACTTCGCGGCGCGCAGCGCCACCTTCAGCGTGTCTCGCCTGCGGGTGGACGAGGCGCAGAACCCGAGCCCGCAACTGGCGGCCACGAGCACCAACACGCTGCCGTTCGGCACGCCGGCGAATGTGCTCATCGGCGCAGTTACGCACGGCACGGCCAGCGGCACCGCCGGCGCGCGCTTCTTCGGCCCGCTGGTCGATGGCGCGCCGGCCGAGATCGGTGGCAGTTTCTCGGTGCGCGGCCCGTCGTCCACCAACAGCCCGATCGTCGACGCGATATTCGGGGCCGGCGGGTTCATCGCGAAGCGGGCGCCGTTGGCGGCGACACCATGAGGTGAGGCTATAAACGCTGCACCAGCCCCGCGATCAGCTGCACGCACTGCGCGGGGCTTTCTTCATGCGCGAGGTGGCCCAGCATGGGCCACAGCGCGAGTTCCGCCTGCGGCAGTTTCGCCGCCACCAGCGGCGCCTGCGCGGCCGGGACGGTGAGGTCGTTCTCCGCAGCCACCACGACCACCGGCAGCGCCAGCTTCGGCAGGTCGTTCTCGAGCGGCACCAGATCCCAGTGCGCCATCATTGCCAGTGCCGCGCCCACATGCGCGTCGCTCTGCACCAGCCGTGCATAGAGCCGCATGCCGGTCGGATCGAGGACCGAGCCGGTACTGCGCACGAGCTTGCGGACGACGGCCGGATCGCGCGCCTGCCACGCAAAAAATCGGGCAGCCAGCGAGCCTGACGCCAGCAGCCGCGCCAGCGGCGAAAACACCGCGCCGGCCAGCCCGCCAAAACCGATGAAGGCACCGTTCAGGCTGACCAGCGCTGCCGGCCGCGCGCCGCCGTCGAGCACCATGCGCGCGGCCACCGCCGCGCCGGCGGAATGGCCGACGATGACGGCAGGACGGATCTGCAGGTGGTCCAGCAGCGCCGCCACGCGGCGCGCCATGCCCGGCAGCGATTGCTCGGCGGGCGACGCCGGCATGCCGGTAAACGCATGGCCGGGCAGGTCCATCGACAGCACGCTGTATCGCAGCCCAAGCATGGGCGCGACATCGCGCCACGAGTGGCTTGACGAGCCGGTGCCGTGCAGCAGGACGATAGCCGGCGCCGTGCCCGGTGGCGGGCCGAATTGCTGCAGATGCCAGCGCAGGCCGGCCGCCTCGACGAAACGGCTTGCGCAGCGGTTGGGCCAGTCGCGGCCCTCGGTCTCCCAGCGCATGCGCCCGCCCACGTCAGCCGGCCCCGTCCATCAGCGCATGGCGGCCCGGCCGGCAAGCTGCGCCGCCTGCTGCACCGCTTGCGAAACCGCTTGAGATACCGCCGCCGCGCCGGCATGCGGCAGCGGCAGGTAGCGCGCACGCATGGCCTGCGCCAGCTCGGTGGCTTCGCGCTGCGGCTTGGGCGAGGTATCGATCAGCAGCAGCGGAGCCTGCAGCAATGCGAGCCTGCGGGCCTGCGCGAGGGCGTCGGCCTGCGCGCGCTCGCGGCCGCCGCTGCCGTCGAGCGCGACATTGGCGCGTCCGTCGGTCAGCAGCACCAGCAGCGGCGACTGTCCGCGCCGCTGGAGGCTGTCGGCCAGCGTCGCGGCAGCGTCGAGCGCAGTGGCCAGCGGCGTGCCGCCGCCGCCCGGCAGTCCCGACAGGCTGCGCTTGACGCGCACCAGCGAGCGGGTCGGCGGCAGCAGCAGCTCGGCCTGCCGCCCGCGAAAGGCGATCAGCGCGACCTGGTCGCGCCGCACATAGCAGTCGGCCAGCAGCAGCTCGACCGCACCCTTGGCCTCGGCCAGCCGGTGCAGCGCCGACGAGCCGGACGCGTCGACGACGAACAGCGCGGTGGTGGCCGTCTTCTGGCGCAGGCGCGCCACATGGAAATCGTCGGGCCGCACCAGCACGCGGGAGGCGGCCTGCGGCTGCACGCTGCGCCGCAAGCCCTGCCAGGGCACGGCCGCGCGCAGGGTGTCGATCAGGTGCAGGCGGCGTCCCTGCCCCGGCGGCGCGCGGCGCGAGCCGATCGGCCGGCCACGCTGGCCGCCGCGCACGGCCGCGCCCGCCTTGCCGGCCGCAGCGCGCTGCGTGCGCCGCAGGCCGGCGCCGGTCACGAGTTGCGACAGCAGGCCGGCCGGAATCGCCGCCCGGGCGGCCTCGAGCACGGTGTCGTCGAGTTCGGCATCGGCGCGTGGCTGCGGCTCGGTCGAAGCCGGCGGCGGGGGGGCGGCATCGGGTACGGGATCAGATGCAGAAGCCGGCGCGGTGGCCTCAGCCGGCGGCGGCGCGGCGGGATCGACCCCGGACTCGGCGGCCTCGGGTGCCGGCGGCAGGCGGGTCGCGCGCGGCGCCAGCACCAGCGCGGCGGCCGTGCGGGCATCGTCGTCGCCGGCGGCAGCGTTGCCGTCGAGCGCGGCGCTGGCCCGCGCTGCGGCCACTGCCAGCAGCGAGGCGCGCATCGAGTCCACGCCCAGCGCCAGCGCGGCACCGCACAGGGCCTCGATCAGCCGCGGCGGCAGGTCGATCTCGCCCAGGGCATCGCGTGCCGCGGCGAGATCGTCGCCGCTGGCGCTGGCCAGTTGCTGCAGGCTGTCGTCGAGGCAGACGCGCGGCGATATCGGGCGCAGGTCGAGGTCGAAGGCGAATCGGTCGCCGAGGGCGGCGGCGAGCTGTTCGTCGTCGGCCGTGGCCTCGTCGAGCGCAATCACGCCGAAGCGCGTACTGCGCCGCACTTCGAGTCCGTCGCGCGCGATGCTGACGGCGCCGGCGTCCATCGCCTGTGCGACGCGTGCGGCGGTGGCCGGCGGCAGCCGCTCGGCCATGGCCAGCACCAGCACGCCGCCGTCCGCCTCGGCCAGCAGGCCGGGTTGCAGCACGGGGCGGCCCGCGGCGAGGGTCGCTGGCAGGTCGAGCCCGCCGAGCAGGCGGTCGTCGCCGATGGCCGCCGGCATGCGTTTCCATGCGCGGCCCGGCAGCAGCGATTGCAGGAGCGCCAGCCAGGCATCGCGCACCGGCCCGGCCTGCGCCCGTACGCGCACGCCGCCCAGGCCCGCCGGATCAATGGCGAACAGCACCGCGACCTGCACCGCGAACTGCCAGGCGCGGTCGGACGGATCGGGTTCGCGATCGACCGGCGCGAGCATCAGGCGGTCTGTGCGAACAGCTCGTCAAGCGCGCGCGCGACGCGCGTGCCGGAGCCGGCTTCGTCGAGCGGGTCGCGCCGCAGCCGATGGCGCAGCGCGGGCGCAGCCATGCGCCGCAGGTGATCGTCGCTCACTTCAGCTGCGCCTTCGTAGGCGGCCAGCGCGCGCGCGGCGCGCATCAGCGCCAGCTCGCCGCGCAGGCCGTCGGTGCCGAGCGACAGGCAGAGCTGCGCTGCGCGCGCCAGCGCGGCATCGGACACGGCGACGGAAGGCAGGCGCTTGCGGGCGGCGACGATGCGGCGGCGAATGCGCTCGTCGTCGGTGCGCCACTGGGCGATAAAGGATTCCGGGTCGCGCTCAAAGGCGTCGCGCCGTTTCACCACCTCGACGCGCACGGCAATGTCGGTCGGCGTGCCGACGTCGACGGCGAGGCCGAAGCGGTCGAGCAGCTGCGGGCGCAGCTCGCCCTCTTCCGGGTTGCCGCTGCCGACGAGCACGAAGCGCGCCGGATGGCGGATCGACAGGCCGTCGCGCTCGACCATGTTCTCGCCGGAGGCGGCGACGTCGATCAGCAAATCGACCAAGTGGTCTTCCAGCAGGTTGACTTCGTCGATGTAGAGAAAGCCGCGATTGGCGCGCGCCAGCAGGCCGGGCTCGAACGCCTTCACGCCCTGCGACAGCGCACGCTCGATGTCGAGCGCGCCGACGACGCGGTCTTCGGTCGCGCCCAGCGGCAGGTCGACCACCGGCACCGGGCGCTGCGAGCCTTTCGCCTTGCCGGCCGCTTTGACCGGCGCGCAGCAATCGCAAGACGGCGTGCCCGGCGCGGGATCGCAGCCGTAGGCGCAGCCGTCGATACTGCGTATTTTCGGCAGCAGTGCGGCCAGCGCGCGCACCGCCGTCGACTTGCCGGTGCCGCGGTCGCCGAACACCAGCACGCCGCCGATGGCGGGATCGACGGCGGCGACGAGGATCGCCTGCTTCATCTCGTCCTGGCCGACGATGGCGGAAAAGGGAAAGGCTGCCATGGTTCAGTCTCCGTTCATGTCGCCGGGGCGGGAATGCCACCGGCGCTTGAGGTCGGCCGCGTGCGCTGCGCCGGCTGCCGACAGCAGCAGGGCCAACCAGTACCACGGCGCGCCGAGCGCGATGCTGCGCATGGCCAGCATCAGGCACAGTCCGGGCAGCAGCATGCGCGCGACCGCTGCCGGCCGCAGGCCGCGGCGGCGGCGGTGCCACAGCAGCGCGAGGCCCGCCCATTCGAGCAGCGTGGCGACGATCACCACGTCGATCAGCTGGCTGACGTCGAACGGCTGCATGGAATCCCCCGGAATGCGCAGCGCCGCCCGGCCTTTGTTTTTTTGCATCGTCATGCGGCGCGCTGGTAATTACTTTACACCTTTATCTGTCAAGCAACATAGACATTTTTTACCGACTGGAATCGCCGTCGGGCTTGGCAAAAAAACCGTCGAACGACTGAGCCTTTGCCTCTGTTGCCTGTCAAAGAACTCTCCGACTTGAGAATGGATTGTTGTCGCAGTGGAATCTGATCCCGGGAATGCGTGGGCCGATGACGGCGGACTGCAATGGTTCGCCGAGGTGGGCCTGCGCGAGTCGTTTGAAAACAACCTGTCCGACAAGGAAGCCTTTTCCATGAAACCCTTTGAAATCCATCGCGCGACCAAATGTCGCGCCAAGCTCCGCCTCGGCATGTCCGGGCCGGCCGGCAGCGGCAAGACGTATTCGGCGCTGCTGATCGCGCAGGGCCTGGGTGGCCGCATCGGCCTGATCGATACCGAGCACGGCAGCGGCGACCTGTACGCCGACCTGCTGCCCGAAGGCTATGACGTGCTGCAACTGAGCCCGCCCTTCACGCCGGCCCGTTACGTTGAGGCCATTCATGCGTTCGAGGCAGCCGGCGTGCAGACCATCATCGTCGACAGCCTGTCGCATGCATGGAGCGGCGAAGGCGGCTCGCTCGACCGGCACGGCAAGATCGCCGACCGATCGGGCAACAGCTGGCAGGCCTGGCGGCAGGTGACGCCGGAGCACAATGCGCTGGTCGAGGCGCTGCTGCAGAGCCCCTGCCACGTGATCGCGACCATGCGCGCGAAGACGGAATACGTGCAGGAGAAAGACGAGCGCACCGGGCGCCAGGTGGTGCGCAAGATCGGCCTGGCACCGGTGATGCGCGACGGCATCGAATACGAGTTCACGATTTTCATGGAGCTCGACAGCCAGCACATGGCGCATGTCGGCAAGGACCGCACGCGCCTGTTCGACGGGATGATCATCCGGCCCGACGAGCAGACCGGGCGCGAGCTGCTGGCCTGGCTGGATTCCGGCGCGCAGGAGCCGGTGCGTATCGGTCTGGCCGACGCACAGCGCGCCAGCCTGCGTCAGGGCATCGAGCAGGCCGCCGGCATCGACGAGCTGTACAAGGCTTTCGCGAACGCCTACCGGGCCGCGAACGCGCTGCAGGATCTGGCCGCGCTCGACGAGTTCACGCGGACCAAGGATGAACGGAAGGCCGTTCTTGAGGCGCAACATGAGGGCGAACCCCATGCCCATGCATGATCGACGATGCGACGAGGCGACTTGCTCCGCCGCCACGCGGCTTGACCCCTGACTGAAAACAAAGGAATTCATCATGACTGGAACCCTGAACAAGGCCTTGCTGATCGGACATCTGGGGCATGACCCCGACGTGCGCACGATGAACAGCGGCGAGCCGGTCGCGCACCTGTCGGTCGCGACCAGCGAGGCATGGAAGAACAAGTCGACCGGTGCCCGCCGCGAAGCCACCGAGTGGCACCGCGTGGTGCTGTACAAACGGCTGGCCGAGATCGCCGCGCAGCACCTGAAGAAAGGCACGCTGGTCTACATCGAGGGACATCTGCAGACACGCAAGTGGACCGGCAAGGACGGCGTCGAGCGCCACACGACCGAGATCGTCGGCGACGAGCTGCGGATGCTGCACCGGCCGTCGGATCACAAGGTACCGCTGTCCGTGCATGACGACCCGGTGCCGGACAAGACGCTGGTACAGCGCGAGGCGGAGCAGAGCATTCCGTTCTGAGCCCGAGAACCTTTTCCCACCAGCCGCCTGCGGGCGGCTTTTTCATGTCTGTTGTGGTCAGGAACCCGATAGAAGGTGCGCTTACTGAACTGAGTGTTAGTTTATTGGAAATCTTTTTGCAACTTTATCGATGGATTCCCATGCGCCCGCCCTTATCCTCGACACCCCGTTTCCCGAAAGACACCCAGCCGGCAAGGCTGGTGCACCCCGAATCGCCGGTTGCAACGCCGCGCCTGCTGCTTTACCAGGGGCCGGAGGTGGTCGCAGGCAGCCGCAATGACGTGCGGGATCTGGTCGACGCGACGGGACTTCCACGGCTGACGCTCTCCCATGACGAGGCGCGCGGCCAGGCGCGCAACGCGCTGAAACTCGCCCTGCGCCACCTCGGTGCGTCACCTCACATCGTGCTCGATGTCCACGGCAATCAGGGCAACCGGCATGGCGTGAGCGCGGGCGGGCTGCTCGGCGAGCCTAAAGGCATGGGTGTACCCACGGCCGACTTGCTGGCATGGATGGCGTTCCGCCTCGGCCGTCGCAGCACTAGCCTTCCGGTGTTCCATGTGACCAGCTGCAAGGCGGGCCATCTTGCCGACGAGATCGTGCCCGGTTCGGACCGCTGGCGTGCCGCTTATGTGATCCTGTACGCCGGCAAGCAGGAAATCGCGCTGGGTCAAATCGCGAGCGCGTTCAATGCGGGTCTGCAGTACCTGAAGCTGTGCCAGCAACGCGGAACCGAGCCTGATCCGCTGCGACTGTTCCTGCTGGCCGGCATGCGCCGGGGCGACTGCATGACGCTGCTGGGCGGCGATCTCGCGGGACCGGTGCGCTGGCACGGCCCGAAGTCCGTCAAGGACCTGGCGGACAGCGGCCGGCTGGCCGCGCTGATGGACGGTCATCCGGACGATCTCGAACGTCTCGCTAGGGTAGCCGGCGCGATTCGTCCCGACGAGGAAGCGCTGCTGCCCGACCTGCAGCAGGCCGAGAGCGACATTTTCCAGGCCCGGCTTGTCCGCATGGACATCGCTCGCATGCGCGAGATGCTGCTCCAGCGGCCGGCGCTCGCCAATACACCGGAGTGCCAGGGCAGCACGCCCTTGCTGACCGCCATCGACAACTGCTGCGTGCAAAGCGTGGACCTTCTCGTCGAACACGGCGCCCTTCTGGACGCACGGGACGGGGATGGCGACACGCCGCTGCTCTACCTCGCCAAGACCAAGCCAGACAGTCGCGAACAAGCGAGCGCACTGCCCATCGCAGCACGGCTGCTGGCACTGGGTGCCGATCCGAACCAGCACGGCAATGACGGTGATTCGGTACTTGCGTGTGCAGTCAAGGCTGACTGGATCGGGCTCGTCACGCTGCTGCTGGCGCACGGCGCCGATCCGCACGGCGGGGAGCGAGAACACCGTCCGCTGGCGATCGCGCGCCGCCACAGGCGGCCGGACATTGCCCGCATCCTGAAGCAGGCAGGCGCCCGCGAGTAGCGCGAAGCTGGGGCTCATCCCTCGCTGCTAACTGGCGGCCACGGCCTCGGGTACACGTCCCGCATCTGACGCGCCATGCCGGCGACGCTTCGCCGCAGCCAAAGTGCCCGTTTGCGCCCAGCCGCAGTCTTGCCATTGGCCACGCCAGCGCCGTATCCTCGCCACGCTCGATCACGATACGGAGACACGCATGGAAGTCCTGATCACCGGCGGCGCCGGTTTCCTCGGCACCAAACTCGCGCGCGCCCTGCTGGCCAAAGCCACGCTGGCCGCGCCCGACGGCACGCAGCAGCCGATCACGCGCATCACGCTGCTCGACCGCGTCGCGGCGCAGGGCTTCGACGATGCGCGCATCGCCACGGTCGAGGGCGATGTCGCCGATCCGGCGGTCATCGCGCGCGTGCTGACGCCGCAGGTGAACTCGGTGTTCCATCTGGCGGCGGTGGTCAGCGGCGAGGCCGAGGCCGACTTCGATCTCGGCATGCGCATCAATGTCGATGCCACGCGCCTGCTGCTCGATCAGGCTCGCCGCAACGGCAATGTGCCGCGCGTCGTCTTCACCAGCTCGGTCGCGGTGTTCGGCGGCGAGCTGCCGGAACAGGTGCTGGACTCCACCGCGCCCACGCCACAAGGCTCGTACGGCGCGCAGAAGGTCATCGGCGAACTGCTGATGTCCGACTGCAGCCGCAAGGGCTTCATCGACGGCCGCTCGATCCGGCTGCCCACCATCACCGTGCGCCCGGGCAAGGCGAACAAGGCCGCGTCGAGCTTCGCCAGCGGCATCATCCGCGAGCCGCTGAACGGCATCGACGCCATCTGCCCGGTGCCGCCTGAGACCAAGGTGTGGGCGATGTCGCCGCGCAGCGCGGTGGCCAACCTCGTGCATGCGCACGAAGTGACGCGCGAGGCCGTCGGCAACGGCGGCGCGATCAGCCTGCCGGGGCTGGCGACGACGGCCGGCGAGATGGTGGCGGCGCTGGCCCGCGTGGCCGGACCCGAGGTCGCGCAGCTCGTGCAATGGCGGAAGGACGAGGCGATCACGCGCTTAGTCGGCAGCTGGCCGGGCAGCTTCGTCGCGCGGCGCGCGCTGCGTCTGGGCTTCGTCGGCGACGCCGACTTCGATGCGGTGGTGCGGGCCTACATGGAGGAGGAGATGGGCGCGAGGGCGTAGGGCAGTCAGGCCTTAGCCCGCATCCCCCACTTCCACATCCAGGCCGTCGGTATCGGCGCCACCATGAACAGGTGCTCGATGACGGCCAGCGTCAGCAGCCCGGCGACCAGGCACAGGCTGGTCGCCGCGAAGCCGTCGGCCGGCTGTACGGCCACGGCCGTCCACAGCGGCACGGCGACGGCGGTCGCGCCCGTCACCGACACCGGCATCAGCCAGTTGCAGGCGCGGCGCGTGAAATAGCTCTGCAGATAGGCCAGATGGTCGGGCAGGAAATTTTCCGACAGGTTGCGCACGCCGAGGAAGAGATTGAGCTTGGCCGACAGGCGCATCGTCCACAGCACAAGGTAGGCCCACCAGCCGGTCTGATTCGGCTGGTTCCAGCTGGCGGCGAACACCAGCAGCGCCAGTACCACCAGCGCCAGCTCATGATGCAGTATCGCTTCGGTCGCATGCCATGCGCGCTTCCAGCCGCGGCTGTCCGCCGGGCAGGCGCTGCGCCGCGCGCCGGTCACGTAGCCAAGCAGGAAGGCGATTTCCTGCCAGCCCCAGACCAGCACCGCGCAGGTGAACGCGCAGTAGGCGGACGCGACCGAGGTCTGCGCGGCCGAGATGTGCAGGCCGGCCAGCGCAAATCCCAGTCCCAGCGTCGCGCCCGTCATCGTCACCGGAAAGGTCCAGCGCGGCAGCCGCCCGAGCCACAGGATCGCGCCGGTGGCGAACCACCAGACGAGCACCGTGAACAAGGCGGGCAGCAGGTATTGCGACATCGTCGTTCCGCTACCAGGCCGGCTGCATCCGTACCTGCGCCGGCAACTCGTTGCGCTGGACGGGAATGAAGTACATGCGCACGAACACCGCCGCGCCGGCCGCGCCCCAGAAGGCGCGCTTGAGTCCGCCGAGCAGGCCGCCAGCCTGCTTGCCCTCGTCCATCCGCTGCGAGCAGTGGAACAGCCGGTCGAGGTTGGCGTGGAAGGCCGGATGGTCGAGGTCGAGCACGACGGGGAAGACCTGCTTCGTGATCTCGTTGCAGATGCGGAAGACCTCGAAATCGTAGTCGGTCGGCTGCAGGCCCATCGCCTGCTTCAGCGCGGGACGCGTATGGTCGCGCACGTACATCGTCGCGTACACGGCCAGCAGGAAGAAGCGTATCCACAGCACGTTGTGGCCCTGCAGCAGCTTGGGATTGGCGCGCATCATCAGCGCAAACGATTCGCCGTGCCGGAACTCGTCATTGCACCAGCGCTGGAACCAGCGGAAGATCGGATGGAAGCGCTTCTCCGGATGCTGCTCGAATTGGCGGAAGATGCGGATGTAGCGCGCATAGCCGATCTTCTCCGACAGGTAGGTCGCGTACATGATGTACTTCGGCTTGAAGTAGGTATAGCGCTTGGTTCGCTTGAGGTTGCCGAGGTCGATGCCGAGGCCGTAATCCTTGAGCGACGAATTGAGGAAGCCGGCGTGGCGCGATTCGTCGCGCGCCATGTATTCCATCAGCTTCTTGATGTCCGGGTTGGATACGTTGCGCTTGATCTCGTTGTACAGCACGCAGCCGGAGAATTCGGAGGTCAGCGAGCTGACGAGGAAGTCGAGGAATTCCTGCTGCAGTTCGTGCGGCAGCTTCGCGAACAGTTCGCGCGCCTCGTCGGCGAAGGCGGTATCGCGCTGGAAATGGTCGTGGTTGTTGTCGCCCTCGTACTCGGCCATCATCGCGTCCCATTCGGCGCGCACCGGCCCGACGTCGATCGCATTCATCGCCACATAGTCGGTGGTGTAGAAGCGCGGCGAGAACAGGTTGTCGGTGACAGCCTTGCGGGCGGCGTCCTCAACCGAGCTTATTTCGTGGCCGGCGTGGTGCATGAGGTCTCTCCTTGCAGAAAGTCGGAAGCGTGTCGGCCGCTGGTGGCCTCCTGCCGTGGCGTGCGCAGCAGCCACGCGTGCAGGCCGAAGTAGGCGATCCAGAACAGCAGCAGCGTGATCTCGGTGACGTGGTTCATGGGTAGAGCTCCATCGCCTGCGACGTGTAGAAGCCGCTGGAGATCTTCTCGGTGCGGCCGATCCGCCAGCCGGACAGCAGGGGCTGGCCGGCGATTTCCGCGCGCAGCGTCGCCTCGGATACCGGCTCGATGAAGGGCGCGCGGTCCGCGCGCGGGAAAATGCGGCCAACGCGGATCATGGTGGCAAGAATCGGATTGCTCGGCGCGAAGGTGAACAGCACCGACGACGCCGTGCGCTGCGCCAGCCCGGCCAGGCCGCCGACCATGTCGTGCTTCTCGTAATGGATCATCGAGTCCATCGCAACCACGTGGTCGAAGCGCCCGTAGGACGTCGACAGCATGTCGCCGGAGACGAACTCGAGGCTGCCGCCCTGCATGTCGGCGGGCAGGCGCTCGCGCGCCAGCTGCACCAGCGTGGTCGACAGATCGATCGCGACCACGTGCGCGCCGCGCCGCGCCAGCTCGATGGCCAGCGCGCCGGTGCCGCAGCCGGCATCGAGGATGCGACGCCCGCGCAGGTCGCCCGGCAGCCAGGACAGCAGCGTCGCCCGCATCCGGTCGCGCCCGGCGCGCACGGTCTTGCGGATGCCGGAGACCGGGGCGTCGGAGGTCAGCTTCGCCCATTGATCGGCTGCGGTGCGGTCGAAGTATTCCTCGAGACGGGCGCGCTTTTCGGGGTAGGTGGTGGGGTTCATCATGGTGCCTTTCTCGGCGGGGTGGGCGGGGGCGTCGGGTTGTCCGGCGGATTTCGCTTCGCTCTATCCGCCCTACGTTTGCGACATGCAAGTACCGTAGGGCGGGTAGAGCGAAGCGAAATCCGCCAGGATCAATCAAACCCCAGCAAATCAAATATGTCGCGATCCTTCATCGGCGCGCAGTGCAACGGCTCGGTGCCGGCCCACAGGCTGGCCGCCAGCTGCAGGTACTCGGCCTGCACGGCCAGCACCTCCGGCGTTGGCTCCATCTCGAACAGCGTCGCCTTCTTCAGCCGGCTCTGGCGGATGATGTCGAGCGCCGGTATGCGCGCCATGGTCTTGAGCCCGATCTCGCGGTTGAACTTGTCGATTTGGTCGGTCGCATCCGAACGGTTCGCGATCACGCCGCCGAGCCGCACGTTGTAGTTCTTCGCCTTCGCGCCGATGGCCTGCACGATGCGGTTCATCGCGAAGATCGAGTCGAAGTCGTTGGCGGTGACGATCAGCGCGCGATCCGCGTGCTGCAGCGGCGCGGCAAAACCGCCGCAGACCACGTCGCCGAGCACGTCGAAGATCACGACATCGGTGTCGTCGAGCAGGTGATGCTCCTTCAGCAGCTTCACGGTCTGCCCGACCACGTAGCCGCCGCAGCCGGTGCCGGCCGGCGGGCCGCCGGCCTCGACGCACATGACGCCGTTGTAGCCCTCGAAGACGAAATCCTCGACGCGCAATTCCTCGCTGTGGAAATCGACCGATTCCAGCACGTCGATCACGGTCGGCATCAGCTTCTTGGTCAGCGTGAAGGTCGAGTCGTGCTTCGGGTCGCAGCCGATCTGCAGCACGCGCTTGCCGAGCTTCGAAAATGCGACCGACAGGTTGGACGAGGTCGTGCTCTTGCCGATGCCGCCCTTGCCGTAGATCGCGAAGACTTTTGCATTGCCGATCTTCACGCTCGGGTCGAGTCCGACCTGCACGCTGCCCTCGCCGTCGCCCGGCCGCTCGCGGCGGATTTCACTGACCGGCACCTTGCTTACGTTCATTGTTTTTCCCCTTCGGTGATGCCTTCGAGCCGGTCTTCCAGCTCTTCCCCGGCGCGGCGCATCGCATCCAACGTGTCCGCGTCCGGTGTCCAGTACTGCCTTTCGGTGGCTTCCATCAGCCGGCTCGCCACGCGCGCCGATGCGGTCGGGTTGAGCCGGGCGAGACGCTCGCGCATCTCGGGGTCGAGCAGGAAGGTCTGGGTCAGCTGCTGGTAGACCCAGGGCTGGACCTGTCCGGTGGTGGCCGACCAGCCCATGGTGTTGGTCAGGTGCAGCTCGATCTGGTGCACGCCTTCGTAGCCGTGCGCCAGCATGCCCTCGTACCATTTCGGATTCAGCATGCGGGTGCGGGTCTCGAGCGCGACCTGCTCGGACAAGGTGCGCACCGTGCCGCCGCCGCGCGTCTGGTCGCCGATATAGACCGGCGCGACCGTCGCATCGGCACCCTTGGCGCGCTTGACCGCGCGGCTGACGCCGCCCAGCGTGTCGAAATAGGTGTCGATGGTGGTCACGCCGACCTCCACCGAGTCAAGGTTCTGGTAGGCGAGGTCGACGCGCGCGAGCACGCTTTTCAGCAGCGCCGGCTGCGCCACCGGGCGGCCGCTGGCGCCGTAGGCGAAACCCTTGCGGCTGGTCCAGGTCTCGGCCAGTTCGTCTTCGTCGTCCCAGCGGCTGCAATCCACCAGCAGGCTGACGTTCGCGCCGTAGGCGCCCTCGGCATTGCCGAACACGCGCAGCGCGGCAGTGGCCATGTCGCCGCCATGCTCGGCAAGATAGGCGAGCGCATGCTTGCGTACGAAATTCTGTTCGGCCGCTTCGTGCGCCTCGGCGGCCAGCAGCGCCGCTTCGGCCAGCATGCGGATCTGCAGCGGCAGCAGGTCGCGGAAGATGCCGGAGAGCGTGATCATCACGTCCACCCGCGGCCGGCCTAGCTCGGCCAGCGGAACCAGCCGCGCGCCGGCCAGCCGGCCGTAGGTGTCGAAGCGCGGCGCGGCGCCCATCAGCGCCAGCGCCTGCGCGATCGGGCCGCCCTCGCTCTTGAGGTTGTCGGTGCCCCACAGGACCATCGCGATCGATTCGGGGAACGTGCCGGTGTCCGCCAGATGCCGCTGCAGCAGGCGCTCGGCCTGGCGCGCGCCATCCTTGACCGCATAGGCGCTCGGCAGCCGGAACGGGTCGAAGCCGTGCAGGTTGCGCCCGGCCGGCAGTACCTCGGGCGTGCGCATCAGGTCGCCGCCGGGCGCCGGGCGCACGTAGCGGCCGTCGAGCGCGGCAAGAATGCCGTCGAGCTCGAAGTGCTCGTGCATAAGCGCATTGCTGTCGGCCAGCTTCTGCATCAGCGCGCGCTGGCCATCATCGAGCGTGATGGGCGTGCCGGTCAGCATGGCCCGGATCGCACCGCGCAGCGCGTCGTCGATGGTCGCGCCGTGCGTGGCCTCGGCCAGCGCCGCCAGCATGTCGACGCGCTCTTCCAGCGTCGGCGCCTTGCCGACCACGTGCAGGCCGTGCGGTATCAGCGTGTACTCGAGCTCGAGCAGCTTGTCGCCCAGCGCGGCGATGGCCGGGCCGCTG
>JAMNXS010000084.1 GCA_023653025.1 Burkholderiaceae bacterium
CTGCGAAAACCCGATAAAATCACGGGTTCTCGAAAATCCTTCCGGACTCCGATGCTGACCTTCCAACAAGTCATCCTGACACTGCAGGAATACTGGGACGCGCAGGGCTGCGCGCTGCTGCAACCGTATGACATGGAGGTCGGCGCCGGCACCTCGCACACGGCGACCTTCCTGCGCGCGATCGGCCCGGAGCCGTGGCGCGCCGCCTATGTGCAGCCTTCGCGCCGCCCGAAGGATGGCCGCTACGGCGAAAACCCGAACCGCATGCAGCACTACTACCAGTACCAGGTAGTGCTGAAGCCGGCGCCGGAAAACATTCTCGAACTCTATCTCGGTTCGCTCGAGGCGCTCGGCCTGAAGCTGACCGAGAACGATGTGCGCTTCGTCGAGGACGACTGGGAAAACCCCACGCTGGGTGCGTGGGGCCTGGGCTGGGAGGTGTGGCTCAACGGCATGGAGGTCACGCAGTTCACCTATTTCCAGCAGGTCGGCGGCCTCGACTGCAAGCCGGTGCTCGGCGAGATCACCTACGGCATCGAGCGCCTCGCGATGTACCTGCAGGGCGTCGAAAACGTGTTCGACCTGGTCTGGACCGAATGGGAAGAAAACGGTGTCACGCGCCGCCTGACCTATGGCGACGTGTTCCACCAGAACGAAGTCGAGCAATCGACCTACAACTTCGAATACGCGAACGCGGAATTCCTGTTCTCGCTGTTCTCGAACTATGAGTCGGAAGCGAAGCGCCTGATGGAAGCCAAGCTCGCGCTGCCCGCGTACGAGATGGTGCTGAAGGCCGCGCACACCTTCAACCTGCTCGATGCACGCGGCGCGATCTCGGTCACCGAGCGCGCGGCCTACATCGGTCGCATTCGCAACCTCGCGCGCGCGGTCGCCGCCGCCTATTACGCATCGCGCGAGGCGCTCGGCTTCCCGATGCTGGGCGGATCGGACACGCAGCGCAAGGCGGCCTAACCAGCCTCGGATACCGAATTCAGAATAACAGACGATGAAACACACTCTGCTGGTCGAATTACTGACCGAAGAACTGCCCCCGAAGGCGCTGGCCAGGCTCGGCGAGGCGTTTGCCGCGGCCATGGTCAATGGCCTGTCCGCGCGCGCCTTCCTCGACGCGGACGCGACCCACCGCGCGTATGCGACGCCGCGCCGCCTTGCGGTGCAGATTGCCGGCGTGCGCGCGCAATCGCCGGACAAGACGATCCGAGAAAAGGTGCTGCCGGTGGCGGTCGCGCTCGACAAGGAAGGCCGGCCGGCCGCGCCGCTGACGAAGAAGCTCGCCGCGCTCGCGGCCCAGGCCGGCCGCGACGGCATCGCGGTCGACGAACTGGAACGCGCGTCCGACGGCAAGGCCGACAGCTTCTTCTTCACCTACACCGCGCCGGGCCAGCCGCTGGCGGCCGGTCTGCAGGCGACGCTCGCGGAGAGCGTGGCCAAATTGCCGATACCGAAAGTGATGAGCTACCAGCGCCCGGACGGCGAGACCGTGCAGTTCGTGCGCCCCGTACATGGCCTGGTCGCGCTGCTCGACGAGCAGGTCGTGCCGCTGTCGCTGCTCGGCCTGCAGTCGGGCCGCACGACGCTCGGCCATCGTTTCCTGTCGACCAGGCCGCAGCTGACGATCGCGGCGGCCGCCAGCTACGCCGACACACTGCGCGAAGAGGGCAAGGTGATCGCCGGCTTCGACGCGCGCAAGGAAAAGATCCGCGCCGACCTGCTGGCCACGGCGGGCGACGATGCGATCCTGATGCCGGAATCGCTGCTCGACGAGGTCAACGGACTGGTCGAGTGGCCGGTGGTCTACGAGTGCAGGTTCGACGACGAATTCCTCGCGGTGCCGCAGGAATGCCTGATCCTGACGATGCAGACCAACCAGAAGTATTTCGCACTGACCGACCAGGGCGGCAAGCTGCGCTCGCGCTTCCTGATCGTCTCCAACATTGAGACCGCCGAGCCCCGGTACATCATCGGCGGCAACGAGCGCGTGGTGCGCCCGCGCCTGTCGGACGCAAAATTCTTCTTCGAGCAGGACAAGAAGAAAAGACTGGCCGACCGCCTCGGCAATCTCGGCTCGGTGGTCTACCACAACAAGCTCGGGTCGCAGGCCGAGCGCAATCGGCGCGTGGTCGCGATTGCGGTGGCGATTGCGCAATCGCTGGGCGCCGATGCCGCGCTGGCCGAGCGCGCCGCGCTGCTCTCGAAAGCCGACCTGCTGACCGACATGGTCGGCGAGTTCCCCGAGCTGCAAGGCATCATGGGCACCTATTACGCGCGCCACGACGGCGAGCATGCCGAGGTGGCGACCGCCATCAGCGAGCACTACCAGCCGCGCTTCGCCGGCGATGCGCTGCCGTCCACGCGCACTGGCGCCGTGGTCGCGCTGGCCGACAAGCTGGAGACGCTGGTCGGCATCTGGGGCATCGGCCTGGCGCCGACCGGCGACAAGGATCCGTTCGCGCTGCGCCGCCACGCGCTAGGCATCCTGCGCATGCTGGTCGAGCAGCGCCTGCCGCTGTCGGTCTCGCACCTGCTGGCGCTCGCTGCGCAGCCTTTCGCCGGCAATGCGAACTTCAGCGACCCGGTATCCGACGTGCAAGCCTTCGTCTACGACCGCCTGCGCGGCCTGCTGCGCGAACGCGGCCATGCGCAGGATGCGGTCGAGGCGGTCGTGGCGCAAGCGCCGGACCGGCTGGACGACATCGCCGAGCGCCTCGACGCGGTGAAGGCCTTCGCCGCACTGCCGGAAGCGGCATCGCTGGCGGCGGCCAACAAGCGCATCACCAACATCCTGAAGAAAAACGAAGGCGTGCACGGCGAAGTCCGGCCCGAACTGCTGCAGGAGGCCGCCGAGCAGCGCCTGTACGGCGCGATGACGGATACCCGCGCCGAGGTCGACCGGGCCTTCGCCGCCGGCGACTTCAGCGGCACACTGAAGGCGCTGGCCGCGCTGCGCGACGACGTCGACGCCTTTTTCAATGACGTGATGGTGATGGCTGACGATGCCGCGCTGCGCGCGAACCGGCTCGCGCTGCTGAACGCGCTGCACGGCATGATGAACCGGGTGGCCGACATTTCGAAACTGGCCGCCTGAGATGCCGCAGTCGACGCAGCCGCCGAAGAAGCTGGTCATCCTCGACCGCGACGGCGTGATCAACTTCGACTCGGACCAGTACATCAAGACGCCGTCCGAGTGGCGACCGATACCGGGTTCGCTGGAAGCGATGGCGCGGCTGAGCCAGCATGGCTATCTGGTGGCGATCGCCACCAACCAGGCTGCCATTTCGCGCGGGCTGTTCGACATGAAGACGCTCAATGCGATCCACCAGAAGCTGCATCTGTCGGCGCAGGCAGTGGGCGCGCATGTCGACGCGATCTTCTTCTGTCCGCATGCGGCCGACGAGTTCTGCGACTGCCGCAAGCCGCGTCCCGGCATGCTGACCTCCATCGGCCAGCGCTTCGGCCTCAGCCTCAAGGGTGTGCCCATGGTCGGCGACACGCTGCGCGACATGCAGGCAGCCTTCGAGGTGGGCTGCGACCTGTACCTGGTCAAGACCGGCAAGGGCGCGGCCACGCTCGAGAAAGGCGGCCTGCCCCCCGGCACGCAGATTTACGACAACCTCGCCGCCGTGGTCGATCGCCTGCTGCACCTGGAAGCAGCCGGCGGCGCCCGGCCGGCCGTCCCGAAAAAACAATGATCGGCATCGTCGCGCGCCGACGATGCCATTGACGAGAAAGTCCATGTCCCGCCCGCTGCTGTTCACCCGCTCCCTGCTGTTCGCGCTGTTCATGGCCATCGTGACCGTGATCTGGGCCATCGCCTGCTTCGGCTTCGTGTTCCTGCCCTACCGCCAGCGCTACCGGATAATCACCCGCTGGAACTTGTTCATCTCGCTGGCCGCCCGCCTGCTGTGCGGCATCCGGTGGGAAGTCCGGGGATGGGAGAACCTGCCCGACGGCCCGGCGATCCTGCTCTCCAAGCACCAGTCGGCGTGGGAGACGATTTTTTATTGCTGGCTGATGCCGCGCCCGCTGATTTTCGTGTTCAAGAAGTCGCTGCTCTACATCCCGTTCTTTGGCTGGGGACTCGCGATGCTGCGCATGATCGCGATCGACCGCAGCAAGAGCCGCGATGCGATGGCGCAGGTCATCTCGGTCGGCCAGCAGCGTCTGGACGACGGCCAGTTGGTCATCATGTTTCCCGAGGGGACGCGCACGCCGGTCGGCAGCCAGGGCAAGTACAAGGCCGGCGGCGCGATCCTTGCCATCGGCACGAAGACGCCGGTGGTGCCGATTGCCGTCAACTCCGGCGACTGCTGGCCGCGCAATGCCTTCGTCAAGAAACCGGGGACCATCATCGTTTCGATCGGCCCGCCGATCTCGCCGCAGGGCCTCGGCCCGGCCGAACTGATGGCCAAGGTCGAAAGCTGGATAGAATCGGAAATGCGCGTGATTACTCCCGGTGCCTACGGCGGCGCCGGCCCAACGGGAACCCGCTGAACGCCCATGCCCTTGAAGCATTTATTCAGGAAGAAAGCCCCCGACCCGAACCAACTGACGCTGGACGATCTGTTCAGTACGGCGGCCGACGCCGCGCCGCCGGCATCGACCGTGCCGGACACGCCGGTGCCGCCGGGGCACCGGCGGCTGCGGCTGGACCACCTGAGTCTCGACTACCGGCTGCTGCGCTCGAAGCGCAAGACCATCGGCTTCCTGATCGACGACGACGGCCTGCGCGTAACCGCGCCGCGCTGGGTGACGGTGGCCGACATCGAGGCAGCCATCGCCGGCAAGCAGCAGTGGATCTTCCGCAAGATGAACGAGCAGCGCGAGCGCTCGGTGCGCCGCCTGCAGCCGCCGATGGAGTGGCGCGACGGCGCGACCCTGCCCTATCTCGGCATCGAGATCACGGTGCGCGTCGCCGAGGGCAGCAATGCCGGTGTGCGCTTCGACGAGGCCGCACGCGAACTGCACATCAGCCTGCCGGCCTCGGCCAGCGAGCAGCAACTGAAGGATCGCGTGCAGGGCTGGCTGCAGTCGGAAGCGAAGCGGGTATTCGCCGAGCGACTGGCGATCTATGCGGAGAAACTGGGCGTGAGCTTTGCCCGTTTCGCGCTGTCGTCGGCCACTACGCAGTGGGGCTCCTGCACGGCGGATGGGCGCATCAGGCTGAACTGGCGGCTGATGCATTTTGCACTGCCCAATATCGATTACGTGGTAGCGCATGAGCTGTCGCATCTGCGCGAGATGAACCACGGCCCGCAGTTCTGGGCAACCGTGCAATCGGTGCTGCCGGAGTTCGAGTCCGCGCGCAAGGCGTTGCGCGATCATGAGCCGGAGTCGTTGCCGAAGTTCTGACGGGCGGCCCAGGGCAAGACGGTCGTCCGGTTTTAGCGAAGCCGGTGGCTTTCGCTGCGCTCTAGCCGCCCTACGGCAAAACTGACGCCTGTTGGTCACCGTAGGGCGGCTAGAGCGCAGCGAAAGCCGCCGCACTGCTACCGCTCCCGCGCCGCCTCCATCCACGCCCGCTGCACCGGCGATAGCAGGTACTCGAGCACCGTGCGCCGTCCCTGGTGGATGTCGGCCACGACCTGCATTCCGGGTGTCAGCAGCAGGGGCTTGCCGTCGACGGTCAACTGCTGGCTCGACAGCCTGACCCAGACCGGATAGCGCGCGAGGGTCTGCGCCGGATCGAGGCCCTCCCGGCTGCCGGTTGCCGGATCGGCGACGTCGGGGCCGATGTGGTCGATGACGCCGTCGATCATCCCGTATTTCTGGAAAGGGTAGGCCGCCAGCTTGATCCTGGCCGGCTGGCCGAGGTGAATGAAGCCGGCATCCTCGTTGCGCACCATCACTTCGGCGCGCAGGGGCTCGTCCTGCGGTACGACCGACATCAGCACCGTACCCGGCGCGACCACAGTGCCGACGGTGTGCGTGGACAGATCCCTGACCGTGCCGGCCTGCGGCGCGCGCAACAGCAGCAGGCCCGACTTGTGCTCGAGCTTGTCCTTTTCGCCGGCCACGCGCCGCAACTGGGCATCGATGCCGGCGCGCTCGGCCAGCAGCTCGCTGCGGTAGCCCGATGCCAGCTGGGCCAGCTTTTTCTCGCTGTTGACCAGCATCGCCTGCAGGCTCGCCACCGCCGCCTGTTGTGCGCGCAGGTCCTGCAGGGCCTCCACCAGTTGCCGCTGCTTGTCATCGGCGGCGATGCGGCTAATGAATCCGTCGCCGTGCAAGCGCTCGTGCGCGTCGGCGCTACGCTGAATAATCGGCAGGGTCCTGTCCAGCTTTGCCTGCAGCGCACTTGCCGCCTGCAGGTCGCTCTGCAGTTTCTCCACCAGCGCGCGCTCGCCTGCGACGGCGTCCAGGTAGGCCTGGCGGTGCGCGATACCCTGCTGGCGGACCCGCTCGAACAGCTCCGGCGGGTCGCCGGCCTGAAAGTACATGGCCACGCCGGCGAGCTCGGCGTCGATGCGGCGCAGCTGCAAGCCGAGCTGCGCGTGCTCGCCGGCGGCGGTCGCGCGGTCGGCATCGAGCAGGCGCGGATCGAGCCGCATCAGCACCTGCCCAGCCGCCACGGACTGCCCTTCGCGCACCAGGATGTCGACAACGATGCCGGCATCGGCCGGCTGCACGATCTTCAGTTTCGACTGCGGCACCAGCCGTCCTTCGGCGGAAGCCACGACGTCGAGCCGTCCGAGCACCGACCACAACAGCAGTACCAGTACCAGCACTAGCACCGAGACCAGCACCACGCGCGGCATCTTCGGCGGCGGGCTGTCGGTGATGGCCAGCAGGGTCGGCAGAAAATCGCGCTCCTGTTCCGCAACATCCGCCGGGCGCGCGGCCGGCGCTTCACGCATGACAGGCGTCCATGCCGGCCAGCGTGCGGGATGCGAGCGCCGGATCGAGCCGGTACAGCGCATGTGCGATCGCCGCCGGTGACGTCGAAAAAGATATCGGAATCGTCGACATTGACGAACTCGAAGCCGTCGCCGTCGAGGTCGATCGCGATCGGCTTTTTGCCGCCGCCGGCGGGCGGCGTCGGCGGCAGGTAGGGGCCGTAATGCGGAACGCTGACCGTGACCACGGAGCTGGCGCCGTGCGGATCGGTGATGCGCACCTGGAAGGCGTCCGAGGCCGGATTGACCGCATGACCGAACAGATTGTCTCCGTTATAGAGCACGCCGTCCTTCCACGCCGCATACTGGCCGTGGAGCAGTATGCGGTCGCTCGGTGTGTCCGGCGCCTTCCAGCTGGTGTAATTGAAGTAGCCGTCCGCATCGACCGATGCCGAGCCGTACTGCGGCTGACCGAGCAGCTCGTAGCGCAGGCTGTCGGCAGCGTCGTCGATGTCCGCGCCGATCACTCGGCCGGCGCCGGTCGCCTCCTGCGCCACCGGCGTGTCGCGCAGCACGGGTCGGCCGATGTTGTCGCTGTCGGTGAAAGGCTCGTAAACCGGTACCGCGCTGCCGTCCGGCTGGTCGGGCTCGGCGTCGGACCAGCGCGGACGGTAGCCGTAGATCGCTCGGGTCTGATGTTCGACGCCGCCCAGGGCAGGCGCATCGTTTACCGGCACCAGACTGATATCGACGCTGCCGCGACCGGTCTGGCCGTTCGACGCCCGCGCCAGGTAGTCGAAGCCGGCGCCTTCCCCGTCGTGGTCGGCCGCGGGCTGGAAGTGCACGATGCCATTGGCGTCGAGGAAGCCGGTGCCATGCCGGAAGTTCAGCAGGGACTCGACCTGCAGCGCCCGTCCGGCGAAGCCGCCGAGCAGGTCGTTGTCGAGCAGTGGCCGGCTGTCGATCAGCAGTTCGACATCTTCGATGCCCTGCACACCGTCGCGACCCGGCTCGACGGCAGTCAGGTCGTCGATGCGGGAGACCAGCAGCGACAGCCGGCGCTCGTCGCTGGCTTCGATCAGTATCCCCTGCGGTATCAGGTGGGTGCACACGCCGTGTGCGTCGGCGTCGAGATCGGGGCTGGACATCTGGTACGGCTGCCCGCCGCGGGCATAGGTGCCCATCGCATAGTTGAGTCCGGCAACTCCAAGGTCGGCTGGCCGCGACAGCTCGCCGTCGTCCTGCGCGGCATCGCCGTCGAGGTCGCGCCACAGCCGCAGTTCGTCCCAGATCGGGTCGGCCGCCGTGATGCGGCCATCGTAGTCGGCATCGGCCCAGGCCATGCCGGCCAGCCCGCGCCGCGCCAGCGCCACCACGGCATTGCTGAACATCTCGCGGCCGCCATCGATCAGGCCGTTATAGTTCCGGTCCAGCACGAGGAAGGCGTCGTCGCCGCTCACCCAGCCGGTGCGCTTGCGGAATCCCGAATCGTCGACATCGAACAGCACGCCCTGCGCGCGCGCGATGCGGTCGATGCCGTCGCCGTCCAGGTCCAGCACCACCGGACGAAACACCTGGTCCGGACCCGTGACCGGCTGCGCCAGCAGGCCGTCGCTGCCGGCCCGCTCCTCCTCGCGCAGCCCGGCCTTCGGATCGCCGGCGGCCGTCTGCAGGGCGGCCGTGCGAACCTCCCAATGCGGCGCGATGGCGTCGCGCGCCAGCGCCGACCGGATCATGGCTTCGACCAGCCCGACGAAGGACTCGGGGCTGCCGGGCTCGGCGTTGTAGGGCCGGCCGCTGCTATCGAAGCGCAGCCCAGGCTGCCGCTCCGCACCGGTCAGTCCGTCGATATCGGTGAAGCGGTAGCCGTCCATCGCCATGATCAGTCCCGGCATGCGGTTCGCGATCAGGCCGAGCGGGCTACCGGGATTCTGCTCGCGCGCGCGCTCGATCAGGCTGTTCATCGACGACAGCATCGTCTGCATTACCGAGCGCACGGCGTCCTCGCCACCGGTTTCACCGGCCGCATCGATGGCCGGTGCGCCGTCGCGCCAGACGAAGCGCGCATTGCCCCAGGGGTCGGGAATGTCATTGAACAGGTTGTCGACCAGCGCATAGACCGCATAGGCCCAGCCGATCACGGGCACCGTGTAGGCACCGACCACCTTCATCAGCACGAGATCGGCAACGGCGACGGCCACGCCGGTCTTGTCGCCCTGCGCGATGCTGTTGACGAGGTTAATGTACGGCAGCGACGCGTTCAGCGCGTTGCCGGCGGCCGGCAGCGAGGACGGTAGGGTATCGACCAGACCGGCTCTTTGCAGAAAGGCCGCCGTCTCGGTCAGGCCGGCCGTCGCATAGGCCGCCGAGCTCAGTGCGGCCACCCCGTCGCCGTCTTTCAGCGCCTGCGCCAGCGCATGCAGCGACAGCACGGCGCCGGCCGCACTGGCGGCGCCGCCCAGCAACGGTAGGTCACGGCTGCCGTCCAGCATGTCGACGCCGGCCGCCAGCCGCAAGCCCGACGCGACGACCGGCAGCGGCTGGCCGGTACGGATTGCATTCAGCAGGCTCAGGCCATCGATCAGGCTGCCCACGCCGTTGGTCATGGCCAGCAACTGTTGCTCCGGGCGACTGAGCCAGATCGGCCTTCCCAGATGATCGGTGGCAGCCACCAGATCGGTGCGCAGGTCATCCATCGCCGCAGACAGCACCTGCACGTGCGGGCTGACATCGGCCGCAGCGCCGCCACCCGAGCGCATCCCCCGGAAGGCTGAGTGCAACTCGTCCACCGACAGGTCCGACAGCTGCGCGGCCAGGCCCTGCAGCGCTCCAGGCCCGAGCTCGCGCCCGTCGATCGTCACGTGCTCAAGAGCAGCCAGCTTGCCACCGGCGTAGCTGGCCTCGAGCGTCAGTTCGCCGGAGCGCAGGCTGAGCGTTGCGAACTCACCGAGGCTTGCGCCCAGCGCCACGTCGATCCGCGCAGTTGCTCCGTCGCGGTCGTTGAAGTCATAGCGAATGCTGCGCTGGCCGGCAGGAGCGTCCGGGGACGACGTACGAACGCTCGAGGCGAGAAATCCGTCGGCATCGAGGTTGTCCACGCGCTGAGCCTGACGCCCGTCCACCACCTGCCGGCGGACGCTGCCGTCGCTGCGGACCAGTACCATCCGGTCGCTGCCGACGATCAGCAACTGGTTGTCGAGGTTGATGCGGATATCGACCGCGCTCCGATCGCGGAATTGCGCAAGCTCGGCGCCGATTTTCTTGGTCAGAAACTCCGGCGGCGCCAGCGAAGGGAAGCTGCCGAGCGACTCGCTGTCGGTGTGCTTGACGAAGTAGTCGAGTTGCAGGTCGATCAGCTGGTTGGCCATCTGGTGGGCAAGCGCCGGCACAACTGCGGGGTTCAGAACCAGTATGTCGCC
>JAMNXS010000007.1 GCA_023653025.1 Burkholderiaceae bacterium
GTAGTCGCCGCTGCGCGTCATCCCGAGTTCACGCCATAGGGTGAATCCATGCCTGAAATCCATGGCCGGCATGAGTTCGCCTTGGCACAACGGAAATCCTCCGCAGGCGAGTACCGCGTAGTTGGTGCTGACCCAGCCGCCGAGCGCAATTTGCATGAACAGCACGATCAGCGCTGCGGCCGCCGGGACGCGCAGCGACGCCGAACTGTCGCCCACGACGTGTGACGGCGACTGCCGCATCGCATGCCAGACCAGAAGCGCCAGCAGACCCATGCCAAGCAGCAGGTGGATGGTGACGATCACAGGCTGCAGCTTGAGCGTGACTGTCCAAGCGCCGAATGCACCCTGCACGCAGACCCACAGCAACAGCAGGGCCGGCAGCGCCGGTGCATAACGTTGCTCTCGCGTGCGGCGCCACAAGCGCCAGCCAATGGCGAGCAGCGCGATGATCAGCACGCCGACGCCCATTGCAAGATAGCGATGAATCATTTCGATCCACGCCTTGAAGACCGTGACCGGCCCGGTTGGCAGCGCGGCCTGCGCGGCGCTGATGTCGGCATGGGCTAGGAAGGGGTTGGCCTCGCCGTAGCAGCCGGGCCAGTCGGGGCAGCCGAGCCCGGAGTCGGTCAGGCGCGTGAAGCCGCCAAAGACGATCAGGTCGAAGGTGAGGAAGGTCGTGACCCATGCCAGTTTCCGGTAGCGGTCGCCGCCGCGCGCCAGCCAGACGGCGGTCAGCGGGACGAGGGCAATCAGCAAGGCCTTGGTGGCCAGTCCGAGCAACATGTGGTCACCCGATGCGCGAGGCTTTCAGCAACTTGGTGACGTCCTTCTTGATCTTGTTTGCATCCGGATCTTTCGGGAATCGCATCATCAGGTTGCCCAGCGGGTCGATCATGTAGATGTGGTCAGTCATCTGCGTACCTTGGGCGACCGGCAGCCAGGCCGCCAGTTTCTTCGCGTCGACGCGCAGGATGTGCGTACCGTCGTACTCCTTCATCAGCACGGTTTCCAGCGGCTGTGCGTCGGTGACGAGCCAGACGCGCTCGATGCGGTCCCTGTCCTTGCCCTGCGTAAGGCGTACCTGCCGCTGCCAGAACAGCTTGTCAGCGCAGTACTTCGGGCAGGCGCCGACATCGGCCTGGAGCATGATCCATTTGCCCGCGTAATCTTTCAATGAGGCCGGCTGGCCGTCGAGGGTGGTCGTGCCGAGATCGGGAATCGGATGCGCGCGCGGATCGATCAGGTCGCCGTAATTGGTGCGGCCGGACGGCTTGATCACGTAATAGGTCAGATAGGAAAGGATCATCGGCGCCGCACACACGGCCAGCACGAGGAACAATGTCCAGTGCGTGTGCTTCCTGACTTCCGGCACCTTCGGCACCGCCGGCTTAGCTGTTTCGCTTGCTTCCACTTCGGAATCCAGTCACGAGAAAAAAGATGAATGCGGCTGCGGCCAGTGCGTACCACTGGAACGCATAGCCGCGATGCTTGTCTATGCCGGCCGAAGGTGCCGGCCAGTCGCGCAGCAGACCATCAGGCGTATCGCTGGTCTGCTCGATTATAAAGTTTTGCAGCGTCAGGCCGCTGGCCGCTGCCAGTTCGTCGATGGCCACGTTCTGCACGATGGTGCGCGGTTGCAGCGGCGGCGGCGTACCCATCGGCATCGTGCGCGCCACCACATCGCGCACGCGCCCCTCGATGCGCACCGGCCCGGGCGGCACGGGAATATCCGGCACGCGCGTGCGGTCGGCCGGATCGCGCGCGAACCATCCGCGCAGCACCAGCACGGCCGCGTCGCTGCCGGCCAGCTTCAGCGGCATCAGCAGGTAGAAACCGGCCTTGCCCTGGTGCGGACGGTTGTCGACGTACAGCGGCCAGCCCGCGACGAACCGGCCCTCGGCGACAACGCGGCGCAAAACCTCCGGCTGTGCGCCGCGGGCCACGGCACTTGCATCGACCAGCGGCATCTCAGCGAAGGCGGCCTGCTGCAGCGACAGTGCTTCCTTGTCGGCTGCGCGTCGCTGCTGCCAGTTGCCTAGTGCGATGCCGACGACAACGACGACAGCAGTGGCAGCAAATGGTATCCACCGGAAACGAAACGGCAATCGCATTACAATCGAGCCTTGTTTTTCCAATCACCGACGGTATTGCCGGCACACTGGCGGCACCCCAGGGAACCCGCCATGAAAATCCTCGTCGCCATCGGCTTCATCCTCATCCTCGGCAGCCTCGGCTCGGCGCTCGTGTTCCTGATGCGGGACAAAGGCCGCAGCAACCGCACCGTGCAGGCGCTCGCTTTGCGGGTCGGCTTCTCGGTGCTGCTGTTCTTGCTGTTGCTGGTGGCCTACCGGATGGGCTGGATACAGCCGACCGGGATCATCTACTGACGCAGGACCATTGCAGCGTCGACGCGATGGACTCAGCCGCGAGTCTGCCATCAAAACAAAAAAGCCGCACCGAGGTGCGGCTTTTTGCGTGGCGCAGGATTACAGCCAGTAGACAACGACATACAGGCCGAGCCAGACCACATCGACGAAGTGCCAGTACCAAGCCGCACCTTCGAACGCAAAATGATTGTCAGCGGTGAAATGGCCCTTCAGCAAGCGGTAGAGGACGACCGACAGCATGATCCCGCCCATCGTCACGTGGAAACCGTGGAAGCCGGTCAGCATGAAGAAGGTCGAGCCGTAGATGCCGGAGGTCAGCTTCAGGTTCAGCTCGCTGTATGCGTGCATGTACTCGTAGACCTGGAAGCCCATGAAGATCGCACCGAGCAGGACCGTCAGGAACAGCCACAGCGCCGCCTTGCTGCGCAGGTTCTCGCGCAGCGCATGGTGCGAGATCGTCAGCGTTACGCCGGAAGCCAGCAGCAGCGCGGTGTTGATGGTCGGAATCGGGAACGGACCCATGGTCTCGAACTTGTCGATCACGCCAGCGGGGCCGCCGTTGCCCCAGACTCCTGCAAAATCAGGCCACAGGAACTTGTGGTCGAGATCGGCCAGCCACGGCATCGTGATGGCACGGGCGTAATACAGGGCGCCGAAGAACGCGCCGAAGAACATCACCTCGGAGAAAATGAACCAGCTCATGCTCCAGCGGTACGAGGTGTCGATGCGGGCGTTGTAGAGGCCGCCCTCGGACTCGGCGATCGCATCGCCGAACCAGTAGTACAGAACAACCAGCGCGGCAATGATGCCGATGATATTGACCGGCATGCCCCAGCTTATGCCGTTCACCCAAGCGGACGCGCCGGCCATCACGGCCAGCAGGGCGGTGCCCATCAGTACAGGCCACTTCGACGGGCCGGGCACGAAATAATAGGGCGCGTTGCCTTGTTGAGTACTCATCTACTTCCCCTGATTACGATATAAAAATTATCCTGCCACCACCAGCTTTACCACGACCAACAGCCCCGCGACGAAGATCACGGCGGCGAGAATGCCCGCGATGATCACATGCAGCGGATTGAGCGTCTGCGAGTCTTCCTCGTAGGCGCTGTTCTTGCGCACGCCGAAAAACGACCACAAGACGGCCTTTACCGTCGCGCCAAACGACATCTTGCGTCGTGCGGCTTCCTTCAAGTCATCCACGCATTACCTCAACTGGCTTTCGGCTTGGCCTGCAGACCCACTTCGAAAAAGGTGTATGACAGAGTAATGACGGTTACGTTTTTAGGCAGCGCCGGGTCGATAGTAAAGGCCACCGGCATCTGACGTGCCTCTTTGGCACCCAGCGTCTGCTGCTTGAAACAGAAGCACTCCATTTTCTTGAAGTACTGCGCCGCCTGCATCGGTGCGTAGCTCGGTATCGCCTGCGCCTCCATGCTGCGGCCCTGCGTATTGATTACTTCATAGACCACTTGCGCCATTTCGCCGGGGTGAACCTGCATGCTGGCCACGGCAGGCTTGAACCGCCAGGGTCCGGTGGTGTTCGCATCGAACTCCACCGTGATCAGACGGCTGGTGTCCACCTGTGTGTTGGCCTTTTTTGTGTTCAGGTTTTCCTGAACGGCCAGCACGTTGATGCCGGTGATCTCGCAGATCTTCTCGTACAATGGAACCAGCGAATAACCGAATCCGAACATCAGCACGGCCATCATCACGAGCTTGCCCAGCATGCGGGTGTTGCGGCGTGATCGCTTTTCACCGGACAGTGCGTCGTTGCTCATGCCGTCTTCCTTACTGCAGCACGGACTGCTTGATGATGACGCCGATGAAGAAGGCGACGGCCACCGACAGCAGGATCAGCGCGGTACGGACATTTCCGGGTTTTTTCTGGTCGGACATCGGATGGTTCCGCCGGTGGCGCAAGCCACCGGCATAGGTATTACCTTACTTGACGGTCGGCGGCACTTCGAAGGTGTGGAACGGCGCCGGGCTAGGCACGGTCCACTCGAGGCCTTCCGCGCCCTCCCAGGGCTTGGCTGCCGCCGCCTTGCCGCCACGGATCGAGGGCAGCACGACGAAGAACAGAAAGTACACCTGGCACAGGCCGAAGCCGAAGGCGCCGATAGTCGCGATCATGTTGAAGTCGGTGAACTGCGCCGCATAGTCTGCGTAGCGGCGCGGCATGCCGGCCAGCCCGAGGAAGTGCATCGGGAAGAACGTGATGTTGAACGTGATGATCGATGCCCAGAAGTGGAACTTGCCGCGGCCTTCGTCGTACATGAAGCCGGTCCACTTCGGCGCCCAGTAGTAGAAGCCGGCGAACAGCGCGAACAGCGAGCCCGCGACCAGCACGTAGTGGAAGTGCGCCACGACGTAGTAGGTATCCTGCATCTGGATGTCGATCGGGGTCACGGCGAGGATCAGGCCGGTGAAGCCGCCCATCGTGAAGACGAAGATGAAGCCGATGGCGAACAGCATCGGGGTCTCGAAAGTCATCGAGCCCTTCCACATCGTCGCGATCCAGTTGAACACCTTCACGCCGGTTGGCACCGCGATCAACATCGTCGCGTACATGAAGAACAGCTGCGACGTGACGGGCATGCCGGTGGCGAACATGTGGTGCGCCCAGACGATGAACGACAGGATCGCGATCGACGCGGTTGCGTACACCATCGATGCGTAGCCGAACAGCGGCTTGCGTGCGAAGGCCGGGATGATCTGCGACACGATGCCGAACGCCGGCAGAATCATGATGTAGACCTCGGGGTGGCCGAAGAACCAGAAGATGTGCTGGTACATGACCGGGTCGCCGCCGCCGGCCGCGTTGAAGAACGAAGTGCCGAAATGACGGTCGGTCAGGGTCATGGTGATCGCACCGGCAAGCACCGGCATGACGGCGATCAGCAGGTAGGCGGTGATCAGCCAGGTCCAGGCGAACATCGGCATCTTCATCAGCGTCATGCCCGGCGCGCGCATGTTAAGGATGGTGGTGACGATGTTGATCGAGCCCATGATCGACGACGCGCCCATGATGTGCATCGCGAAAATCGCCATGTCCATGCCGATGCCCATCTGCGTGGTCAGCGGTGCGTACAGGGTCCAGCCCGCCGCGGTCGCGCCGCCCGGCACCAGGAAGGACGCGACCAGCAGGATCGCGGCCGGCGGCAGCAGCCAGAACGAGAAGTTGTTCATCCGCGCAAACGCCATGTCGGAGGCGCCGATCTGCAGCGGAATCATCCAGTTGGCGAAGCCGACGAAGGCCGGCATGATCGCGCCGAACACCATGATCAGACCGTGCATCGTGGTCAGCTGGTTGAAGAACTCGGGCGCGAACAGCTGCAGGCCCGGCTGGAACAGCTCGGCACGAATGCCCAGCGCCAGCACGCCGCCGGTCAGCAGCATGGCGAACGAGAACCACAGATACAGGGTGCCGATATCCTTGTGGTTGGTCGCGTACAGCCAGCGGCGCCAGCCGTGCGGGTGATGGTCGTCGTGCGCGTGGTCGGCAGCGTGACCGTGTGCGTGATCGATAGTTGTGCTCATTTACCTCTCCCTGATATTTCTGTTACTTGCGCGCGGCCAGGACTTCGGCGGGTTGAACGATGTTGTCTTCAGGCTTGTTGCCCCAGATGTTGCGGGTATACGTGATGACGGCGGCGATTTCGGTGTCGTTGAGCGTCGCCTTCCATGCTGGCATGCCGTTCTTGCCGTTGAGCAGGATGCCGATGTGCGGCTCTTGCGGGCCGTTGACCATCTGCGATCCTGCCAGCGCCGGGAAAGCGCCCTGCACGCCCTGGCCATTGGCCTGGTGGCAGGCGACGCAGTTGGCGGCGTAGACTTTCTCGCCGCGCGCCGACAGCTCTGCCACGGTCAGGGTCTTGTTCGGGTCGTCGGCCTTGGCGGCCATGGCCTTCTTCTGCTCGCCGACCCACTTCGTGTAGTCCTCTTCGCTGACGACGTTAACGACGATTGGCATGAACGCATGCTCCTTGCCGCACAACTCATAGCAGTTGCCGCGGTAGACGCCAACCTTCTCTGCCTTGAACCATGTGTCGCGCACAAAGCCGGGGATGGCATCCTGCTTGACGCCGAAGGCCGGCACGCCCCAGGCGTGGATGACGTCATTGGCGGTGGTGACGATGCGAATCTTCTTGTTGACCGGCACGACCAGCGCGTTGTCGACTTCGAGCAGGTAATTGTCGCCCTTGGCGACTGCCTGGTGGATCTGGTCGCGCGGAGTCGACAGCGCCGACAGGAAGGAAATGCCCTCGCCATCGCCCTTCAGGTAGTCATAGCCCCACTTCCACTGCATGCCGGTGGCCTTGATGGTGATGTCGGCGTTCGACGTGTCCTTCATCGCGACCACGGTCTTGGTGGCCGGCAGCGCCATCAAAACGACGATCAGGAACGGCACGACGGTCCATGCGATCTCGACGGCCGTGCTCTCGTGGAAGCTGGCCGCCTTGTGGCCCAGCGATTTGCGGTGCTTGAGGATCGAATAGAACATCACGCCGAACACCGCGAGGAAGATCGCGATGCAGATACCCATCATCCAGTTGTGCAGCTGGAAAATGTCTGCGGCGATGCCGGTGACCGGCGCCTGGAAGTTCAGCTGGCGTACGGCCGGTCCGCCGACGGAGTCGTTGACCGCCAGGGTCGAGCCGGATGCGATCAGGCCGGCTACGGCCATCAGCGATTGGATTAGGCGCTTCGCGTAGTTCATGGTGTCCTCAAATGCCTTGTCTGAATACTCAAAATCTGTTGCCTTGCAAGCCGGCCCGATAGCCGACCAATTCCCGACTCAGTTCTTGCGCAAACTCCTTGCGCCTGCGCTCGGTCAGGAAGCGCCCTACTTCGACCCGGTCGCCATTCGCCTCGAGGCCGATCAATCCGTGCCGCAACGCCGGCAGCTTCACGCAGGTGCGCTGCGGATCCATCCGGTGCTGCAAGACCTTCTCGGCCTGCACCAGCTCGACGACGAGTCCGGCTTCGCTCAATGCAATGTGCTCCCGGTCAGTCGCGTGCCGCCCGAAATACAAAAATGCCGCAGCTACTGCCGACATTTCCAATATCGCGAACACCATCACGACCCACGCGCCTTGCATCACGAAGTAACTGGCCACCAGAAACGAAGCCGTGCATAACGCGCCGTACGCCTTGGCCAGCTGCCGCGGCGAAATCGAGCAATTTTTTTTCAAAATCCACTCACGCGTCGCCATCACACAACACTCTGGTCGTAGTTTTGCCGCCAATGGCAGGGCACAAAGCCGGCGGAGTATAAGCGAAAAGAATATCGGCCGCCAAGCGAAAACCATGACGCCGGATCGTGAATTGCGACCCTGCGGTTCCGGCATGACCGCCGCGTTTGAATTCGCTCATGATCGCCTGCGCTCGAAGCGGACAATGGCCTCGCCGCGGCTGTTCGATCTCGGCGCAGACCGGAACGCGTGGCCGTACACAACCTCGATCGTCAGCGTGATTTTTCCCTCTGCAGTCCGGCGCGCCCCGAGATGCTTGACGAAGCGTTCCCACTGCCGCCGCCCCTGCAGTCCCTGGGGGCGCTGCAATGACGGATTGCCGCCGAACGCACGCACATCGGCCAGCAGTTTTTCAACCGATGAATAAGTGATATTCATCTTTTCCATATCCATAACCGGCGTCTCGAAGCCGGCCTGCAACAACATGTCGCCGTAGTCATGCAAATCGACGAACGGCAGCACGCGCTGCCGCGACGGTTCGCCATCGGCGGCGGCAAACGCCTCGCGCAGCTCGGCGAACGTGTCCGGCCCGAAGCAACTGAACATCAGCAGGCCGCCGGTGCGCATCGCCTGCGACCACTCGTCGATCACGCGGTGCGGCTGCGGATGCCAGTGCAATGCGAGGTTGGACCAGACGAGGTCGATGGAAGATCGGCCGACGGGAAGGGCGCCGAAATCGGCGCAGGCAAGCGCGGCGCCGTGCACGGGCAGCGAGCGGCGCGCGAGCAGGCGCGACATCAGCTGCTTCATCCCCGAGCGCGAGGAATCGCCCGCACGCCGGGCGTGGTCGATCATCGGCAGCGACAGGTCGAGGCCGATCAGCTGGGCCGACGGAAAGGCCTGCTGCAGGCCGAGCAGGTCGTCGCCCTCGCCGCAACCGGCATCGAGCATGCGCTGCGGGTCGGTCTTGATCAGCGCCAGGCGCTCGAACATGCGCGCGGAAATCTCGCGTCGCAAGAATTGCGAATCCGCACATCGCTCGGGGCGCAGGAAGCACTGGCGCACCGCCGCAACAGAAACGGGCGCCATGCGTCGGGAATCATTGGAAAGCTCGGGCATCGGTCAGCAAGCGGCACAGCCGCACATCCCGGACAGGACAATGCCTCGCAGTGTACTTCAGCGAGCCGCGATGACCGTTTCGACCCGATTCCCTTCGTTGCGCTGGACGGCCCGGCTCACCAACTTGGTGCTGCCGGCCCGCTGCCCGCTTTGCGCCGGCCGAAGCCTTGACCGATGCAGCGGCCTGTTCTGCAACGACTGCCGCGCCCGCTACCTCGCCGATCCGGCCGAGCGTTGCCCGCGCTGTGCGCTGGGGCTGACCGGCTTGTCGTCGCTCTGCGGGCGCTGCCTGACGACGGCGCCGGCTTTCGATGCCAGCTATGCCGCGACGCATTACCAGCCGCCGATCGATCTGCTGGTGAGACGGCTGAAGTTCGGCGCGCAACTGCCGCTGGCCGCTGCATTCGCCGCTGCCCTGCTCGAACCGCTGCGCCGCCGCCGGCTCGACGACTACGATCTCGTGCTGCCGGTACCGCTGTCGGCCGACAGGCTGGCCGAGCGCGGCTTCAATCAGGCGATGGAGATCGCCCGGCCGCTGGCGCGCGCGCTCGGGCTGCCGCTGGCGGCGCAGGCTTGCGTGCGGGTGCGCGATACCACGCCGCAGTCGATGCTTGCACTGGCGGACAGGAAGGATAATATGCGCGGCGCGTTCGCCGTCCGCGATCGCGCGGCCGTCAGCGGTCGGCGGGTGCTGGTGATCGACGACGTAATGACGACCGGTCACACGCTCGACGCGCTGGCCGCCTGCCTGAAGCGGCATGGCGCAACGCAGGTGGTCAACGCTGTGTTCGCGCGCACGCCGCTGCGCTGACCACTTCCGGAGAATCACGTGTTTCATGTCGTCCTGGTCGAACCCGAAATCCCGCCGAACACGGGCAACGTCATCCGCCTGTGCGCCAATGCGGGCGCGCAATTGCATCTGGTCGAGCCGCTCGGCTTCCCGCTCGACGATGCGCGGATGCGCCGCGCCGGCCTCGATTATCACGAGTTCGCGCCGATGCGCGTGCACCGCGACTGGGACGCCTTTCTGGCCGACCTGCGTCCGGACCCTGCGCGCCTGTTCGCCTTCACCACGCACGGTTCGTCGATCTTCTCCGACCTGCACTTCCTTCCCGGCGACGTGTTCGTGTTCGGTTCGGAGACCCGCGGCCTGGCGCCGGCATTGCGCGACAGCTTCCCGACCGCGCAGCGGATACGCTTGCCGATGCGTCCCGCCAATCGCAGCATGAACCTGTCCAATGCGGTCGCCGTCACGGTGTTCGAGGCCTGGCGGCAGCATGGCTACAACGGCGGGGCATGACACTGTCGCCTCGCCCTATAATGCGGCGGTCTGTCGCTCAACCGGGGAATACCATGACCTTGCTTCGCACTTTCGCCGCCGTCCTCCTGATCGCCTCGACCAGCCTGCATGCGCAGGAGGGCAAGCCGATCGTCGTCGGCAAGGCGGTCGCGCGCGCGACGGTGGGCAAGCAGCCGAATGGCGCGGCTTTCCTGCAGATCGAGAACCGCGGAAAGACCGATGATGCGCTGCTGTCGGCCGCTTCGCCGGCGGCGGCGCGGGTGGAAATCCACACGATGAGCATGGACGGCGACGTGATGAAAATGCGCGCGCTCGACCAACTCGAGATCAAGGCCGGCCAGGCGGTCGCGATGAAGCCAGGCAGCGGCGCGCACCTGATGCTGATGGGGCTCAAGAAGCCGCTGGTGGCTGGCGAGCGCATTCCGGTGACGCTGAACTTTCGCCAGGCCGGCAAGGTCGAGGTGACGGCAGAGGTGGCGACCATGGGCATGCCCAAGCCGGCCGACGGCGCGGGCGCACACTCGCACGGCCACCATCATCACCACGAATAGAAGCCTGTCCGGTCAGGCCGCCCGTTGCCGCTGTCAGCGGCGGGCCGCGTAGCGCTGATACACCTTGCGGCTGCCGTCGTCGGCGAACAGCACGACGTCGAACGCATCGCGCCGCGTTCCTTCGACTTCCATCCCCGGGCTGCCGACCGGCATGCCCGGCACGGCCAGGCCGCGCGCCTTCGGCCGCTCGGCCAGCAGGCGGCTGATGTCGCTGGCGGGCACGTGGCCCTCCAGCGCGTAGCCATCGACCACGCCGGTGTGGCATGAACCGAGGTCGGCCGGCACGCCGAACTTGGCGCGATAGGGCGTGGTGGAAGGCACGTCGCGGGCATCGACCCGGAATCCGTTGTGCTCCAGATGCGCCACCCATTCATGGCAGCAGCCGCAGGTGGGCGTCTTGTAGACGGTAATGACGGGCTTTTTCTCGGCCCATGCCGTCAGCGGCAGGACGGCGGCGGCCAGCGCGCCGTGCAGGAAAATGCGTCGTTTCATGCTTCACTCCACAGCCGATTCGGCACACCGGCCGCGAATGCGCGCAGCCAGCGCCGACGTCGATCAGTAGTGTACCCATGGGATCGCGACGGCGCGCGCCGAGTCGTCGCCATTGACGGCCACCAGCAGCGAGGCGCCGAGTTCGCGTGCGCGTCGGCAGCCGCAGCCGTGCGGAACTGCGCGGCGTCAGCGGATCAGGCTGGGGCCGAGGCGGAAGCGGGTGCGAGCCGTGCCGCAGCTTCCTTGCGGAATCGGTTCAGTTCCTGCACGGTCGGGAAGCTGCGCTCGAACAGCAGCGACAGGTTGTGCAGGATACGGTCGACGACTTTCTTTTCCCACACTTCGTCGAAGCGGATCTGCCGATCCAGCCAGGCCTCGAGCCAGTTCGGGTCGGGCAAGCGGCTCTGAACGGTGTCGTTCGGGAACAGCGACTGGTTCACGTGCAGGTTGGTCGGGTGCAGCGGCTTGTCGGTGCGCCGCGCCGACGCCATCAGCACGCCGATTTTCGCGAACGCCGCGCGCGCGCTGTCGCCGAACTCGTTGAGCGCCTTTTTCATGTAACGCAGGTAGGCGCCGCCGTGGCGTGCCTCGTCATGGCTAATGGTCTTGTAGATGTGCTTGATGACGGGCTCGGTATGCCAGTCGGCTGCGCAGCGATACCAGTGATTGAGCCGGATCTCGCCGCAGAAGTGCAGCATCAGCGTCTCCAGCGGCGGCGCCGGGTCGAATTCGAAACGCACATTGTGCAGCTCCTCTTCGGTCGGCACCAATTCGGGGCGGAAGCGGCGCAGGTATTCCATCAGCACCAGCGAATGCTTCTGCTCCTCGAAAAACCACACCGACATGAAGGCCGAAAAATCACTGTCGTTGCGATTGTCGCGCAAGAACATCTCGGTAGCGGGCAGGGCCGACCACTCGGTGATCGCATTCATCTTGATCGTGCGGGCCTGCTCGTCGGAAAGCTGGCTGGCGTTGAACTGGCTCCACGGAATGTCGGTTTCCATGTTCCAGCGCACTTGCTCGAGCGAGCGGAAGAGTTCGGGATACAGCATCGGTATCGGGCAGAAAATGTCGGAGTGGCTTGATTCTATCAACAAAGCATGACGGTTCGATGTCCGCCCATGACGCACTGACCTTCTGAATCGCCCGAAGTTGCCATCACAGCATCTCGAGATTGGTCAGCATCTCGGCGGCCCGAGCGCGGATGGCCTGCCGCTCACCATCGCCGAGCCGCTGCAGGTTTTTCGCCATCAACGCCGTGCGCGGGTTGGTCGCGAGCGCGTCGGCATGTCGGTCGATGAAGTTCCAGTACAGCGTGGTGAACGGACAGGCATCGTCGCCGCTGCGCCGGGCCGGGTCGTAGCGACAGCCGCTGCAGTAATTGCTCTGGCGCTGGATGTAGGCGCCGCTGGCCACATAGGGCTTGCTGGTGAAGCGCGGGCCGCAGGCGTGCAGCGCCATACCGGCCGTGTTCGGCAATTCGACCCATTCGATCGCATCCACATAAATCGCCAGATACCAGTCGCCCACCTGCGACGGCGACAGCTCGGCCAGCAGCGCGAAGTTGCCGGTCACCATCAGCCGCTGGATGTGGTGCGCGTAGCCGAGCTCGAGCGTCTGCTTCAGGCTGTCGCGCACGCAGGCCATCTGGGTCTGCCCAGTCCAGAACCAGGCCGGCAGGTCGCGCACATGGGCGTAATGGTTGGCCTCTTTCATCGCCGGCATGTCGAGCCAGTAGACGCCGCGGATGAATTCGCGCCAGCCGAGGATCTGCCGGATGAAGCCCTCGGCGGCTTCGAGCGGCACGCGGCCGGCGCGCCAGGCGCGCTCGGCGGCGGCGATCACTTCGCGCGGGTCGAGCAGGTGCAGGTTCAGGGCCGTCGACAGCAGCGAATGCCAGCCGGTCGGCGTATCGGTCCACATCGCATCCTGGTATTTGCCGAAGCCGGCGAGGCGGCGCTCGATGAAGACATCGAGCGCGTGCAGCGCCTGTTCGCGCGTGACGGCCCACGCGAATTTCTCGAGCATTCCCGGATGGCCGGGGAAATGCCGCTCGACCAGAACGATCACTTCTTGCGTCACCGCGTCGGGCGCAAACCCGGCCGGAGCGGGTATGTCGCCCGGCCCGCTGCGCTTCGGATACGGGCTGCGGTTGTCGGCGTCGAAATTCCACTGGCCGCCGACCGGCTCGCGGCCCTCCATCAACACGCCGCTCTTGCGGCGCATCTCGCGGTAGAAAAACTCCATCCGCAGCTCTTTCTTGTTGCGCGCCCAGCGCGCGAAGTCGGCGCGACTGCAAAGGAAGTGCGTGTCGTCGATCCAGTGCAACGGCGTGCCCTCCTGCTCGCAGGCTTGTGCGATGGCCTGCTCCATCCGCCACTCGCCGGCTTCGAGCACGCGCAGCGCGGCGGGCCGGTGACGGCGCAGGGCGGCGCGCAGGCGGACTGCGAAGTCCGGGTCCGGGTCCGTGTCGGCATCGAGCGTCAGGTAGTCGAGCGGCCATCCGCGCGCCGCAACATCGTTGGCGAAATGGCGCATAGCCGACAGAAACAGTACTATGCGGGCCTTGTGCGACCAGACGGCCGTCGCCTCGCCTCCGGCTTCAATCATCAGGATGCCGTCCTGCGCGGGGTCAAAGCCGGCCAGAGCCGGGCTGTCAAAACTCAGCTGGTCGCCGAGAACGAGGATCAGGTGCCGCATCGAGGTTGATTTCACGAGAGTTTAAGGTAAGTGTGTACATACATAATGTTCGCCAGGAAACATCGACAAAAAGCGAACACGCCAACCCACAAAATTTCTGCAGATGCGCTAGAATGACCACGCAGTTTAAATTAAAACCAAGTGGTATTTCTGCGATGAAGATGAAACAGACGCTTGATCCGAGGAAACACCTGATGCGCACGATGGCGGCCGCTGCCGCCACGCTGGGCCTGCTGACGCTCTTGGCCTTGCTGCCGCGCGTGGCCGCGGCGGCCGACTGCCCGGTGCTGCTGAACCATCAGTTTCCGCGCCTGCAGGACGAGGCTCCGCAAAACCTCTGCCAGTACGCGGGGCGCGTCGCCGTCGTCGTCAATACCGCCAGCTACTGCGGTTTCACGTCGCAGTACGAGGGTTTGGAAAAACTGCATGCGCGGTACAAGGACAAGGGCCTGGTGGTGCTCGGCTTCCCGTCGAACGATTTCTCGCAGGAACCCGGCGACAACAAGAAGATCGCGGACTTTTGCTACAACACCTACGGCGTGAAGTTCCCGATGTTCGCGAAGAGCTCGGTCAAGGGCAGCGAAGCCAATACGCTGTTCGCCGCGATGATGAAGGCGGGCGCGAAAGAGCCGAGCTGGAATTTCAACAAGTATGTGATCGGGCGCGACGGCAAGTTGGTCGGCAGCTTCGGCAGCATGACCCGGCCGGACGACGGCAAGTTCGTCGCCGCGCTCGAGAAGGCGCTGGCCGCGCCACAGTGATTTTGCAGGGCGCCATCCGCCGGTCGTACCGGCGCGGTGCCCAAGGTTTTCAGCTGCGGTGCCTCCCGGCGTTCAAGCGTCGGTGGCAAGTCGGGGCGATCTTCCCCCAACCCGTATTTCTCTCCGACGGGCGCCGCAGCCCTTTTATTCTCCACGGGAGTCCCTGCCTGGACAGTCCATGAACATTGCAGTGATCGGCGCCGGCATCTCCGGACTCTCGGCGGCATGGGAGCTGGCGCGCAAGGGCCACGAGGTGTCGCTGTACGAAGCTGGCGGCTACTTCGGCGGCCATACCAATACCGTCGATGTCGCCATCGATGGCCAGCGCTTCGGCGTCGATACCGGTTTTCTGGTCTTCAATCACCGCACCTATCCCAACCTCGTGCGTCTGTTCGACACGTTGCAGGTACACACCACGGCCAGCGACATGTCGTTCGCGGTCAAGCTGCCGCTGTCGGACCGGCCCGGCGCGGCGATGCTGGAATGGGCCGGGTCGAATCTCGACACCGTCTTCGCACAGCGCCGCAACCTGCTGCGTCCGCGCTTTCTGCGCATGCTGCGCGACATCCTCCGCTTCAACCGCGAGACCACGCAACTGGCGCTGCAAGCCGGTGCAATGGACGAGATGCCGCTCGGAGAATTTCTCGTCGCGCGCGGCTACGGCTCGGAATTCCGCGACTGGTACCTGTTGCCGATGGCCGGCTGCATCTGGTCCTGCCCGACCGAGCAGATGCTGGCTTTCCCGCTGGCGACCTTCGTCCGCTTTTGCCACAACCACGGGCTGATCCAGGTCAGCGACCGTCCGCAGTGGCATACGGTGACCGGCGGAGCGCGCCACTACGTGCGCAAGATACTGGAAGCGATACCGCACAAATACCTGTCCACCCCGGTGCACGGCGTCACCCGCATCGATGTCGGCACGCGGCGCCAGGTGCGCGTCGAGTCCGCGCTCGGCGCGCTGATGTACGACCATCTGGTGCTCGCCGCGCACAGCGACCAGTCGCTGGCGCTGCTGCGCGATGCCGGCGACGACGAGCGCAAGCTGCTGTCGGCCGTGTCCTACCAGCCGAACCATGCCGTGCTGCATACCGACGCGCGCTGCCTGCCGCAGCGCCAGAAGGCCTGGTCTGCATGGAACTACGAGAGCGCCGGCGGCGCCGAACCGCACGTCTGCGTGCACTACCTGCTGAACAAGCTGCAACCGCTGCCGGTGAAAACGCCGGTGATCGTGTCGCTGAACCCGATCAACGAGCCCGACCCGGCCACGGTGCTCGGCCGCTTCGACTACGCGCATCCGGTGTTCGACGGCGCGGCGATCGCCGCGCAGCAGGCGCTGCCGCGGCTGCAGGGCGAGCGCAACACCTGGTTCGCCGGCGCCTGGACCGGCTACGGCTTCCACGAGGACGGCCTGAAGTCGGGGCTGTCGGTCGCCGCCGCGATCGACGCGCTGGCCGGGTCGCCGTCGCTGCAGGCGGCCTGAGGGCATGAGCATGCAGCCCAAGGAGCGCGTGCCGCAGATCAGCATGGGCGTGGTGCGGCACAGCCGGCTGCGGCCCGCAAGCCATGCGTTCAGCTATGGCGTCTTCACGCTGCTGCTGCCGCTGCGCGCGCTGGGCGACGCCGGAATCGGCAGCCGCCTGTGCTCGCGCAACCGCTTCAACCTGATGTCTTTTCATGACCGCGACCATGGCGACGGCCGCACGCCGCTGCTGACGTGGATCGCACGCCTGCTCGCCGACGAGGGCATAGACGATGCCGACGGCGAGATCTGGCTGCAGACGTTCCCGCGCGTGCTCGGCTACGTGTTCAACCCGGTGTCTTTCTGGTTCTGCCATCGCAGCGACGGCGCGCTGCGGGCGGTCGTCTGCGAAGTGAACAATACCTTCGGCGAGCGCCATTGCTACCTGCTCGACACCGGCGGCACGATGGCCTGGGGCCGCCTGCTCGATGCACGCAAGGTGTTCCATGTCTCGCCTTTCTGCGCCGTCGAGGGCAGCTACCGCTTCCGCTTCATGCGCGCCACCCGCGGCGCGGGCGAGGCCGGCACCGAGCGCATCGTCGCCCGCATCGATTACCACGACAATCAGGGCCCGCTGCTCCTGACCAGCGTGTCTGGCGTGCTACATCCGCTGTCGGACGCAAGCGCCGCGCGCGCCTTCCTGCGCCATCCGATGATGACGCTCGGCGTTATTGCCCGCATTCACTGGCAGGCGTTGCAGCTGTTCGTCAAGCGCGTGCCTTTCTTCAGCAAACCCATTCCGCCAACTCGCACCGTCAGCCGATGAACAAGCCACTCCACGCCAGCATCGAACTCGACCACCAGATCGCCGACAGCTACGCGCGCTCCGCATCGCTGCCCGCCCAGGCGCGCATCGTGCTGGGCATGCTGCGCCGCCTCGACCACGGCGTGCTGCGCCTGACCTGCCCGGACGGCACGACGCTGGTGTGCGGCAAGGCCGGCAGCGGGCCGGCGGCTTCGCTGGTGCTGAAAGACTGGGAACCCTGCATCGCCGCGCTCAAGTCCGGCGACATCGGCTTTGCCGAAACCTACATTGCCGGCCACTGGCAGACCGACGACCTGGCCGCCCTGCTCGAGCTGTTTATACGCAACCGCACCACGCTCGAGAACGCGATCTACGGCGGCTGGTGGGGCGGCCTGCTGTACCGCCTGCGCCACCTGTTCAACCGTAACTCGAAGTCCGGCAGCCGGCGCAACATCCATGCGCACTACGACATCGGCAACCGCTTCTACCGGCTCTGGCTCGATCCGTCGATGACATATTCGAGCGCGTGGTTCTCCGGCCCCGGACAATCGCTGCAGGACGGCCAGCGCGCCAAATACGCGCGCATTCTCGAGCAGCTGCAGTTGCCGCCGGACGGCCGCGTGCTCGAGATTGGCTGCGGCTGGGGCGGCTTCGCTGAACTCGCCGCCCGGCAGGGCGCGCACCTGACCGGCCTGACCCTGTCGACCGAACAACTCGAGTTCGCCCGCCAACGGCTGCAGGCCGCCGGCCTGAGCACGCAGGCCGAGTTGCGACTGCAGGATTATCGCGACGTGCAGGGCGAGTTCGACGGCATTGCGTCGATCGAGATGTTCGAGGCCGTCGGCGAGGTGTACTGGGACAGCTACTTCGCCTGCGTCGCGCAGCGCCTGAAGGCCGGCGGCCGCGCCTGCATCCAGACCATCACCATCGATGACGCGCTGTTCGACCGCTACCGCAAGGGCACGGACTTCATCCAGCAATACATCTTCCCGGGCGGCATGCTGCCGTCGCCTTCGGCATTCCGCGCACATGCAGATCGTCATGGCCTCGACGTCGAGGCCGAATTGGCCTTCGGACTCGATTACGCGCGCACGCTGGCCGAGTGGCATCACGAGTTCAATCACCGGCTCGATGAGGTGCGCGCGCAGGGATTCGACGAGCGCTTTGTCCGCACCTGGCAGTTCTATCTGGCCTACTGCGAAGCGGGCTTCCGCGCAGGCAGCACCGACGTCATGCAATTCACCCTGCTGAAACGATGAGGAGGCACGCCACGTGCTGCTGCGCCGACTGCTCTGCTTCGTCATCCTCTGCGCGCTGCTGCCGGCCGCGGCCATCGCGCAGGAGACGTTTGCACTGAAAGACCCGGTCGAGGTCGGCAGCGGCAGCTTCCGCTGGTTCGGACTCAAGCTGTATGACGCTCGCCTGCGGGCCGAGCGCGGCCGCCCGCCCGGCAACGACTGGAATCAGGTGCCGCTGGCGCTGGAACTGACGTATGCGCGCTCGCTGGTCGGCAGCAAGATCGCCGATGCCAGCGTGGATGAGATGAAAAAAGTCGGTGTCGGCAACCCGGCGCAGCACGATGCATGGCGCGCCGCGATGCGCGCAGTGTTCCCCGATGTGCAGGACGGCACGCGGCTGACCGGGCTCTACCAGCCGGGGCAGCCGATGCGCTTCCTGCGCGACGGGCAGCCGATCGGCGAGGTGGCCGACCCGGAATTCGGCGCGGCCTTCCTCGCGATCTGGCTGCATCCGAAGACCAGCGCGCCGAAGCTGCGCGCCGCCCTGCTCGGCAAATGATGACGCTCTCGCGCCGCGACCTGCTGGCCTACGGGCTGTTCGGCCTGCCATTGGCGCTGGTCGCGCTGCCGGTGTATGTACAAGTGCCACAACTGTATGCGGCCGGATTGGGCATGCCGCTGACGATGGTCGGCACGATCCTGCTGGCGGCGCGTGTGCTGGATGCCTTCATCGATCCGGTGCTCGGAGGCTGGATGGACGGCAGCCGCGACCGTCGCGGCCATGTCGCCTTCGTGCTGCTGTCGCTGCCCCTGCTGCTGGCCGGCTATCTGGCGCTGATGCATCCGCCGGCCCTCGGGCCCGCAGCCATCGGCGTCTGGTTCGGCGCCAGCCTGGTACTGGTTTACCTGGGGTTTTCGATGGCGACGATCGCGCACAACAGCTGGGGCGCGCATCTGGCTCCGCAGCGCGGCGAGCGTGCGCGGCTGACCGCGATGCGCGAAGGCTGCGCGCTGGCCGGCGTGGTGCTGGCCGCCGCGCTGCCGACGCTGGCCGGCCTCTTTGGCCTGAGCGTCGCCTTCGCCGTGCTGCTCGCGCTCGCGGCGCTGGTGCTGGTGCGCCATGCGCCGCGGCCGCAGCACACGGGCTCGGCACCGGCCACGACGCAATGGCTGCTGCCGCTGCGCGATGCGCGCTTCCGGCAACTGCTGCTGGTGTACGCGGTCAATGGCACGGCGGCGGCGATACCGGCGACGCTGTTCCTGTTCTTCGCGTCGGACAAGCTGCAGCTGCCGCAGTACGCGCCGCTGTTCCTGGTGCTGTATTTCGTTGCGGCTGCCGCCGCGCTGCCGCTGTGGGCGAAGCTGGCGGCGTCCATCGGCGAAGCGCGCGCGTGGCTAGCCGGCATGCTGCTGGCCGTGGCCGCCTTCGTCTGGACCGCGCAGCTCGATGCCGGCGCATTTGCCGGCTTTGCCGTGATCTGCGTGCTGTCCGGCGCCGCGCTCGGCGCCGACCTCGCGCTGCCGCCGGCGCTGCTGGCCGGGGTGATCGCGGCCGCCGGCCATCACGGCGAGCGCGAGGGTGCGTATTTCGGCCTCTGGAGCTGGATGACGAAAATGAATCTCGCGCTGGCGGCAGGCATCGCGCTGCCGCTGCTCGAGTGGCTGGGGTATACGCCCGGAACCGTCAGCACCGACGGACTGGATGCGCTGACGATGGCCTATGCGCTGCTGCCCTGCGGGCTGAAACTGCTCGCGGCGCTGCTGCTGTGGCGCTCGCGCCTTGACGATGTGTAATGAAGGAAGGATGACACGAGATGAATCGATGGCTGATGCCAGCGCTGCTGCTGGCGGCTGCGCTGCTGGCCGGCTGCGGAGCGACGATGCGACCCGCTGACTACGCGGCCGAGCAACCGAAGCTCGACCTGAAGACCTACTTCAACGGCACGGTCGATGCCTGGGGAATTTTCCAGGACCGCTCGGGCAAGGTCGTCAAGCGCTTCACCGTGGTGATGCGCTGCACCTGGGACGGCGATACCGGCGTGCTGGACGAAGACTTCACCTACTCGGACGGCACGACGCAGAAACGCGTCTGGACCCTGAAGAAGGTCGACGAGAACCGCTACGTAGGCACTGCCTCCGACGTGGTCGGCGAGGCCAGCGGCGAGACCGGCGGCAATGCATTCAACTGGAAATACGTGCTCGCGCTGCCGGTCGATGGCAAGGTTTACCACGTGAACTTCGACGACTGGATGTACCTGATGGACGACCGCGTCATGCTCAACCGCGCCGTGATGAGCAAGTTCGGCTTCCGGCTCGGCGAGGTCACGCTGTCGTTCCGCAAGAGGGGCGATTGATGATGTACCTCCAGTCCCCCGCCGGCCGGCGGCGCCCGGATGCGGCGCCGCGCAAGCGCGGCTGGGCGATGAACCCGCGCGTGCGCGACTGGCGCGGGCTGCGCGTCTGGGTGATCGGCGCCTCTACCGGCATCGGCGCCGAGACCGCGCGCCTGCTGCTGGCCCGTGGCGCGCGCGTGGCGCTGTCGGCGCGCAATGCCGCGGTGCTTGAGGGCGTGGCCGACGGCAGCGCGCAGGCGCTGGTAATGCCGCTCGACGTCACGGCCCGCGCCGAAGTTGCGGCGGTACACGAGCGCCTGCTCTCGGCATGGCAGGGCATCGACCTGGTGCTGGTGGTGGCCGGCGCCTATGTCGAGATGCGCGCCGACCAGCTCGACATGGCGGTGGTGGACCGGATACTGGACGTCAACCTGCGTGGCGTCTTCCACTGCCTCGAGGCGGTGCTGCCCACGCTGCTCGCGCAAGGCCAGGGCGGCATCGGCATCGTGTCGTCGGTGGCCGGCTTCTCGGGCCTGCCGAAGGCGCTCGTCTACGGCCCGACCAAGGCTGCGCTGATCAATCTCTGCGAATCGCTGTATTTCGACCTGCAGCCCCAGGGCATCGGCGTCTACCTGATCAATCCGGGGTTTGTCGAGACGCCGGCGACAGCGAGCAACAATTTTGCGATGCCCGGACTGATCAGCGCGGGTAAGGCGGCAACGGAAATCCTGTCCGGCATCGAGCGCGGGCGCTTCCACATTCATTTTCCGCGGCGCTTCACGAACTGGCTGCGGTTCGCGCGGCTGTTACCCTATCGCTGGTATTTCTCGCTCATCCACAAGGTCACCGGCCTATGAACCACGACGCCAGCCTCGCGCGGCTGATCGCCGTCTTCGAGGGCATCGCCCCCGACAATATCGGCCGCCTGGCCGACGTCTATACCGGCGACGTCTGGTTCAAGGATCCGTTCAACGAGGTGCAGGGGATCGCCGAGGTCACGCGCATCTTCGCGCACATGTTTACGCAGGTCGATGCGCCGCGCTTCGTCGTCACCGGCAGCGTGCTGCAGGGGGAGCAGGCTTTCCTGACCTGGGACTTCCTGTTTCGCATGAAGCGTTTCTCGCGCGACGAGCAGTGCATACGCGGCGCCTCGCACCTGCGCTTCGCGCCCGATGGCCGCGTCGCCTTCCACCGCGACTACTGGGATGCGGCCGAGGAGCTCTACGAGAAGCTGCCGGTGCTGGGCGCGCTGATGCGCGCCCTGAAGCGCGCGGCACGCAGCTAGCGCCCGCCGTTCAGGACCGGGACCGGGGCTGGGACCGGGACGGAACCTTCGACGCCCGCTTGCGCGGGCTGGCGGCCTTCTTCGCCGCACTCTTTTTCGCCGTCGCCTTGCGGGCCGTTGTTTTCTTTTCCGGCGCCGTCGCCTGTTCGACCGCGTTCGCAAACTGTTCCTGCACGATATTCCACCACATTGCCGGGTTGGCGAACTGCGCCGCCATGGCGGCGGTCTCGGGCAAGGTGCCAGCAGCCGGCCGGTCGTCGGCAACGCCGGCCGGCGGCGACGCCGGTTGTGCAAACGGCGTCTCGAAGGCCGGCATCCCCTGCGCGGCGGCCGGCGGCGAGGCTGCCTGCGCGAAACTCTGGCTCATCGAGCGCAGCGCCGACAAGGTCGCGCTCTGCACCTCCAGCGCCTGAATCGAGCCACGCAGCATGTTCATGTTCATCTGCAGCCACGACTCGACCGCCTTCAGGTCGGCAATCTGCTTGTCGATATCGTCGGGCGACATCGACGGCATGCTCATGCCGGGAATCTTCATCGAACCCCAGAGGTTCTTCACGAACTCGAGGGTATCGCCCATCGGATTGGCGCCGGGCATGCCGCCCGCGCCGCCCATGCCACCGTTACCGCCCGCACCGTGGGTGCCGTTGCTGGACATCGCTTGCCTCCGTCAGGATATGCGCGAAGATCGACCATCACCCGCGTCGAGCGCTAGGGTAGCAGATCGTCTGTCCCGGACAAGCAGGAATCCGAGGGCTGGCGACCTCCGTCAAGCAAGCCGGATTTCATTACACTAGCCGGATGCCGACGCCGCCTGTTTCTCCGCGCCCCCCATCGCCCGTCCGGCGCAAACGGGCGGCCGTTGCCCTTACCCTGCTGCTGATCGTACTGGTCCACCTGAGCGTCATCGAATGGCTGCGGTCTGAATTGGAGTTGATCGCGCCGCAAGATGACGACGACAGCGTTATCAGCATCAGCCTGCAGAACCTCCTGCCACAAACCGCACCGCCGCCGCCGAGCAAGCCGCAGCCATCCCCGCTGCCCACGCTGGTCGATACCGAACCCGTTCCTGCCGTTTCGGCCAGCGAAACCCCGGTGGCCGCAGTGCCGAAAGCTGCCGCAGAAGAACCGGCAACAGCCGACAGCCCGCCAACCGAGCCGGCGCACGCCGAGGCCGACAGCCCGCCGCCGGCCGAGGCTGCGGCGGCTGCTGCGGCCGGGAATGCCGATGGCGTCGGATCCGAGGCAGTCGCGGCCAGCAGTGGCAGCGAGCCGGCGGCCGCGACCGACGACACGCCTGCGGCCATCATGCCTCAGGCGCCGGCGCGCCCGCTGTTCGAGCGGGCCAGCCCGCCGCCACCGGCGACGCTGGCCTTCAGGGTGGTTGGCGTGCGCAACGGCCGGCGCATGGAGGGGCATGGCAGCATGGCCTGGCAGCCGGACGGGCGGCGCTACACGCTCAAAACCGAGATCGGCGTGCTGTTCTTCACGCTGCTGAGTTCAAGCAGCCGGGGCGAGCTCGGCAGTCTCGGCATCGTCCCCGAGTTGTATGCGGAAAAACGGATCGGGCGCTCGGAGACGAACACGCATTTTCATCGCGAGCGGCAGCAAATCAGCTTTTCGGCCTCGACCGCGACCGTGCCGGTGCAGGGCGGCGAGCAGGACCGGGGCACATGGGTCTGGCAGCTGGCCGCGCTGGGACGCGGCGATCCGGACAAATTCGACGCCGGCCTCGTGTTCGAGATGGTCGTCGCCGGCACCAAGGCCGCCGACCGCTGGCGCATTTATGTGAACGGACGTGACAATATCGACCTACCCGACGGGCCTGTGTCAGCATGGAGGCTGTCAGTGATTCCCGGACCGGACAGCTTCGAGCGACAATTCGACCTGTGGCTGGCGCCGGAGCGCGACTGGTACCCGGTAAAACTCCGCCACGAGGACCGCAACGGCAACAGCGTCGACATGCAACTGACGAAAATCGGCAGGAACTGACGCGGCACGAAGCTCCGGCAACATCAGGAATTCATCTTGAACATCTTTTCGACACTTCTGCAGCGCGGCGCCCTGCTGCTGGCCCTGGGCTGGTTGGCGCCGGCCGCGACGGCGACGCAGGACATCCCCGCCATCAAGCCGCCGCCCTCCGCGCAACTGGTCTACCGCGCAAAAGCCGACGTGCGCGGCATGTCGCTCGACGGCCAGAGCCGGATCGACTGGAGCAGCGACGCGCGCGGCTACGAACTGGTATTGGAGACGCGCACCTCGCTGACCGGCGTGCTGCTGCTGGAAAAGAGCGAGGGCGGGTTCGACCAGTACGGCCTCGCGCCGAACCGCTACCACGCGCGGCGCCTGCTGAAGTCGCCAACGGCCACCGTGTTCGACCGCGACGCCGGCGAGATCGACTTCGCGGGCGACGGCCCCGTCCATCCGCTCAAGGGCGGCGAGCAGGACCGGGTCAGCGTGCTGTGGCAGCTGATGTCGATGATGCGCGCACGGCCGGCCGCTTTCTCGATCGGCTCGCGCTGGAGTTTCTTCGTGGCCGGGCCGCGCGGCGGCGATGCCTGGACCTTCGAGATCAAGGCCAAGCAGCGGCTGCGCTCGCCGCTTGGCGAGCTCGACACCCTGCATGTGGCCTACCTGCCCGACGATGCGTCGAGCACGACCCGCGTCGAGGTCTGGTTCGCGCCGTCGCAGGACTGGTTCCCGGTGCGCATCCGTTTCTCGGAGCCGAACGGCGACTTCATCGAGCAATCGCTGGAAAGGATCACGCGCAAATGAGTTCGTCGGCGCTGGTGCTGTTCTCGGGAGGCCAGGACTCGGCAACCTGCCTCGCCTGGGCGCTGTCGCGCTACGAGCGCGTGGAGACGCTGGGTTTCGATTACGGGCAGCGGCACGCGATCGAGCTGGCGATCCGGCCGCATCTGCTGGCCGCGATGCGCGCGCTGAGGCCGGACTGGGCCGGGCGCCTCGGCGACGACCACCTGCTCGACCTGACGGTGCTGGGCAAGGTCTCCGATACGGCATTGACCGGCGACGCCGAGATCGCGATGCAGGCCAACGGCCTGCCGAACACCTTCGTGCCGGGCCGCAATCTGCTGTTCATCACGCTCGCCGCGGCGCTCGCGTATCGGCGCGGCATCGATGTGCTGGTCGGCGGCATGTGCGAGACCGATTACTCCGGCTATCCGGACTGCCGCGACGAGACCATGCAGTCGCTGCAATCGACGCTGCGCTTAGGCATGGCGACGGACGTGAGCATCGCCACGCCGCTGATGTGGCTGGACAAGGCCGCGACCTGGCAACTGGCGCAGGACCTCGGTGGCGCGGCGCTGGTCGAACTGATCCGCACCGGCACGCACACCTGCTATCTCGGCGAGCGTGGAACGCTGCATGACTGGGGGTATGGCTGCGGCACATGCCCGGCGTGCGTGTTGCGGGCGAACGGGTATGCCGGGTTCGTCAAAAATATATGAAGCGGGCTTGGATGGCGGGGCTGGATGGCGGGTTTCGCCTGAGGCTCTACCCGCCACCATTCCCAATAAGGCCTAAATCAGGCCGCGTGCCGCCCGCCCTCCGGCACAGATCCCGCATTCAGCTGCGCCAGCAGCTTCGCTTCCTTCTCCTTTGCATTGCGCAGGTGCCTCTCCTTCACATGACCGTAGCCGCGAATCTCTTCCGGGATCCGCGCGACCTCGGTCACCAGCGGCAGCCGCTCGCGCGTCAGTGACGCGCACAGGCCGGCGATGGTCTCGCGGTAGGACGTAATCAGCGCGCGCTCGGTCTTGCGCTCCTCCGTGTGGCCGAAAGGATCAAGCATGCTGCCGCGCAGGAAGCGCATCTTCGCCAGCAGCGGGAATACCTTGCCGACCCAGCTGCCGTATTGCTGCTTGACGAGGTGGCCGTTGGCGTCGCGCCTAGACAGCAGCGGCGGCGCGAGGTGGTAGTTGACCGCGTAGTCGCCCTCGAACATGTTGGCAATCCGCGCCTTGAAAGCCGGGTCGCTGTGCAACCGCGCGACTTCGTATTCATCCTTGTAGGACATCAACTTGAACAGGTAGCGCGCCACCGCCTCGGTCAGCCGCAGCGGCTCGTCCGGGTCGACCACGCGCGACTCGTCGGCGCGCACGCGCTCGACGAAGTCGCGGTAGCTCTGTGCATAGCCGGCATTCTGGTAGCCGGTGAGGAAATCCGCGCGGCGGCGGATCACTTCGTCCAGCGTCGGCTGGCGCTTGAACTCGATCACCTGCGCCGGCGCCAGCGACTTCACCTCCTGCTCGACCGTCGCCGGGTCGTGCGCGGCGAGCCGGCCCCAGGCGAAGGACTGCTGGTTGAAATCGACCGACACGCCGTTCAGTTCGATCGCCTTCAGCAGCGCCGCCTCCGACAGCGGCACCCAGCCGCGCTGCCATGCGTAGCCGAGCATGAACATGTTGGTCGCGATCGAGTCGCCCATCAGGGCCGTCGCCAGCCGTCCGGCCTGGACCGCATCGACCCGGTCGGCGCCGCAGGCCTCGCGAACGGTCTCGACCGAGACGGCATCCGGATAGCTCCAGTCCGGGTTCTTGACGAAGGCTGCCGTGGGCGCCAGCGTCGCGTTCACAACCGCATGCGTGCGTCCCTGTCCCATGCGCGAGACCGCATCCTTGCTGGCCGAGACCAGCACGTCGCAGCCGATCAGCAGGTCGGCCGCGCCGGTGCCGACGCGCGTGGCGAAAATGTGGTCATCCGACGCGGCCAGCCGCACATGCGACATCACCGGCCCGCCTTTCTGGGCCAGCCCGCTCATGTCGAGCACCGTGCAGGCCTTGCCGGCCACGTGCGCGGCCATCGCGAGGATCTGGCCGACCGTCACGACGCCGGTACCGCCGATGCCGGTGACGAGCACGCCGTAGGGCTGCGCGAGTTCCGGCAGCCGGGGCTGCGGCAGGGCCTTTGCGCGCTCGAGCGCCGTGGCGCGGGCGGCGTCGCGACCGGCTGCCTTCTTCGGCTTTTTCAGCTGTCCGCCCTCGACCGTCACGAAGCTCGGACAGAAGCCGGTCACGCAGGAAAAGTCCTTGTTGCAGGTCGACTGGTTGATCTGGCGCTTGCGACCGAACTCGGTCTCTAGCGGCTCGACCGACAGGCAGTTGGATTTGACGCTGCAATCGCCGCAGCCTTCGCACACCAGTTCGTTGATCACGGCACGCTTGGCTGGATCCGGATACGCGCCGCGCTTGCGGCGGCGGCGCTTTTCGGACGCGCAGGTCTGGTCGTAGATGATGGCCGATACGCCCTTCACCTCGCGCAGCTCGCGCTGCACGGCATCGAGTTCGCTGCGATGGCGGATCGTCACGCCCGGCGCCCAGTCGGTTCCGGCCGGGTACTTGTCCGGCTCGTCGGTGACGACGATGATGGGCGTAACGCCCTCGGCCGCGACCTGGCGCGAGATGGTGGCCGGGTCGAGCGGGCCGTCATGCGTCTGGCCGCCGGTCATGGCCACCGCGTCGTTGAACAGGATCTTGTAGGTCATGTTGACCTTGGCGGCGGCGGCCGCCCGGATCGCCAGCAGGCCCGAGTGGTAATAGGTGCCGTCGCCGATATTGGCGAACACGTGCTTCTCTTCGGTGAACGGCGCCTCGCCGATCCAGGTCGAGCCTTCGGCGCCCATGTGCGTGAAGGTCGCGGTCGAGCGGTCCATCCACAGCGCCATGTAATGACAGCCGATACCGGCTAACGCGCGGCTGCCGTCGGGCACGCGGGTCGACGTGTTGTGCGGGCAGCCCGAGCAGAAATACGGAATCCGGTCCTTCTGCGGATCGGACTTGCCGGCCTTCAGAACGGCCTCCTTGGCCTCGATGTACGCAAGCCGCTCCTGCACGCGCTGCTCGACCGGGTGGCCGGCGAAATAGGTCGAGATGCGCGCGGCGATCGCGCGCGCGATCTGCGCCGGGTTCAATTCATAGGTGGCCGGCAGCAGCCAGTCGCCGTGGCCGGCGCGGCGCGTGTTGCTCCATTCGCCGGTATCGTCGAACTTGCCGACCACGCGCGGCCGCACGTCGTCACGCCAGTTGTAGAGCTCTTCCTTGAGCTGGTACTCGAGCAATTGCCGCTTTTCCTCGACCACCATGATCTCTTCCAGCCCGGTCGCGAACTCGCGCACGCCGGAGGCCTCGAGCGGCCAGGTCATGCCGACCTTGTAGAGGCGCAGGCCGATGTCGCGCGCGACCTCCTCGTCGATGCCGAGGTCGTCCAGCGCCTGCCGCGTATCGAGATAGGCCTTGCCGGCGGTGAGGATGCCGATGCGCGCGCGCGGGCTGTCCCAGACCACGCGATTCAGGCGGTTGGCACGCGCATACGCGAGCGCCGCATACCACTTGTAATTGACCAGCCGCGCCTCCTGGTCGAGCACGGCGTCGGGCCAGCGGATGTTGAGGCCGGCGGCAGGCATGTCGAAATCGTCGGGCAGCGCGATCTGCACGCGGTCGGGATCGACGTCGACGGTCGCGCCCGATTCCACCACGTCGGTCACGCACTTCATCGCGACCCACAGGCCGGTGTAGCGGCTCATCGCCCAGCCATGCAGGCCGTAGTCCAGATACTCCTGCACCGATGCCGGATACAGCACCGGAATGCCGCAGGCCTTGAGGATGTGCTCGCTCTGGTGCGCATTGGTCGAAGACTTGGCCGCATGGTCGTCGCCGGCCAGCACCAGCACGCCGCCGTGCTTCGCGCTGCCGGCGCCGTTGGCGTGCTTGAAGACGTCGCCGCAGCGGTCGACCCCCGGCCCCTTGCCGTACCACATCGAGAACACGCCATCGACCTTCGCACCGGGGAAGAGGTTGACCTGCTGCGTGCCCCAGATGCTGGTGGCGGCGAGATCTTCGTTGACGCCGGGCTGGAAGCGTACCTGATGCGCTTCCAGATGCTTCTTCGCCTTCATCGCAGTCTGGTCGACGCTGCCCAGCGGCGAGCCGCGGTAGCCGGAAATGTAGCCGGCCGTGTTCAGACCGGCGGCGAGGTCGCGCTGGCGCTGCATCATCGGCAGCCGGATCAGCGCCTGGGTGCCGGTCAGGAACACGCGGCCGCTGGCCAGCGTGTACTTGTCGTCCAGGGAAATGGCCTCTGGCGTCAGGGCCTGCTGCGCGCTCAACGGTGCGTTCATGACGGTCTCCTCCGCTTTTTTCGGTATCTGCCGCAAAGTATAGGCAGCGGCACAGGTATCGTAAAATCACAAATAGAGAAGCTTCGCATCCATAAAACAGATACCTGCCCTGCTGCACCGCAGCGCCCGCGAGGCGGTGCCGAAGGAATTGCCATGTCGGTCAACAACGTTACCCTGCGCCAATTGCGCTACTTCGTCTCGGCCGCGCGCAACGGCCAGTTCTCGATGGCGGCCAGCAGCGAGAATGTGTCGCAGTCGGCAATCACGAACGCTGTGCTGTCGCTCGAGAAGGAACTGGGCGTGCGCCTGTTCGACCGCCTCGCGCAGGGCGTGTCGCTGACCGCCGACGGACAGGATTTTTTCCACCACGCCTGCCACATCCTCGATTCGGTGCGTGACGCGACGCACAAGCCGCGCTTTCGCAATGCCAAGCTGCGCGGCACGGTCAGCGTCGCGGCGTCGTACACGGTGCTCGGCTATTTCCTGCCGGACCTGCTCGCGCGCTTCCGGGCCAGCTATCCGGACGTGGAAATCGACCTGCGCGATCTGCCGCGCGACGCGATCGAGCAGGCGGTGCTGAGCCGCGAGGTCGACCTCGGCGTGCTGATCCTGTCGAACGTCGCCAGGCTGGCACGGTTCGGTCATGCGGTGCTGGTGCGTTCGCGCCGGCAGCTGTGGGTGGCTCCCGGCCACCCGCTGGCGCAGATGGCCTCGCCGTCGCTGAAGGAGATTGCGCAACATCCGTACATCATGATGACCGCCGACGAGGCCGAGGAATCGACGCTCGCCTATTGGCGCTCGCGTCGCATCCGCCCGAACATCGTGTTCCGCACGATGTCGATGGAAGCCGTGCGCGGACTGGTGGCGCATGGGTTCGGCGTCACGGCGCTGTCGGACATGGTGTTCCGGCCATGGTCGCTGGAAGGCAAGCGGATCGAGGCGCGGCCGATACTCGACGTGGTGCCGCCGATGGAAGTCGGCGCGATCTGGCATCCGCAATCGGCGATGAGCCCGTCGGCCGATGCGCTGCAGCAGTTCCTGCTGCATGCCTACGGCTACTGACGAGCGGGCTCTGTAACAAGCAGTAAACCCGCGGGCCGCCGCCGGCACCGCGCATGACAATCCTGCCATCAACCACCCGCTGAAAGGACCATCATGAAGCAGCTCTCACGCCTCCTCGTCGCCGCCGCCGGCTTGCTGATCGGCAGCGCCGCGCTCGCCGACCATCACGGCGGCGGCATGCATGAACATCAGGGCAAGGACGCCCGGATGCCGATGTTCGGTCTGTTCGACGAAAACAAGGACGGCAAGCTCAGCCGCGACGAAGTACAGAAGGGCGTCGACAAGATGTTCGCCGACATCGACGCCAACAAGGACGGCACGATCTCGCAAGACGAGATGCGCGCGCATCACAAGACCATGCACGACAAGATGCAATCGCAGATGCAGGAACGCTGGAAGGCCGCCGACAAGGATGGCGACGGCGCGCTCAGCCGGGCCGAGGTCGATGCCGCGAAGATGCCGATGCTCTCGCGCGATTTCGACAAGTTCGATGCCGACAAGGACGGCAAGCTGACGGCCGACGAAATGCGCAATGCGATGATGCAGCGCCGCCAGGGCGGCGCCGCGCCGAAAGCGCAATAGGCGGCGCCCGACCCTCTGCTCCGAAACCGCGCCTCGCGGCGCGTTGCGGGCCCGTTCACGGCAATGGGCCCGTTTTTTACGTCTGTCCGATCACCTGCGCCACGGCCTGCACGCGCGCGGCATGTATGGCTTGCGCGATCTTGTCGGCCGGACGCTGCGGCGTGCGCGCCATGACATAGGCCGCGATGGCGCCGGCATGGACGGCCTGTGCGGCCGCCAGCGCGGCCTGCAGCAGCGGCTTCTGCGGATAGGGCCGGTCGGCAAAGCCCGCGCGCCCGAGGTGGTCGCATTCGCTGGCATCGAGCAGGGCGGCGAAACGCGCCGGCTTCCTGAACGCGTCGCTGCGCTCGAACAGCTTGACCATGGTCGCCGCGCGCATTTCCTGCGCGCGCGACACCGTGCCATGCTCGCGCGCGGTCAGCAGCGCCAGGTCGCGCACGTCGTTCTGTACCTTCAGCCGCTGGCAGGCCTGACCGACCAGAGCGACGCCGCGCGCCTCATGCGCGATATGGCGCGGCCACTCGGCCGGATCGGTGTCGCCCTTGCCGAGGTCATGCATCAGCGCGGCAAAGCGCGTGGCCAGCGGCAATCCGCGCCGTGCGGCGGCATCGACCACCATCATGACGTGAACGAAGGCATCGATCTCGGGATGGTGCTGCGCCGGCTGCGGCACGCCGGCCAGCGCATCGAGTTCAGGCAGGATGCGCGCCAGCGCGCCGCAGTCGCGCAGCACGGCGAACATGCGGGACGGCCGGGCCTCCATCAGGCCGCGCGACAATTCCTGCCATACCCGCTCGGGCACCAGCGCGTCGACCTCGCCGCAGGCGACCATGGACTGCATCAGCGACTGCGTCGCCGGCGCGACCGTGAAGTCGGTGAAGCGGGCGGCGAAGCGGGCCACGCGCAGGATGCGCACCGGATCCTCGGCAAACGCGTCCGACACATGGCGGAACAGCCGGTGCTCGAGATCGGCGCGGCCGCCGCAGGGGTCGACCAGCGTGCCGTCCTCGGCCTGCGCGATCGCGTTGATGGTCAGGTCGCGCCGCTGCAGGTCCTGCTCGAGCGTGACGTCGGGCGCGGCATGAAAGGCAAAGCCCGCGTAGCCGGGCGCGGTCTTGCGCTCGGTGCGCGCGAGCGCGTATTCCTCGTGCGTCTGCGGGTGCAGGAATACCGGGAAGTCCTTGCCGACTGCCACGAAACCGGCGGCGCGCATCTGCTCGGGCGTGGCGCCGACGACCACATGGTCGCGGTCCTGCACCGGCAGGCCGAGCAGTGCGTCGCGCACGGCGCCGCCGACCACATAGGTCCGCCACTCGGCCATCGTCATCCGCGCAGGTAATCGGGCGCCACCGCCTCCAGCGGCGTCGGGGCCCAGTGCGGCGGCAGCGGATGCCGGCCGCTGGCGACATTGTCGGCCTTCATCGAATCGAGATTGTCGCGGCTCATCAGCGGGCCGCCCGGCATCCATTCGAGCATCAGCGCCTGCAGGCGCGCTGCCGCTGCCGGCAGCGGAATGACCATGCGGCGATGGCCGCTGTAGGTACCGGCCAGCCGCACCAGTTCGCGCAGCGTGTAGACGCGCGGCCCGACCAGCTCGAAGACCTGGCCGACGCTGGCCGGATCGTCGAGCGCATCGGCAAACGCGCGCGCGACGTCGCCGACGTAGACCGGCTGGAAGCTGGCGTCGGCGCCACCGAGCGGCATGACCGGCGCGAGCGCCTGCAGCTTCGCGAACAGGTTAAGGAAGCTGTCGCCGGGACCGAACACAACCGAGGGCCGGAACGCCGTCACCTGCAAGCCGGGCGCCTCGCGGATGATCTGTTCGCCGGCGGCCTTCGAGCGCAGGTACATCGACGGCCCGCCGGCCGACGCGCCGAGCGCGCTCATGTGCAGCACGCGCGTCCGATGATGACGCGCGCACATCCGCGCCAGGAGCCGTAGCAGCGCCACGTGCGCATGCTCGAACGCGGGCCCCCACGGGTGGCCGGGCCGCGAGTGCAGCACGCCGACGAGGTTGATGACGGCATCGGCCTGCGGCAGCAGGCGGTCGAGTTCGCGCTCGTCGAAGATGTCGGCTTCGACCACCCGCACGGTCGGCAGCACCGACAGCTGCTTCGCACGAGCCAGACGCCGGGTCGGCACGATCACGCGCCGGCCGTCGGCGGCCAGCCGGGCCGCGATGCGCGAGCCGATGAAGCCGCTGCCGCCGATCAGGAGTATCGATTCATGTCGCATCAACGGCCTCAGGGCAGGTCGCCGAGTTCGGCGAGGTTGGCGTCGCGCGGCGCCACGGCGCCCAGGCGCGCTTTCAGCGACTGCGGACGATTCTCGAAATGCGCGGCATACCAGGTGGCATTGGCCAGCACGTTCTTCACGTAGCCGCGCGTCTCGGAAAAAGGAATGGTCTCCGCGAAAATGGCGCCCTCGACCGGTCGCTCGAGCGACGAGCGCCATAGCCGCGGCCGGCTGGGTCCGGCGTTGTAGGCCGCCGTCGCCAGCGTCTGCGAGCCGCCGAGGTTGGCCAGCACCATGTTCAGGTACTGAGTACCGAGCGTGATGTTGGTACGGATGTCGTTTAGGCCCGACAGCGAGAAGCCGGTCATGCCGATCTTCTTCGCCACGTAATTTGCGGTGTTGGGCATGATCTGCATCAGCCCGGAAGCGCCGACGACCGAGCGGGCGCTCTTGATGAAGCGCGACTCCTGCCGGATCAGGCCGTACACCCAGGCCTTGTCGAGGCCGAGGCTCTGCGTCGCGCCGTGCATGATGTCGTCATGCGGCGACGGGTAGCGATGGCTCATATCGATCTCGGTCTTCGCGCGGTCGGCGCTGGCCACCATGCGATCGAGCGCGTCGCTCTGGCGAGCGAATTCGGCTGCTGCCAGCAGTTGACGCTCGCCGAGGCGGCGTAATTGCCAGTTCCATTCGCGGTTGCCCTCGAAGCGTAGCTCGAGCTCGTAGAATTTGAGCGCATGGCGCAGGCCCGGATTGGCAGCGGCTTCGGCAATCTCTTCGGCGCTCGCCGGCACCGGCCTCGGCAGCGGCGCGATCTGCAGCCCGAGTTCCTCGCTGGCCAGCAGGCCGTAGAAATGCGGCTGGCCCGCGAGCTGCTGGTAGTGGCGCTGGGCATCGTCGGCCTTGCCCTGCGCGGCAGCGGCGCGGCCGCGCCAGTAGATCCATGCGGGATCTTTCTGCAGCTCGCGCGGCATCGCCTCGATGGCCCGGACCACCATGGGCCAATCGCCGGCGCGCAGCGCAGCGCGCGCGCGCCACTGGTAACCGTCCTGTGACAGCGGCGCGTCCCAGGTGCGGCGCCAGTAAGCTGGCGCTTCCCTGGCCAGCGCCAGCGAGGCCGGCAAGGCAATCTGCGACCACGCGATCGCCTGCTCCGCCGGATTCAGGCGCGGCAGCGCCTTTTCGAGTGCGCGCACGGCCTTCTCGTGGCTGTCGCGCGCGACGCGCCCGAGCGCAATCAGGAAAACCTCGCGCGATGCGCGGCCGGCGGCCGCGCCGCGCTCGACGATGGCCGCCGGCTTGTCGATGGCCTGCGGTATCAGGCTGGCATTGACATCGGCAAAGGCGGCGATGCGGCGCGCGGTGGCGCCCTGCCCGTACTCGACCGCGAGCCGCACCTGGCGCCAGACGTCGGCGTCGGTGAATTTCTTCTCGTCGGCCAGCCGGCCGATCAGGTCGACGCAGGCCTCGCCGTAGTACTTGGGCTGCACCAGCAAGTCGCGCGCCGCATGGGCGACGTCGTCGCCCCGGGCCAGCCGCGACATCAGCGCATAGCACTTGACCTGGGTATCGTCGTTCAGTACGAAACGTGAGGCCTGTTCGTCGAACACGTTCCAGTCGCGCGCGCGGCCGAGCAGCAGCAGCCAGTCGTTGCGCAAGCGGTCCGCGATGGCGGTGCCGTCATGGCGATCGAGGAAGCTGCGGATCTCGCCTGCCGGCGCGGAGACAAGACGCGGGTAGAGCCGGTAGTAATCGACGTAGGAGGGAATGGGGTAGTTGGCCAGTCGCGCCGCGAGCCGGCCGGATTCGGCGATGTCGCCGCGCAGCGAGGCCTCGCGCAGGGCAACGAAGTCGGCATCAGCCGGCGAGGCCGCCAGCGTCGCACGCCGGGCTCCGTTGGCCATGGCCGACTGGAGCGGCAGCAACGCAGCAGCGCCGACGCAGACGGCAAGGCCCGCAAGCCAGAGAGAGGAACGCTTCATGCAAGAGCCGGAGATGAGGATGGAATTCATTCTTTAGAATAGCATGCAGGTGTGATGCGTATCGTTGAAGGAAAACCCCTTTTTCACTCATGGAAAAACTGTCAGACAAGGCGCAACTGCGCCGCGACCTGCTCGCCGCGCGGCGCGCGCTGCCTGCCGATGCAAAGCGGGAGGCCGATGCGCGAATCGCCCGCCGCTTGTCGCAATGGCTTGCGGATCATCAGGTGAAGCTGCTCGGCGGCTATCTGGCCATGGCCGGTGAGCCGGACCTGTCGGCGCTGTACGCGGAGCTGCCGTCGCGCGGCATCGAACTGCTGCTGCCGGTGGTGCTGGAGAAGCAGCAGCCGCTGGTATTCGTGCGCTGGCGCCCGGGCGATGCGCTCGCGCGCGACGCGAGCGGCACGATGGCGCCGTCCGCACGCGGCGATTACCTGCAGCCCGATGCCGTGCTCGCGCCCTGCATCGGTTTCACGCAGGAGAATCTGCGGCTCGGCTTCGGCGGCGGCTATTTCGACCGCACGCTGGCGCGGTCGCCGCGACCGGCGTCCATCGGCATTGCGTATCAGTTCGGCAAGGCGAGCTTCGCGGCCGAGGCGCATGACGTGCCGCTGGATGTGATCATTACCGATTGATGCGGGAGTCGGCGGGACGCAACGCATCTGACACAGGGCGGGTAGAGCCGAAGGCGAAACCCGCCGGGCGCACCTAGCCCCCCCTCAACCGCCGCCAGATCGCCAGCGTCGGTCCCGACTGGTTCAGCGTATAGAAATGCAGCCCCGGCGCGCCCCCGGCCAGCAAGCGCTCGCACATCTGCGTGACGACATCGAGACCGAATGCGCGGATCGACGCACTGTCGTCGCCGAAGCTGGCTAGCTTCAGGCGGATCCAGCGCGGGATCTCCGCGCCGCACATGTCGGAAAACCTGACTAGCTGCGCGTGGTTGGTGATGGGCATGATGCCGGCCACGACCGGCACATCGACGCCGAGCTTCCTCGCGTCATCGACGAAGCGGAAGTAGGCATCGGCGTTGTAGAAGTACTGCGTGATCGCGGAATTTGCGCCGGCCTTGACCTTGCGCGCGAAGTTCTGCAGGTCGTCCTGCGGCGACTTGGCCTGCGGATGCATCTCCGGATAGGCGGCGCATTCGATATGGAACCAGTCGCCGGTCTCGGCCCGGACGAATTCGATCAGGTCGCTGGCATGGTGCAGTTCGCCGAAGGATCCGCCAAAGCCGCTGGGCAGGTCGCCGCGCAGCGCGACCAGCTGTCGGATGCCGTGTGCCTTGTATTCGGCGATGATGGCGCGCAGGTCGGCGCGCGTGCGCCCGATGCAGGACAAGTGCGGCGCCGCCCCGAGACCTTCGTTGTGGATCTCGAGCACGGTGTCGCGTGTGCCCGCCTGCGTGGAGCCGGCGGCGCCGAAGGTGACGGAGAAGTATTCGGGTCGAAGCTCGGCCAGCACCTTGCGGGTGGCGCGCAGCTTGTCGGTGCCCTCGGGTGTCTTGGGCGGAAAAAATTCGATGCTGAAGCTGGGTGTTGACATTTATTTTCGCAAGAGGATCGCCGACAGCAGCCAGGAGATCACGCTGTACACGAGCGCGGCCAGGATCGCGGAACCGAAGCCGGCCACCCGCAAGCCCGACACCAGGTCCGCGACCGCCCAGAACAGCAGGCCGTTGATCACGAAGATGAACAGGCCAAGCGTCAGGAGAGTGACGGGCAGCGTCAGCAAAACCAGGAGGGGGCGAATCAGCGTATTGACGAGGCCGAGCACGAGTGCGGCAAACAGCGCGGTCGTGAAGCTGTCGACCTCGACCGAATCGAGCAGGTGCGGCAGCGCGAAGATCGCGACGGTGTTGATCAGCCAGGTGAGCAGAAGGCGCATGGTGCAGTGGTTGAAGGTGGATTTCGCTGCGCTCTATCCACCCTACGGCAACGCATCAGGCCGTAGGGCGGGTAGAGCCGCAGGCGAAACCCGCCATGCGACCCGATCAGTAACGGTAGTGCTCAGGCTTGTACGGGCCTTCCTTCTTTACGCCGATGTAGGCAGCCTGCTCATCGGTCAGCTTGGTCAGCTGCGCGTTGAGCTTTTGCAGCTGCAGCACGGCGACTTTCTCGTCGAGATGCTTGGGCAGCGTGTAGACGCCGACCGGGTACCGGTCGGTGTGGGTGAACAGCTCGATCTGGGCAATCGTCTGGTTCGCGAACGACGAGCTCATCACATACGACGGGTGGCCGGTGCCGCAGCCAAGGTTCACGAGGCGGCCCTCGGCCAGCAGGATGATGCGCTTGCCGTCCGGGAAGATCACATGATCGACCTGCGGCTTGATGTTCTCCCACGTGTACTGCTTGAGCGCGACCACTTCGATCTCGTTGTCGAAATGGCCGATGTTGCAGACGATCGCCTGGTCCTTCATCTTCTTCATGTGTTCATGGGTGATCACATGATAGTTGCCGGTGGCGGTGACGAAGATGTCGGCGTGCTCGGCCGCATAGTCCATCGTGACGACGCGATAGCCTTCCATCGCCGCCTGCAGCGCGCAGATCGGATCGATCTCGGTGACCCAGACCTGGGCCGACAGCGCGCGCAGCGCCTGCGCCGAGCCCTTGCCCACGTCGCCATAGCCGGCGACGACGGCGATCTTGCCGGCGATCATGACGTCGGTCGCACGCTTGATGCCATCGACCAGCGACTCCCGGCAGCCGTACAGGTTGTCGAACTTGGACTTGGTGACCGAGTCGTTGACGTTGATGGCCGGGAAGGCCAGCTTGCCTTCCTTGTGCATCTGGTACAGGCGGTGCACGCCGGTCGTGGTCTCCTCGGTGACGCCCTTGATCTGCGCCAGGCGGGTCGAGTACCAGGTCGGGTCGGTCTTGAGCTTGGCCTTGATCGAGTTGAACAAGCAAACGGCTTCTTCCGAATCCGGGTTGTCCAGCACGCTGAGGTCTTTTTCGGCCTTGGTGCCGAGGTGCAGCAGCAGGGTGGCGTCGCCGCCGTCGTCGAGGATCATGTTCGAGTAGCCGCCGTCGCGCCATTCGAAGATGCGATGGGTGAAGTCCCAGTATTCGTCGAGGTTCTCACCCTTGAACGCGAACACCGGCGTGCCGTTGGCCGCGATTGCGGCAGCGGCGTGGTCTTGCGTCGAGTAGATGTTGCACGATGCCCAGCGCACCTTGGCGCCCAGCGCTTCGAGCGTCTGGATCAGCACGGCGGTCTGGATCGTCATGTGCAGCGAGCCGGTGATGCGCGCGCCTTTCAGCGGCTGGCTGGCAGCGAATTCCTCGCGGATCGCCATCAGGCCCGGCATCTCGGTTTCGGCGATGCGGATTTCCTTGTTGCCCCATTCGGCGAGGCTGATATCGGCGACGAAGTAATCATTCGTGGTCGACACTTTGGCAGTAGCTTCGAGTACGGCGCTCATCACGCCCTCCTTTCATTGTTGGAAACGAAAAAAGTAACGTGAGCGTCGTTGCGAATACTGTGCCAAGCCTGGCGGGAAAGCGGGATCCCGTCGCAACGCTCCTTGGCAGACCGGTATTCTAATCGAAATGATCCGGCAAGGTGCGGGTCGGCCTACGGAGCAATGCCCACACCATCCCGCTGGCCGCGCCGTAGACATGCGCGGCGGCCACGACCGGCATCCCGCCCGGGCCGTCATTGAAGAAAGCCAGCTTGATTGCCAGCGCCGCCAGCGCGCCGGCAAACAGCGGCCGCCGCCAGCGCCACCAGCCGGCCAGTGCCGCGCCGGCCCACAAGCCGTGCAGCGCGCCGGACAGGCCGGCGTACCAGCGCAGCCCGGGTTCGAACAGCCAGAGCAGCAAGCCGGTGCCAAGCGCACTGGCCAGCAGCAGCGACCACAGCGCCGCCAGCCGCCAGCGCTCGAGCAGCCACTCCGCCACCAGCACCAGTCCGAGCAGGTTGAACATCAGGTGGCGGGTATCAATATGCGCGAAGTGCGCGCTCAGCAGCCGGCCCCACTGGCCGTCGGCGATCGCCGCGCGTTCCCAGCGCAGCGCCTCGAGGGCGCCGGGCGCCAGGCTGGCCGCCAGCGACAGCAGGGCCAGCGCGAGCACGAACGGCCAGCGCGCCCTGCTGTTCATGGCCGGCGCAGCCGCCGGCCGATGGCCAGCGCGCCGGCCAGCCACAGCAGCAGGTCGCCGCCCACGGCGCCGCCGCCCCCACCGCCGGCCGGCGCGGCGGCCGATGCGCCGGCCGGCGCATCGGTGACGGTAATGTCGATCCGGCCGGGCAGGCTGCTGCCGTGGGTGTCGCTGGCCTGCCAGACGATGGCGGTGTCGCCGACGGGCGCTGCGCCTGCCCAGCTCAGCAGGCCGGACGACGACAAGCTGGCGCCGGGCGGCAGCGAAGCGGCGTGGTAGACGATGGCGTCGCCGTCGGCATCGGTAGCGCTCAGTTGCAGCCGCAGCGTGCCGCCGAACGGCACCTGCTGCCCGGGGACGGACGCCGGCACCGGCACATTGTTCACGCGCACGGTGGCGCTGGCCGTGCCGACGGCGCCGCTGCTGTCGGTGACCTGCAGCGTGAACGCATAGGTGCCGGTGGCCGGCGCCGTGAATCCGGCATTGGCGGTCGTCGCATTCGACAGCGTCACTGGCGACGGGTTGGAGGCGGCCGGCTGCCACTGGTAGCCGGCGATGCTGCGCCCGGCCGGCGGCTGCGCGCTGCCGGACAGGAAGACGCTGGCGCCCGGCGCCACGACCTGACTGGGCGGAACCGCTTGCACGACCGGCGCGATGGCCGTCAGCGCGGCCTGAGCGTCGAGCAGGCCGGCGCCGCACAGGCCGCTGTTCTCGGGCAGCAGGCAGGCACTGTTGGCAGGGAACGCGCGGGCCGAGCTGCGCAGCAGGGAGACAATCTCGGCGCGCGTGAGCTGCGGGTTCATCGACAGCATCAGCGCAATGGTGCCGCTGACATGCGGAGCGGCCATGCTGGTGCCGAGCTTGAGCGCTGCACTGTCGGCCAGCGGCACGCTGGTGCCGGTGTTGCCGAGCGAGTAGACGGCCGGACCGTCGGCGGTATAGCCGGCGATGCAGGCCGAAGCAATGGTGCCGCAGCCGCCGCCCGGCGCGCTGATCGCGGTCTGCGCGCCGATGTTCGCGTAGTCGGCATTGTCGCCATCGATCGCATGCGCGGTGACGGCGACCACCCCGCTGCAGTTGGCCGGCTGGTTGACCGCGCTGGCGCCGCCGTTACCGGTGGCGACGACGACGATCGCGCCGCGGGCATTGACCTCGCTGACCGCATTCTGGAAAGCGGCCGAGCAGCTGCCCGCGCTGCCCAGCGACAGGTTGATCACGCGCGCCGGATTGGCATTGCGCGGCACGCCGGCGACGTCGATGCCGGCCGCCCAGCGCAGGGCGTCGACAATATCGGAGGTATAGCCGCCGCAGCGCCCCAGCACCCGCACCGGCAGCAGGCGCACGCTGGGCGCGACGCCGGTGCCGTACAGGCCGTTGTCCATCAGGGCACCGATGGTGCCGATCACGTGCGTGCCGTGCCAGCTCGAGTTCTTCGCAGCCGATCCGCTGCCGCATTCGCCGGCAACCGTGTAATCGCCCGGATCGGACGGGTCCGCGTCGCGCCCGCCGCCATCGTTGGCGACCGCGGCGGTGCTGATGAAGTCATAGCCCGGCAGCAGGGGGGCAAGGTCGCGGTGCGGACGCACGCCGGTGTCCAGCACGGCGACGTTGACATTGCCGCTGCCCAGGGTCATGGCCCACGCGGGAGGCAGGTCGGCGCCGCCGGCATTTGCGCCGCCCGGCGACAGGTAATGCCACTGCCCCGGCCAGGTCGCAAAACCGGGGTCGTTCGGCGCGATGACTTGCGGCTGCATCAGCAGGTCGGGCTCGGCGGCCTCGACCTCGCCGCTGGCGCGCAGCTGCGCGGCCAGCGCGCGCGCCTCGCCGACCGTCATCGGCCGCTCCAGTCGTAGCAGATGCGAACGCGCGGAGAGCTTGCGCTCGACCGACAGCGGAACGGTGGCCAGGGTCGACAGACGGCTGCTGCTGCGCTGCTCGAGCTGCGCTGCCAGCTTGCCGCCCCGGGTCGGATGCGGCGTGACGATCAGCCGCTCGACCATCGGCTCGGAGGGGGGGGCGGTCTCGGCGACGGCGGCTGCCGGCGGTGCCCGCAAGCCGGCTTTCTTGCCGAGCACGGCCGGGTCGGCACTCGCCGCGCCGCTGAGCGCCACGGCCAGCAACGCTGCCACGGTGCGCGCACGGGCGCGCGATGCACGTGGGGCAAAAGGGGAACCCATCGAGAACTCCAGAAGCTGCAGTGTTGAAGCCAGTCACTGTAGCAGCGGAGAAATCAATTTCTGATGGGTATTAAGAGGGAAAGTCCGCCTATTTTTCGAAGATGCGAAGGCTGCAATGACGGATCGTCCATGTTCGTTGCCAGTCTGACTGCAAGTACAAGGCGGTACGCGGCGGCACGCGGCGGCACGCGGCGGCACGCGGCGGTACGCGGCGGCACGCCGGCAATCTGTCGCGCCGAAGAACGACGGGGCGGCGTCGCCGGCCCGTCGTTCAGGCGCTGGTGCGCGGCTTACAGGCCGGCGGCCGCCTTCAACGCCGCCGCCTTGTCGGTGCGCTCCCAGCTGAACTCGGGCTCGTCGCGGCCGAAGTGGCCATAGGCTGCCGACTTGCGGTAGATCGGGCGCAGCAGGTCCAGCATCTGGACGATGCCTTTCGGGCGCAGGTCGAAGTGCTCGCGCACGAGCTCGGAGATCTTCGCATCGCTGATCTTGCCGGTGCCGAAGGTAGTGACCATTACCGACGTCGGCTGCGCGATGCCGATCGCATACGAGATCTGGATCTGGCAGCGCTCGGCCAGACCGGCGGCGACAATGTTCTTGGCCACGTAACGCCCCGCATAGGCAGCCGAACGGTCGACCTTCGACGGATCCTTGCCGGAGAAGGCGCCGCCGCCATGCGGCGCCGCGCCACCGTAGGTATCGACGATGATCTTGCGGCCGGTCAGGCCGCAGTCGCCCTGAGGACCGCCGATCACGAAGCGACCGGTCGGGTTGATCAGGTAGCGGGTGTTCCTGATCCACTCGGCCGGCACGACCGGCTTGATGATCTGCTCGATGGCCGCTTCCTCGATCTGCTTGTGCTCCATCTCGGGCGCGTGCTGGGTCGAGAGCACGATGGTGTCGATCGCGACCGGCCTGCCATCGACGTATTTCAGGGTCACCTGCGATTTCGCGTCCGGGCGCAGCCACGGCAGGCGGCCATCCTTGCGCAGCTGCGACTGGCGCTCGACGATGCGATGCGAATAATAGATTGCTGCAGGCATCAGCTCGGGCGTCTCGTTGCAGGCATAGCCGAACATCAGGCCCTGGTCGCCTGCGCCCTGGTCGAGGTCGAGGCCCTTGCCCTCATCGACGCCCTGCGCGATGTCGGGCGACTGCTTGTCGTAGGCGACCAGCACCGCGCAGCCGCGGTAGTCGATGCCGTAGTCGGTGTTGTCGTAGCCGATGTCTTTCAGCGTGTCGCGCGCGACCTTGATGTAGTCAACATTGGCGGTGGTCGTGATCTCGCCGGCCAGCACGACCAGGCCGGTGTTGCAGAGCGTCTCGGCGGCGACGCGCGCGCGCGGATCCTGGGAGAGGATGGCGTCGAGGATAGCGTCGGAGATCTGGTCGGCGACCTTGTCCGGATGACCCTCGGACACCGACTCGGAAGTGAACAGGTATTCGTTTGACATGCAAGCTCCCTGAAAAAGATTGACACAGTGTCGAGGTCAACCCAGTGAGCCTGCGACGCTTTAGCGAAATTTGTAGACCGCCTCGCAAGTTGTCTGATTAACTCGGCGGTTGCTGCGCATGCTATTTTACGCGCCTTGCCCGAATTCAGCAAAATCGCCCCGCCTGTTCCGCATGCTGCTCCGCCTGTTCCAGTTTCTTTCGCTCATGCCGCTTCCGGTGCTGCACGCGCTGGGCGTGGCCACCGGCTGGATCGTCTACCTGTCGTCGCCGGGCTACCGGCGCCGCATGCGCGAACACCTGGCGCTAGCCGGCTACGGTCCGCTGCTGCACTCGGCCATCGCCGAGGCCGGCAAGGGCGTGCTCGAACTGCCGTTCATCTGGTGCGCGCCACCGTCGCGCGTGCTGGGCGCAGCCACCCTGCATGACTGGGACGTCGCGCAAGCCGCGTTGGATTGCGGACGCGGCGCGATTTTCCTGACGCCGCATCTGGGCTGCTTCGAGATCATCGCGCAAGCCATCGCCAGCCGCGTGCCGCTGACCGCGATGTACCGCCCGCCGAAAAAAGCGGCGCTCGAACCGCTGCTCGGACAGGCGCGCGCGCGCGACGGGCTCTCGCTGGCCCCGGCCACGCTGGCCGGTGTGCGTACCTTGCTCAAGCGCCTGCGCGGCGGCGCTGCGATCGGGCTGCTGCCGGATCAGGTGCCGGGCACGGGCGAGGGCGTCTGGGCGCCTTTCTTCAAGCGGCCTGCCTACACGATGACACTGCCGGCCAAGCTGCACCAGATGAGCGGTGCGCCGCTGGTGCTGTGCTACGCCGAGCGTCTGCCGCGAGGCCGCGGCTTCGCGATCCGCTTCGTCCGCTTCGAGCAGGCGCTCGAGGGTACGCCGGCGCAGCAGGCACAGGCGATCAATGCCGCGATGGAGCTGCTGGTCGCGCGCTGCCCCGCGCAGTACTTCTGGAGCTACAACCGCTTCAAGGGCGCGCCCGGCGCCGACGACCGAGACGGAGAGCCGGCATGAGACTGCTGCTGGGCCTGATGTGGCTGCTGCACTGGCTCCCGCTGCCGCTGCTGGGGCGGATCGGCAATGCCGCCGGCAGCCTCCTGTACGCACTGATGCGCGAGCGTCGCCGCATCACGCTGACCAACCTCGGGCTCTGCCTGCCCGAACTTTCCAACGCAGCCCGCGCCCGCATCGCGCGCGCGCATTTCCGCGCCTACGCGCGCAGCGTGCTCGAGCGCGCCATTCTCTGGTGGGCGCCGGAGTCGCGGCTGCGGCGGCTAATTCATGTCGACCCTGCGGTGCCGACCGCATTGGCGGCACAGCGCCCGACCATTTTCCTGTGCCCGCATTTCGTCTGCCTCGAAACCGCCGGCGTGGCGATCACGATGGATGGCCCGGCCTGCTCGATCTACTCGCGCCAGCGCAACCGGATCTTCGACGAGGCGCTGCGGCGCGGCCGCCTGCGCTTCACGCCGGACGAGAGCAACCTGATGGCGCGCGACGCCGGCATCAAGCCGATCATCCGCGCGATGCGCGGCGGGCGTCCTTTCCTGATGCTGCCGGACATGGATTTCGGACGCAAGGAATCGATCTTCGTCCCCTTTTTCGGCATACCTGCCGCCACGCTGACGGCACCGGCACGTCTTGCCGCCACGACGGGCGGGCAAGTGATCCCGGTCGTGACACGCTTCCTGCCGGACTATCGCGGCTGGGAGGTCCGGTTCCATCCGCCGTGGGAAGATTATCCGGGCGACGATATCGAAGCCGCGACACGGCGCATGAATGCCTTCATCGAGGAGCGCATCCGCGAGGCGCCGGCCGAGTACTTCTGGTCGCACAAGCGCTTCAAGACCCGGCCCGAGGGCCTGCCGTCCGTGTACGATGGGCGCTGAATCACAGGGAAGCGCAACCATGAAGCTGAAGTTCACCAAGATGCACGGCGCCGGCAACGATTTTGTCGTGATCGACGCGATCAACCAGGCCGTCAATATTTCGCCCGACCATTGGAAGCAACTGGCCGACCGGCGCTTCGGCATCGGAGCGGACCAGATCCTGGTCGTCGAGCGTCCGAGTTCCGGCGATGTCGACTTCCGCTACCGGATCTTTAACGCCGACGGCGGCGAGGTCGAGCAGTGCGGCAACGGTGCGCGCGCATTCGTGAAGTTCGTGGTCGACAAGGGCCTGACCGAGCAGCGCGAGATCCGCGTCGAGACCCTGTCCGGCGTCATCGCGCCCCGGCTCGAAGATGACGGACAGATCACGGTCGACATGGGCGCGCCCTTGCTGGCCCCCGAGCGCGTGCCGTTCGATACCGCAGGGCTGATGCCGAGGACGATGGGCTCCGCGGCGCTGTGGCCGCTCGAAATCGGCGGCACGCTGACCGAGCTGGCCGTCATTTCGATGGGGAATCCGCACGCGGTGCAGGTCGTGGCGGACGCGGATGCCGCGCCGGTCGCGCAGCACGGCCCGCTCATTGAAAACCATCGGCGCTTTCCGCGCCGCGTGAATGCCGGCTTCATGCAAGTCGTCGATCGCCACCATGTGCGGCTGCGCGTGTTCGAACGCGGCGCCGGCGAGACGCTGGCCTGCGGCACGGGCGCGTGCGCCGCCGTGGTTGCCGGCATCACGATGGGCCTGCTCGATTCGCCGGTCGCGGTCTCGACGCGCGGCGGCGAGTTGTCGATCGCGTGGGACGGCGGCGGCGCGCCGGTGCGCCTGACCGGGCCGGCAGTCAGCGTGTTCGAGGGCACTATCGACATCTGACGCCGCTCGCGCGCAGTGGCGTGTGGCCGCGTGCCGCTATGCCACGCGCCCCTGCTGCACGCGCCGCTGCGCTAACAGGCTGCGGTAGCGATACAGCCGCTGCCGGTAATTTCCCTCGGGGCCGACGTCGCCGCGCGCATCGGCGATGTCGAAAATGCGGGCCGCCCGGTCGAGCGCCTGCCGCTGCTCGCCGGTCTGGACCGGGATCAGCCTACGCCGGCTGCGCGGGTGCACTGCGCGTATGTCGATCTCGAGGCAGTGACCGTGATCGGCGGCCTCGACGTCGATCAGCAGGGCCTCGGCGCGGGTGAGCCCGAACCAGTAGGCAAGCTCGATGCGGGCTGCGAGGAACGGGTACTGGCTGCTCATCTCGCGCGTCAGCGATGCGCGCGCCGCCGTTGCCCACTCGGCCCTGGATGCCGGCGGAGCGAACTTCGCCATCATCGCCTTGGCCTCGGGATTGTCCTGACCCGCCGCCTTTTGCAGCCAGTACACCGCGCGTACGTCGGAACTCGGCTCTATCCGCCGCGCGCGCCAGGCGACGAGCCCCAACTCCAGCTGCGCGCGCTCGTATCCGGCTACTGCCGCCATCTCGAGCAGGCGCCGCGACTCCGCAAGGCTGCGCCGTGAAAACTCCGGCTTCAGGTAGATGCGCGACATGGCGTACCAGGCCGCGGCCAGCCCCGCCTGTGCCGCTTGCGACAGCCAGCGTATCGCTTTTTTATAGTGAGCCACGCCCGGCAGCGACGGAATGCGCACGCCGTTGACATCCATGCGCGCGATCCACAGGCCGTAGTCGAGCTGGGCGCCGCAGAGGCCGCCCTCGGCCGCCATTTTCAGGTAGCGCTCGATCAGCCGCGAGTTCGGATCGGCCGTCAGCAGCAGCGCCTTTGCGCAGCGGGCCAGCAGTTCAAGTTCCTGGTCGTTGCAGGGCCTGCGGCGCGCGGGCGGGCCGTTGGTGCGGCGATCGATGTCCTGCGCCAGCGGCAACGCCCACAGCAGGAATTTCAGGGAGTCGCCTTGCGACCACGCATAGTCGGCCAGCGCGCGCTGGGCATCAACCACACCGCCTTTGGCACCCCTCGTCGCCCACTCGAGGATCAAATCGCGCCGGCTGCGCACCGGCGTCGACCACTGGGACGGCGGCTTCGACAGCAACTCCCGCAGACCGAGCTGCTGTGCATGCAGCCATTGCGCTTCGGCCAACCCGGCCTCGGCCGCCACCTGCAGCGCCCGCATGGATTTCTGCCGCAGCATCGCCTCGGCGCGCGTCCATGCCGAGAACACCAGCATGGCCAGCACCAGCGCGGCGCGGGCCGAGCCGCTTTCGAACGCGCGCTCGTACCAAAGCGCCACCCGCAGCGGGTCGCCTGATTGCCGCGCAATGTCGAACGAGACGTTTTCGCCGATCAGCATCCACGCCTCCTGCACGTTCTGTTCTGCCGCCTTTTCCAGCCAGTGCAGGGCCGTGGGGTGGCTTTGCGGCAGGCTGGCGCTGCCAAACAGATAGCGCTTTCCGAGCGCCAGCTGTGCCAGCGGCTGCCCGGCGCGCGCAGCGCGAATGATCAGCAGTTCTTCCCGATTGGCCATGAATCAGAAGCAGCAAGCGCAGTTATCAAAACGAAAACAATTGAACTGTGCGGCTTCGACCCTGCTGCGTCAACGCGGGGTGGTGTGAATAAAACAACACCCTTTGCATATCCCCAACGGCCAAGCCAAATGTTGCAGTTCTTGAAAGCCGATCTTCGAGCTGTTTATTTTTTAGAAATTAAGGTTCGCCCATCCGACTTGCGCGGATTGCTCGATAACACTTTCAATTGGGGAAAACGATGAAGAAGCTGCATGTCGCGCTGGCATTGGCCGGCGCAGTGGCCGGTACGGCGCACGCACAATCGGCGGTCGAGGTGTACGGCGTTCTGGATATGGGTTTTGTGCGGGAGAGCGGCACGATCGCCGGTCTCGATTCGAACGGTCCGCTGCCCGGTGGGACACCAATCAGCGCGGGCGGCAACAAGCTGAGCAGCGGCGCTCAATCCGGTACGCGTCTGGGCTTCAAAGGCACCGAAGATCTGGGCGGCGGCCTGAAAGCACTGTTTGTGCTTGAAACCGGCATCGCTGCCGACCGGGGCGGCTTCAACCAAGGCAACTTGGCCTTTGGCCGCCAGAGTTTCGTCGGCCTGCAGGGCAACTTCGGTACCGTGACTCTGGGACGCCAGTATCCGTCGTATTTTCTGGCGCTCAATCAGGTTGCCGATCCGTTCGCCTCCGGTCTCGCCGGCAATGCCCAGAATCTGATGCTCCCCCCATCCATCATCGAGCCTGACCGCGCAATCCGCATGAACAACGCGGTCAAGTATGCGTCTCCGATCATCGGCGGCGTGAGCGGCGAGATCGCCTACGGCTTCGGTGAAGTGGCGGACAACCAAAGCGCAAACCGCGTCTTCACTGCGTCCATCGGCTACCAGCAGCAGCCGGTGGCGGTTCGCCTGGCCCACTACCGGAAGAACAATGAAACCGACACCGCACGCATCACCAGCACCCTGCTGGCAGCAAACTGGGATTTTGGCGTTGCCAAACTGTTTGCGGCGTATGCCGACAATGACTGGTTCGGCATCGACAGCCGCGATCTGCTGATCGGCGCCACCGTGCCGTACGGCCAGCACACCTTCATTGTGTCCTTCATCCGGAAGGATGGGCGCAATGTCAGTGCCGATGCCGATCAGGCAGGTCTGGGCTACACCTACAAACTGTCGAAGCGCACGAACCTGTATGCCGCGTATGGCCGCATCGACAACGAAGGCGGTGCGACCTTCACCGTTGGCAACAACTCCGAGAACGGCACCAGCAAGGCGGCCTTCAACCTCGGCGTTCGTCACCTGTTCTGATTTACCGGGCACATCCGCCCGAACCGGGTTCGGCGCTTGCCGCGGCCAATCGGCAGGCGCCGGATAGGCTGGTTCCAGCCTGCAGAGTCTTTCTGCGAATGTAATCTCCTCTCTTTGCGGCACCTTCGGGTGCCGCTTTTTTTGGCCCGCTTTTTTAGCCTGCTTCGATGAAGGCACTCGCCGGCAAGGAATTCGGCGCTTCGATGGCAAGCAGGTAAAATCCGGGCACCCGACCTTAGAACTGTATGGGCGGCATGCCGCCCGAATTACCGACCTCCCGAAGCCATGACCGATCTGCCCGACGCCAACGCAGTTGCCGAATTTCTTGCCGCCTATCCGGACTTCTTCGAGCACAACCCGGATCTGATCGCGGGCCTGAAACTGACGACGACGCTCGGCGGACGCACGGTATCGCTGCAGGAGCGGCAAGTCGAGGTATTGCGCGACAAGATGCGCCAGCTGGAGCTGAAGCTCGCCACGCTGAGCCGCCACGCCGTCAGCAACGATGTCATCCTGAGCAACTTCCATCAGTGGGTGTTGCGGCTGATGTCATATGACGGTGATGACGCAGCCGCCGCGCTGCTCGACGCCATGCGCGAGAGTTTTCAAGTGCCGGCGGCCAGCCTGCGCTTGTGGGGGGTCAAGCCAGGATACGACGGTGCCTGGTTCGCCGTCGACACGCAGGACGCGCAGGCATTCGCCGACGGCCAGCCTGTGCCGGTGTGCGGTGCGGCCAGCGGCCGGCCGGGGGTACCATGGCTCGATGACGCATCGTCGATGCAATCGGCCGCGCTGCTCCCGCTGCGCGAACCCGGCGCCGAGCGGAGCTTTGGCCTCCTGGTGCTGGGCTCGCCGGACAAGCAACGCTTTTCGAGCGAGCTGGCAACCGACATCCTGGTGCGGATCGGCGAAACCGCCAGCGCACGCCTGCGCCACCTGATTGCCTAAGATGGCCGGCACCGGCACGCGCAGCGAGATGGCCGGATACCTGCAGCACCTGCAGGCCGAGCGCAAGCTGTCGGACCATACGCTCGACAGCTACCGCCGCGATCTGGCGCAGCTGACCGAACTGCTGCCGGCGGGCTCGTCCGCCGCGCTGGCCGGCCTGAGCCAGTTCGATATCCGCCGCTGCGCCAGCCAGCTGCACGCGCGCGGTCTGGCGCCGCGCTCGATTGCCCGCAAGTTGTCTGCCTGGCGCGGCTTCTTTGCATGGCTGGCCCTGCAGCAGCCGCTGGCTGCCAATCCGGTTGATGGCGTCAAGGCACCGAAACGCCCAAAGGCACTACCCAAGGCGCTGGGAGTCGACGATGCGGTGAAGCTGGTCTCGGCGCCGGTGGCGGCGAATGACGACAACCCGGCCAACGCGCTCTGCAGCAAGGCCATGTTCGAACTGCTGTACTCCAGCGGCCTGCGCGTGTCCGAGCTGACTAGCCTCGACATCGCCTACCACCGCGACAGCGAACACGAATCGCAGGGCTGGCCGGATTTCGACGCGGCCGAACTGGTCGTCACCGGCAAGGGCAGCAAGCGGCGCAGCGTGCCGATTGGCGGCGCGGCGCTGTGCGCGCTGCGCGACTGGCTGGCCGCGCGCGCCAGCCTCGCGAAGCCGGCGCCGGCAGCGGACGCGCACGCGCTGTTCCTGTCGAGCCGGGGGCGCCGGATCTCGGCGCGCGACGTGCAGAAGCGGATTAAGGCGCACGCGCAGGCAGTGGGCATTCCGGCCGACGTGCACCCGCACATGTTGCGTCACTCGTTCGCCTCGCACCTGCTGCAATCATCGGGCGACCTGCGGGCCGTGCAGGAAATGCTGGGCCATGCATCGATTGCCTCGACCCAGGTCTATACTTCACTGGATTTCCAGCGCCTCGCGCAGGTCTACGATGCTGCGCACCCGCGCGCGAAAAAACGGGGCAGCGACGCCTGACGGCCGGCGCGCCCCCGCTCTCAACCCAGTCAATCGAACCACCATGTCCCTGATACCCGCCACCATTCTCACCGGCTTTCTCGGCGCCGGCAAAACCACGCTGCTCAACCGCATCCTGCACGAGCAGCACGGAATGAAGATCGCCGTGATCGAGAACGAATTCGGCGAGGAGAACATCGACAACGAGATCCTCGTCCAGGACAGCAACGAGCAGATCGTCGAGATGAGCAACGGCTGCGTCTGCTGCACGGTACGCGGCGACCTGATCGCGGCGCTCGGCCAGCTAGCGCAGAAGCGCCGCGACGGCGCGCTGCAGTTCGACCGCGTCGTGATTGAGACCACGGGCCTCGCGAACCCCGGTCCGGTGGCGCAGACCTTCTTCATGGACGAGGAGATTGCCGTCTCCTACCTGCTCGACGGCGTGATCACGGTGGTCGATGCCAGCCACGCGATGGACCAGCTCGACCGCTTCCAGGAAGCGCAGCGGCAGGCGGGCTTCGCCGATCGCATGCTGCTGTCCAAGACCGATCTCGTCACACCCGAACAGGTCGCGTCGCTCGAAGCGCGGCTCATGCGCATCAACCCGCGCGCGCCGATTGCGCGAGTCGACTTCGGCAACGCGCCGATCGACGAGATCTTCGACATCCGTGGCTTCAATCTCAACGAGCGGCTCGACATCGACCCCGATTTCCTGAAAGCCGACGAGCATGACCACGACTGCGACGATCACTGCGATCATCAGCACCACGATCATCACGATCATCACGGCCACCACGATCACGCGCACGGCCATCATCACCACGGCCACGGCCATACCGACGAGATCGCGGCCTTCGTCTTCCGTAGCGACCGGCCTTTCGATCCGGCGCTGCTCGAGGAATTCGTTGGCAGCCTGATCAAGGTCTACGGTCCGCGCATGCTGCGCTACAAGGGCGTACTGTGGCTGCAGGGCGCCACGCGCAAGGTCATCGTGCAGGGCGTGCACCAGACGATGGGCAGCGACCTCGGTGCGCCGTGGGGCGAGGACGAAGCGCGCGGCAGCAAGATGGTCTTCATCGGCCAGTCGCTGCCGAAGCAGGTGTTCCTCGACGGGCTGGCGCAGTGTCTGGTACAAAATTGAAAAGCTTTCCGTCCCCCCTTGCCGCTTCCCGCCGCGAAACAAATCAAAAATAAGGCAAAGCTGCTTGTACGAACCGACAATGCGATTACAATAGCCGCCGGTTTCAGCCGGGTCGGTTCCTGCATCAGCGTCGCGCGGGAGGCCCGGATCCACGGCCCGGGCGGGTCTGTGCCTCAGCAAGGCAGGCACGAGGGTCCCGGGTAAAATTCACCGATTCGTAGTGACGAAAGCTAACGACGTGGCAACCAACTCCAAAACCTCTAAATCTTCCGGCGTCGATGGCGGCCTCCTGACCGAGCAGCAGATCCTTGCGATGGACGAGAAGGACTACATGAACTCCGCGCAACTGGCGTTCTTCAGGGCGCGGCTGCAGCAGCTCGAGAAGGACCTGCTGCGCAACGCGGGCGAGACCACCGAGCACTTGCGCGAGACCGTGCTGGTGCCGGATCCGGCGGATCGCGCAACCATCGAAGAAGAGCACGCGCTGGAGTTGCGCACACGCGACCGCGAGCGCAAGCTGCTCAAGAAGGTCCAGCAGTCGCTGCAGTCCATCGACTCCGGCGACTACGGCTGGTGCGAAGAAACCGGCGAACCGATCGGCATTCCGCGCCTGCTGGCGCGACCGACCGCCACGCTCTCGCTGGAGGCGCAGCAGCGCCGCGAACTGAAGCAGAAGCTCTACGGCGACTGACCCGCCCCCGGCGCCGCGCGACCCCCGCCCGATGGCGGGGGTTTTGTTTTTCGGCTACGATCTACGGTATGACCGTTTTTCCACCGATCCGCCTGCCCGGATGAATCCATCCTCGACGCGCCACCGCCGCCGCCATGCCCTGATGGGCATGCTGCTAGCCATGAGCCTGCTGTTCACACAGTGGCTCGGCTATGCGCACGCGATTGCCCATGCTGGCGGGGCGGCGGAGTTCACGAAGCTCGCGCAGGCCGGCGGGCCGCTCGAGCATGCGAAGTCGGCCGGTGCCTGCGCCGCCTTCGACGCCGCCACCCTGGGCGCCGGCACGCTCAATTCCGCGTTGCCGCCGCTTGCGCCCGTGCAAGCAGGCAGCCCGGTCATCCTGCCGCTGCGCGCCGGCTGGCCTCGCCAATTCACTGCCCATTTCAGTTCCCGCGCTCCGCCCCTGAACGGCTGATTCCGCCATCAGCCGCGACCGGCATTTCGTCGGCCGCGAGTCACGTTCATTGTTTGTGGAGATTCCATGATTTTCCAGCGATCCGCGCTCGCACGCGCGGCACTGTGCGCGCTATCGGCCGCCGCCGTCGGCGCCCACGCACACCAAGTTCCCAAGACTCTTGCCCCGGTGGTCGTCACCGCCGACCCTTTCGGCTCGTCCGAGTCGGGCACAATTCTGGCACCGGCGCGCGTCGTCTCCGGCGACGAACTGCGCGACAAGCTCGGTGGCTCGCTCGGCGAGACGCTGATCCGCGAGCCCGGCGTCAACGCGTCCGGCTTCAGCACCGGCTCGTCGCGCCCCGTCATCCGCGGTCTCGAGGGACCGCGCGTAAAGATCCTGCAGGACGGCATGGGCAGCGGCGACCTGTCGGCCATCTCGAACGACCACGCTGTCGGCTCCGCGCTGCTGACGGCGCAACAGATCGAGATTTTGCGCGGGCCGGCGACGCTGCTCTATGGTTCGGGCGCCATCGGCGGCGCGATCAATATCGTTAACGGACGCATTCCGATCCAGCTCGAGCCGCGCCCGACCGGCGAAGCCGAGCTGCGGGCCGGCAGCGCCGACCGCAGCGGCGCGCTGGCCTTCAGCGCCGATCGCTCAGTCGGCAACATCGGCCTGCATGTCGATGGCAGCCTGCTGCGTGCCGGCGACTACCGGATTCCCGGTAACAGCGCCGTCGATGGCAGTGGCGGCACGGGCCGCCTGCCGTTCTCCGGCAGTCGCGACGACAATCTCGGCGTCGGCGCGTCGCTGATCCAGTCGTGGGGCCATGTCGGTGCCTCGCTGGCGCAGACCGACAAGCTGTACGGCATCCACGGCCGCGACGAGAACGCGAAAATCGACCTTGCCCAGACCCGTTTCGACATCGACAGCCTGGTCCGCTCACCCCTGCCCGGCTTCGACGCGCTGCGCGTCAAGCTCGGCCGCAACAACTACCGGCACACCGAACTGGAAGACGGCACCGAACCGCATGTCAGGTTCTCGAACCGCTCGCTGGAATCGCGCTGGGAACTGAGCCATCTGCCGCTGGCCGGCTGGCGCGGCAAGCTCGGCCTGCAGACCGACAACGCGACCGTGCAGGCGCTCAATCTCGAAGGCGAAGACCCGACCGTACCGCGCACCCGCTCGGCGTCGACCGCGGCATTCGTGGTCGAGGAGAAGGACTTCGGCAGCGTGCGCCTGAATGCCGGCGCGCGTCTCGAGCAAGTGAACCGGCGGCCGATCGCCGAGACCCGCCGCAACTTCACGCTGGCCTCGACCTCGGTCGGCGCGCTCTGGACGTACACGCCCGGCTATGCCCTCGGCCTGACCGGATCGCTCGCGCAGCGCGCGCCGACGGCGGAGGAACTGTATTCGGGCGGCGTCCATCATCCGACCGAAACCTTTGACCGCGGCGACTCCGCGCTGCGCAAGGAAACCTCGCAAAACCTCGACCTCTCGTGGCAGAAGACGGAAGACCGGCTGCGCTGGCGCGCGAACCTGTTCCAGAACAAGATCAGCAATTTCGTCTTCGGCCGGATTGGCAATGAGGTGTGCGAAGACGGCAGCACGCCCAGCCCGGGGTGCGCCGGTGGCGAAGACCCGCTGCGTACCCGCAATTTCAGCCAAGCCGACGCCACGCTGCGCGGCTACGAAGTCGATGTCAGCTACAACCTCTACGAGGTCGGCTGGTTCGGCCGCGCCTTCGCCGACAGCTCGCGCGGCAAGCTGAACAATCTCGGCAACCTGCCGCTGCAGCCGGCCAACCGGGTCGGCGTGACCGTCGGCTACCAAGACAACACCTGGCGCTCGTCGCTGTCGGTGCTCAATGCCAGTGCACAAAACCGCATCGCCGGCGCCGACGTCTCGGACGAGAGGGTCACGCGCGGCTACACGCGGGTCGACGCCAGCCTGTCGTGGCGTCAGCGTCACGGCACGACCGATCTCACCTGGTTCCTGCTGGCGCGCAACCTGCTGAATGAAGAAATCCGGCTGTCGACCTCGCTGCTGAAGGACTATGTGCCGCAAGCGGGCCGCCACCTGATGGTCGGCGTGCGGGCGCGTTTCTGAGCCGGCGCGGGTACATTCCCGCCGATAACGTGATCCGGCCCCGGGGCGGGCGTTGGTTTCATGCCACGCCCCGGCGAGCAGCGACGGATCGGAATCAAACAGACGAAGGCCGCTTGCCACGGCTCGGGGCGGTGCGAGAGCGCGCAAGGTAATGTCTGCGGATTCACGGCTCGACCTGCTGGCTCTGAGTGAAATTCCTCGACCTCTTCGGCAAGACCCGGACGCATCCGCTGCGGGACGTGCGCGAGCCATCGCGGCCCGGGCTGTCGGCCGACGAGCGCCGCGCCACGACGCGCAAGATCGACGCCATCGAATCCGACATCGCGTCGGAAATCGCCTCGGAAATCGCGTCAGAGATCGCGCCGGGCATTGAACCAGCGCTCGCGGCCGGGCCCGTCGCATTACTGCGCCAGCGGATCGAGGAGGCCACCCTGCTGCACGCCAGCGGCCAGTCGGCAGCAGCGGCCGCGCTGCTGGCCGAGGCGACGGCCGCGCCCGTGCCCGACGACGCGCCGGCCGAGCAGCGCGCCTGGCTGATGCGGCTCGAACTGGCCGGTTTCGCCGGCGCGCAGGCCCGCTTCGAGGATATTGCGCTCGGCTATGCCCGGCGCTTCGAAACCTCGCCGCCGCAATGGCGCAGCCCGCAAGCACCCGCGGGGGACGACGAATCGTCGATACCCGCCGTCGGCTTCCGCGGTCGGCTGTGTGCCAGCGCGCAGCCGGCGCTGGCCCGGCTCGCGCAGGTGGCGAGCCGGCATGATCGTTTCAGTCTGGATCTGGCCGGCGTGACCGAGGTCGACGTCGGCGGCAGCCGCCTGCTGCTCGAGTTGCTGCATCGCTGGCGCGGCGAGGGCCGCCATGTCGAATGTATCGCGATCGACAGCCTGCTCGGCCTGTTGCGCCAGCAGCTGAGCGAGGGACGGCGCGACCGCGACGATGCTGCCTGGCGGCTGCTGATCGAATTGTTGGCCGCCGGTGGCAGGACCGAGGAGCATGAAGACGCCTGCCTTGCCTACAGCCTGACCTATGAAGTCTCGCCACCGGCCGGCTCGACGCCGACAGCCTGCGCGCCGCCGGGCGTCGGCCGGCCCGGATACCTGCTGTTGCCGGCCGAGATACGTTGCCCGGTAGACGACACGCTCGAACGCATCCGCGGCGCGGGCCGCGCAGCAGACGCCATCGTGCTGGACTGCCGGCGCCTGCAGCGCATCGAGTTCGGTGCCGCTGCTCCGATGCTTGCCGGCATCCGTCGCGTGGCCGGAGGCAAACCGGTAGAATGGTGCGACGTGCCTTGCCTGGTTTCGACGCTGCTACAGCTCGTTGGCGACGACGCGATGAGCATTGCCCACCGCAAACCCTGAGGCGATGCAGCCGCACCGCGGCGCGACGAATGCCATGGCCTGCTGCGCATGCATCGCACCCAACCCACACCACATCGCATGGAACAATTTCACGGCACCACCATACTCTCGGTCCGCCGCGGCGCGCAGGTCGCGCTCGGCGGAGATGGCCAAGTCACGCTCGGCAATGTCGTCATGAAGGGCTCGGCGCGCAAGGTGCGCAAGCTGTTCCACGGCAAGGTGCTGGCCGGCTTTGCCGGCGGCACGGCCGACGCGTTCACGCTGATCGAGCGCTTCGAATCCAAGCTCGAGACGCATCAGGGCAACCTGCTGCGCGCCTCGGTCGAACTGGCGAAAGACTGGCGCACCGACCGCATGCTGCGCCGACTCGAAGCGATGCTGCTGGTGGCCGACCGCGAATCGACGCTCATCATCACCGGCAACGGCGACGTGCTCGAGCCCGAGAAGGGCGTAGGCGCGATCGGCTCCGGCGGCAGCTATGCGCAGGCCGCAGCGCTGGCGCTGGTTGACAACACCGACCTGGCGCCGACCGAGGTCGTGAAGAAGTCGCTCTCCATTGCCGGCGAGCTCTGCATCTACACCAATCTGTCGCTGACGATAGAGACACTGGACTGAACGCACCATGAATCTCACCCCGCAACAAATCGTCGCCGAACTCGACAAGCACGTAGTCGGCCAGGCGAAGGCCAAGCGCGCGGTCGCGATCGCGCTGCGCAATCGCTGGCGCCGCCAGCAGGTGCCGGATCCGCTGCGCCACGAGATCACGCCGAAGAACATCCTGATGATCGGCCCGACCGGCGTGGGCAAGACCGAGATCGCGCGCCGGCTCGCCAAGCTGGCCGATGCGCCGTTCATCAAGATCGAGGCCACCAAGTTCACCGAAGTCGGCTATGTCGGGCGCGACGTCGACACCATCATCCGCGACCTGGCCGAGATCGGCATCAAGCAGACCCGCGAGCAGGAAATGCGCAAGGTACGCGCGCAAGCGCAGGACGCGGCCGAGGAGCGCATCCTCGACGTACTGCTGCCGCCGGCGCGTGACTTCGGCTTCGCCACGCAGGCCGGCGAAGACAAGGGCGCGAACGCGACGCGACAAACTTTCCGCAAGCGGCTGCGCGAGGGCGCGCTCGACGACAAGGAAATCGACATCGAGGTCGCCGAGCCGCGCGCGCAGATGGAGATCATGGCCCCGCCCGGCATGGAGGAAATGACCGAGCAGATCAAGTCGATGTTCTCCGGGCTCGGCGCCGGCCGCAGGAAGTCGCGCAAGCTGAAGATCGCCGAGGCGATGAAGCTGCTGCTCGACGAGGAAGCCGAGCGCATGGTGAACGAGGACGAGTTGAAGCAGCGCGCGATTGCCAACGTCGAGCAGAACGGTATTGTCTTTCTGGACGAAATCGACAAGATCGCCTCGCGCGCCAACACGCAGGGCGCCGACGTCTCGCGCGCCGGCGTGCAGCGCGACCTATTGCCGCTGGTCGAGGGCACGACCGTCAATACCAAGTACGGCATGGTGAGGACCGATCACATCCTGTTCATCGCCTCGGGCGCGTTTCATCTCGCCAAACCCTCGGACCTGATTCCCGAGTTGCAGGGGCGCTTCCCGATCCGCGTCGAGCTCGAGGCTCTGGCGATCGCCGACTTCGAGCGCATCCTGACCGCGACCGATGCCTGTCTGACGCGCCAGTACCAGGCATTGCTGGGCACCGAGGGCGTGGACGTGAGCTTCGCCGCCGATGGCATACGACGTCTCGCCGAAATTGCCTGCGCGGTCAATGAAAAGACCGAGAACATCGGCGCGCGCCGGCTGTACACGGTGATGGAAAAGCTGCTCGAGGACATCTCGTTTTCGGCCGGCACGCAGGGCGCGCAGGCGGTACAGATCGACGCTGCCTACGTCGACGCCACGCTCGGCGAGCTGGCAGTCAACGAAGACCTGTCGCGCTACGTGCTCTGACTTGGCCGAGGATGGCGCCATGGCCAACAAGGCACTCGCCAAGCGACAAAAGCTGTCGTTCCGCGTCGAGCCCTCGCAGCAGGGGGGCAAGCCGCGCAACCCGGTCGCGGTGCCAGCAAAGCAGCGCGCGGCCGGTCCGCACACCAAGGGCAAGTCGGCCAACCGGCAGGCGAAAAAGCGGGAACTGATCCGGCTGCTGTTGCAGAAAAACGCAGACGACTGATCAGCGCGGCTGCGGCTGCCCGGCGGGCGCGCCGCCTGGCCCGCCGGCGCCCGCGCCTCCGGGGCCGCTGGCACCCATCGCCGTCGGTTGCGGCAGCGACGGCGGCGGTGCCGGCTGCGGTGGCTGCGGTGGCTGCGGCTGGGGCGGCTGCGACTGGGGCGCCACCGGCTGCGGCACCGGCGTGGCGGCCTGCATGCCCGAGCTGCCTGCCTCCTGCGCCGCGAAGGCCGGCAAGCTCAGTTCGCGCTCGACACCGCGGTCCGACAGCACCACCGTGCGCGCATGAATCTCCTTGACCGTGAGCCCCGGCAGCACCTCCGCATCGACCGCCAGCGCGCGGGTCGGCTTGCCCTCGGCGGCGAGGATGGCGACGCTGCCGGCCGAACGGCCCGAGCGAATGATGCCGCGCAGCTGCACGTTGGCCATGCCGCCGCCCTGCGGACGGCCGCCGAACAGGCTGGATGCGGCCGCCACCGGCGGCGCGCTGCGCTCGGCCCGGGGCGGCGCGGCCACTGCGCGCGGCTCCGGAGCCAGCCACTGCAGCAGCCAGTACGCGACCGACGCGCACAGCAGGAGAAACAACAGGAAGCTGGCGATGACGGGTGCGCGCTGCATCGGCTTACCGCACCAGCTGGTTGATTTCGATGATGGGCATCAGCACCGCCAGCACGATCAGCAGCACTACCACCCCCATGGCAAGAATCAGCACCGGCTCCAGCAGGCCGGCAATGGTCAGCGCGCGCCGCTCGAGATCCTGCTCCTGCAGCTGGGCGGCGCGGTTCAGCATGGCCGGCAGTTCGCCGGTGACCTCGCCGGCGCGGATCATGTGAATCAGCATCGGCGGGAAATGCCGGTGCGCCGACAGCGCACGCGCCAGTCCCACGCCCTCGCGCACCGAGGCCGTGGCTTCCTCGACCTGCTGCCGCATCGCGACGTTCGACAGGGTGTCGCGGCTGGTCTGAAGCGCGCGCAGGATGGGCACGCCGGAACTGATCGTGATGGCCAGCGTGCTGGCGAAGCGCGAGGTATTCAGGCTGCGCTCGAACTTGCCGACCAGCGGCGCCGTCAGCAGCCACCGGTGCCAGCGCAGCTTCGCGTCCGGATCGCGCAGGCTGCGCCGCCACAGCACAAGGCCGGCCATGACGAACAGCGCCACCAGCCAGCCCCAGGCGCGCACGAAGTCCGAGATGGCCAGCATGGCCACCGTCAGGAACGGCAGTTGCTGCTTGGTGTTGGCAAAGACGGTGACGATCTGTGGCACCACGTAGGCGAGCAGGAAGATCACGATCGCGAAAGCGACCACGGTCACGATGGCCGGATAGGTGAACGCCAGCCGCACCTTCTGCACCAGCGCGTTGCGCCGCTCGACGAAATCGGCTAACCGCGACAGCACGCCGGCGAGCTGGCCGATCTGCTCGCCGGACGCCACCAGCGCCCGGTAGATGTCGGCAAAATCGCGCGGGTGCTGCGCCAGCGCGTCCGACAGCGAAGAGCCGCCCATTACTTCGGCGCGGATGGCCGCAATCAGGTCACGCAAATAGGGACGCTCGGCCTGCTCCATCAGCGCATCGAAAGCCTGCTCCAGCGGCAAATTGGCTTCCAGCAGCGAGGCCAGCTGGCGGGTGAACAGCGCCAGTTCCACTGTCGACAGGCGCTCGCCGAAGCTGAACGAGCGGCGCGCGCCGCCGCCGGCGTCGCCGACAATGACATCGAGCGCCAGCGGCACCAGCCCGCGCGCGCGCAAGTCGGCGCGCGCCGCGCGCGGACTGTCGGCCTGCAACACACCCTTGCTGCTCGCACCGGCGGCGTCGACGGCTTCGTAGCGGAAGGCGGGCATCGCTTACTCCTTCGTCACCCGCAACAGCTCCGCCTCGGTCGTCGTGCCGTCGCGCAGCCAGCGCTCGCCGTCCTCGCGCATGCTGAGCATGCCGTCGCGCTGGGCAGAGGCGCGGATCTCGGCTTCCGACGCCTGGTTGTGGATCTGCGCGCGGATGGGATCTGTCGTCAGTAGCAGTTCGTAGATGCCGACCCGGCCGTGGTAGCCGGTGTGCCCGCACTTGTCGCAGCCGACCTCGTGCCAGCGCTCGCCGTCGAAATGGCGGCAATGCACGCACAGCTTGCGCACCAGGCGCTGCGCGACGACACCGATCAGCGAGGACGACAGCAAGAAGGGCTCGATACCCATGTCGAGCAGCCGGGTAACGGCCGCCGGCGCATCGTTGGTGTGCAGGGTGGCCAATACGAGGTGACCGGTTAGCGAGGCCTGGACCGCGATCTGTGCGGTCTCGAGGTCGCGGATCTCGCCGATCATGATCACGTCCGGGTCTTGCCGCAGGATCGCGCGCAAGGCCTTGGCGAACGTCATGTCGATGCGCGCATTGACCTGGGTCTGGCCGACGCCGGGCAATTCGTATTCGATCGGATCCTCGACCGTGAGGACATTGGTCGATGGCGAGTTCAGCCGCGACAGCGCCGCATAGAGCGTCGTGGTCTTGCCGGAGCCGGTCGGTCCCGTGACCAGCACGATGCCGTGCGGCTGCGCGATCAGGTGGTCGAACTGCGCCTGCGTGCCCTCGCCCATGCCCAGATGCTGCAGGTCCATGCGCCCGCCTTCCTTGTCGAGCAGTCGCAGCACCGCACGCTCGCCGTGGCCAGTGGGCAGCGTGGACACGCGCACGTCGACCGGCTTGCCGCCGACGCGCAGCGTGATCCGCCCGTCCTGCGGCAGGCGCTTCTCGGCGATGTCGAGCTGAGACATGATCTTGATGCGCGAGATCAGTGCCGCATGGATCGCCTTCTTCGGACGCACCACGTCGCGCAGCCGGCCGTCGATGCGAAAGCGCACCACCGACACCTGCTCGAAGGGCTCGATGTGGATGTCGGAGGCGCCCTCGCGCAGCGCCTGCGTGAGCAGCGCGTTGATCATGCGTATCACCGGTGCGTCGTCGGACGACTCCAGCAGGTCCTCGACCGCCGGCATGTCTTGCATCAGGCGCGCGAGGTCGAGATCGGACTCGACCTCGTCGACCACCTGCGCGGCGTCGCCGCCGGAGCCGGCGTAGGCTTTCGCGATCGCGCTCTCGAGCTGCTCGCGCGGCAGCCGGTTCAGGCGCACGCGTCCGAAGCGGCGACTGACTTCGGCCACCGCCGACGGCACGGTCGCCTCCGATACCCAGATATCGACGGCGCCGTCCGGCTCGCCGGCCTGCGCGAGCACGCCGAAGTCGCGCGCGAAAGTGAACGGCAGCAGCCGCGGGTCATGCATGGCAATGGTCATGGCTGGTCTCTTCTGAACAATGCTTGCCGTCCCTCATCGCTGGTTGATTACGGGCGGCTCCACCGGAAAGACCTCGGGCGGCGGCGAAGGTTGCACCGCAGACCGCCCCGACGCGCCGGAAGACTGGCGCACGCCGGACGGCTCGCGGTTGAGCATCGAGCCGCCGACCGGGCGACCGCCCTCGAGCGGCGGCAGGCGCGGCGAATCGGTGTCGGGCAGCAGCGCATTGGGTGTCGGCTGTACGGCCATCTGCGCGCCGCGGATGTAGTCATAGCGATCGCCGGCCACCGACACGCTTTGCTCGCTGCTGCGCACGACGGTCGGTCGCAGGAACACTATCAGGTTGGTCTTGGTGCGCCGCTTCGACTGGTAGCGAAACAGATAGCCCAGCAACGGAATGTTACCCAGGCCCGGCACGCGCTCGACCGAGTCGGTCAGCGTGTCCTCGATCAGCCCGCCGAGCACGATGATCTGTCCGTCGTCGACCAGCACGTTGGTGTCGATCGAGCGCTTGGAGGTGATCAGTCCCGAGGCGGTCGACTGCTGGATGTTGGATGTTTCCTGATAGATCGCCATCTTGACCGTGCCGCCCTCGGAAATCGTCGGGCGCACGCGCAGCGACAGGCCGATGTCGCGCCGCTCGATGGTCTGGAACGGGTTGACTCCGGCCGCGCCGCCGGCCGAGGCCGGCGTGGTGAACTGGCCGGTGATGAAAGGAACGTTCTGGCCGACGATGATCCGCGCTTCCTCGTTGTCGAGCGTGATCAAGTTGGGCATCGACAGGATATTGGCCTTGGTGTTGGTTTCGAGCGCGCGGGCCAGCGCGCCGAGTCCGAGCTGTCCGTTGTCCTGCTTGAAGATGCCGGCGGTGAGGCCATTACCCGGCGGCAGAGGCGTGTTGTTCGGCCCGAGAATGGACGCGGCCTGCCGCACAAGATTGTTACCCTCGGTGGCAAAGCCGGTCAGGATGCCGACCCGGTAGCTGCTGCCGCCGCTGCCAGACAAGGCCGCCCACTGCACGCCCAGTTCTGCCGCGCGGTCGGCGCTGATCTCGACGATCAGCGACTCGACATACACTTGCGCGCGCCGCGCATCGAGCTGGTCGATGATGGCGCGCAGGTTGCGGTAGACCCGTTCGTTGGCGGTAATGATCAGCGTATTGGTGGCCGGGTCCGCCTGGATGAAGCCGGCCGTACCGCCGGTCGGCAGCGGCCCCTGCTGCGGCGCGGGCGACGACGGCGGGACCTGCAGGCCGGCTCCCTGCTGCTGCGTGGTCGGCTGCGTCGGCTGGGTGGGCGTTGTCGTCGTCGGGCCGGTGGGGCTGGCCGCGCCGGTCTCGCCGGCCACCACCGCGCGCAATACCTGCGCCAGCCGCGTCGCTTCGGCGTTGCGCAGGTACACCACATGCACGTTCCCCGGGAGCGTGGTCGGCTGGTCGAGCTTGGCGATCAGGTTGCGCGCGAGGTTCGCGCGGGCGGCCGTCGGCGCGCGGATGATCAGCGAGTTGGTGCGCGAGTCGGCCAGCAGCAGCACGCGGCCGGGGTCGGCCTGTCCGGGCGCAGCGCCGGTATCGAGCAGGCGGTTGATGGTGATGGCCATGTCGACCGCGATGCCATGCTCGATCTTGATCACGTCGAGGTCGCCGATCGACGGTACGTCGAGCGCGGCGATGATGCGCGACAGGCGTTTCAGATTGTCCGCGTAGTCGGTGATGATCAGCGTGTTGTTGGTCGGGTCGGCCGCGATCGTGTTGTTCGGCGAGATCAGCGGCCGCAGCACGGCGACGAGCCCGTTGGCGTTCTCGTGATCGAGGCGGAAGATCTGGGTGGCGATCTGGTCGCCGCGCAGCTTGCCGATCTGCACCGGCGACGCCTGCAGCTTGGCGTCGGCCTCCGGCACCACCTTGACGAAATTCTGCGTGCGCACCACCGCATAGCCCTGCAGGCGCAGTACCGAGGTCAGCATCTCGAAAGCCTGACGCTTGCTGACCGGCTTCTCGGAGACGAGGTTGATGGTCCCTTTCACGCGCGGGTCGATGACGAAGGTGTTGCCGGTAAAGTGCCCGACCGCGCGCACCACCGACTCGATGTCGGCGCCGACGAAGTTCAGCGTCGCCTGGTTGTCGGCGGGTTCCTGCGCGAAGGCCGCAGGCAGGACGGCCGACAGCCAGAGCACCGCGAGCAGCATGGCGAGTTGCGAGATTCTTTTCATTTGAATTCGAGCGCGATCACGTTTCTGTTTCCCACCTGGCGGCGCTGACCCAGCAGGTTCAGCAGCACGGCCAGCCTCTGTTCTTCGCCTTCCTGCGCCCAGGCCTGCCCCGAGAATTGCAGGCGCCCGTCGACGATGCTGCCGGCGCCTTCGAGCAGCAGCGGACCCGACAAGCTTTTCAGATCGAGCCGGGCCTTGTCTCCCTGCCAATCAAATTGCATGCGATAAGCACCCAGCGGCTTGACCGGCGATAAGGCCGACGCAATCTCCGTCATGTCCAGCTGCATGCGGCCATCGATATCCACCCCGCCGGCCGCGCGTTCGACCGTCAGCGCAGGCCACGACAGCCGCATCAGTCCCGACGGCTGCACGGTGTTGAGCGGCGCGCCCAGCGCGGCCAGGCGCTCGGCCGGCAGGCTGATAGTCGCCGGCCCGAGCTGCCAGCGTCGCCAGTTGCCGTCGATGGCCAGCGGCGCGTCGAGCGCACGCGGATTGCGCACGCCGGCATCGACGATGCCCACCAGCGCCAGCGGCGACAGCGTCCA